>NZ_JBNBPL010000001.1:0-463662 GCF_059412425.1 Pantoea sp. CFCC18177
CGCCTTAAGCTGCTGTTGCGAGGTGGCGTATATTACGCTTTCCTCCTTCAGAGTCAAACACTTTTTTCAGCGTTTTTCTCCGGCGGGGTGAATCACTTCACACCCTGCTGAGCCGTCTGCGTTGCCGCTTTGCCGCTTTGCCGTCTCAGTGGTGGCGCATTATAGGGAGTTAATTCTGGCTGACAAGGGTTTATTGCAAAAAAATGATCGTTCGACCTAAATTTAGCCACAACGCTCTATTTCACAACGATTTGCCTGGTAACTGTGCAAAATCCTGGGCAAAAACTGCGACTTTATCCCAATCGGTGTACTCCACTTCTTTAGATGTGTCCGTCTCACCTCCAGTCATACGCATGATCAGTTGAATCATGATGCGATCAAACCAGCGATAACGTGGATAACGCAGAGCGCCAGCAAACACAGCACAGCAATCGGGCTGCCACGGTGACTGTTCCAGAAACTTACGAGTATACGCATTGGTCACAGGCGTGCACTTCTCTGCCTTACGCGCCGTCAGGTTGACGCTAAAGAAGCCGCTAACACGCTGCTGCAACTCGGCCTTGTGCTGCGAGACAAACTTAATCAATGCAGGATGGAAATGACCGTAACGAATGGATGCGCCAATCAACACACGATCATACTGTGACCACTCCACCTTCTCAGCCTCAAGCAGGTCAATCACATCACACAGCTGCTGTGGCGCTAACGCCTGCGCCATACGTGCCGCGATCTCACGGGTTTGCCCATCGCGACTGGAATAAAGAATTAATGCTTTCATCAAATAATCCTGTTTCTCTTTTTATTCACGCCAGAAAGTCGGCGTAAACAGCACCAGCAGTGTGAACACCTCAAGGCGGCCAAACAGCATGGTCAAAATCAAAATCCACTTAGCGACATCATTCATTGAAGTGAAGTTATCGGCCACCACCCCCAACCCCGGTCCGAGGTTATTCAGCGTTGCCGCCACCGCCGCAAAAGCAGAGAAGTCATCCACGCCGGTCGCAATAATCGCCAGCATACTCAGTAGAAACACCAGCGCGTAAGCGGAGAAGAATCCCCATACCGCTTCAAGAATGCGTTCCGGCAGTGCACGATTGCCCAATTTGATGGTGTAAACCGCGTTAGGATGCACCAGGCGCTTCAGTTCACGTGAACCCTGCTTAAACAGCAGCAGGATACGAATCACTTTCAAACCACCACCGGTTGATCCCGCCATGCCACCGATAAAAGCCGAGCAAAGCAGCAGCACCGGTAAGAACAGCGGCCAACGTGCGATGCTGTCAGTAGTAAAGCCTGCCGTGGTGGCCATCGACACCACCTGGAAAAACGCCTGATTCAGAGTTTGCCAGCCGCTGGCGTAGACGTTGTGGAACCACAGCACTATCGTACAGATCAGCACTAACGTCAGTTGTACGCCAATAAACATGCGGAATTCGGGATCGCGCCAGTAAACTTTAAGGCTGCGCCCGCTTAACAGAGAGAAATGCAGGCCATAGTTACAGCCCGAGATCAGCAGGAATACCGCCACGATGGTATTAATAGTGGGGCTATTGAAGTAACCGATACTCGCATCATGTGTCGAGAAGCCACCAATGGCGATGGTGGAGAAACTGTGGCCGATAGCATCAAACACCGGCATCCCCGCCAGCCATAACGCTACCGCGCACGCCACGGTCAGCAGGACGTAGATCAGCCACAATGTTTTAGCCGTTTCAGCAATACGCGGACGCATTTTATTATCTTTCAGCGGTCCTGGCATTTCAGCGCGATACAACTGCATACCGCCGACGCCCAGAATAGGCAGGATGGCGACGGCCAAAACGATGATCCCCATACCGCCAAGCCACTGCAGCATCTGACGATAAAACAGAATCGCTTTGGGCAAGGTATCCAGCCCGACTAAGGTGGTTGCACCCGTGGTCGTCAGGCCAGAAAAGGACTCAAAGAACGCATCAGTCACCGACAAATGCGGCTGCTCGGCAAAGATAAAAGGCATGGCCCCCACGCTGCCCAGCACGGTCCAGAACAGCACCACAATCAGGAAACCTTCACGCGGTTTGAGTTCGGTTTTCTTTTTGCGGTTAGGCCACCACAACAGCGATCCAATCACAATCGCCATCATAAATGTCTGGCTGAATGCGCGTCCGGCACCGTCGCGGTAAATTAAGGCCACCAGCCCCGGCAGGATCATGGTCACCGAGAATAAAATCACCAACAGGCCCACGATGCGGGTAATGGCGCGAAAATGCATTCAGCCGTTTCCTTTAACAGATGCTTTTAATGGTCCAGCGGGATCAGCGTCAGCGCGCCCCGGCTGTAATCAGAAAGGTTTTGCCGAAAGCCATCAATCTGTGGATGCGGCAGCGCTAACCGTAGCGCAATACGATCCTGATAATGGCTCTCTTCGATGATGCCGTCAAAACGTTGCAGCAAGCGCTCGATATCGCTCAACTGGGCATAGTCACATTGCAGAGTAAAAGATTGCATCGGCACTTTACGTTGACGCGCTAACTGCTTCAGACCCTGTTGCACGCCGCCACCGTAAGCTTTTACCAGCCCACCCGTGCCCAGCATAATGCCGCCATAGTAGCGCACCACCACGGCGGTAATTTCACCGACACCGCTACCCATCAACTGGGCCAGCATAGGTTTGCCTGCGGTACCTGAAGGTTCTCCGTCATCAGAGAAGCCCAGTTGCTGCGAATCTGACGGAGAACCCGCGACCCACGCCCAGCAGTGATGGCGGGCCGCGGGATGCTCCTGCTTCACCTGCTGCACAAAAGCCCGCGCCGCCTCAACGCCATCGGTATGCGCCAGCAACGTAATAAAGCGGCTCTTCTTGATGGTTTCCTCGCTGAGGCTCACGGTCTCAGCGGGAATATCGTAAGCATCCATTAGGCCAGATGCAGATCGCGCGTCATATTTTCAACACGATTGGCGTGAATCACCACATTATCCTCAATACGAATACCGCCGTACGGTTTCAATGCGTCAATCGCCTGCCAGTCAAAGTATTGGCTGTACTTGCCGCCGCGCAGCGCGGCCAGCAGCGAATCAATGATGTAGAAGCCAGGTTCGATGGTCAGCACCATGCCCGGCTCCAGCACGCGGGTGCAGCGCAAATAAGGATACTGGGCTGGCGCAGCCAGATGCGTGCCGTTGTCGTCCTGCATAAAGCCCGCCACGTCATGTACCTGCAAGCCTAACGGATGGCCAAGACCGTGCGGCATAAATGGACCGGTTAAATCTTCCGCCACCAGCGTCTCTTCGGTCAGCCCCTTCACCAAGTCAAACTTCAGTAACAGGCGCGCAATGCGCTGGTGCATCTGCAGGTGATAATCGGTGTAGCGCACACCGGCTTTCAGCGTGGCAATCAGCGCCAGCTCTTCTTTATTCATCGCGTCCACCATTTCGGCATAGCGAGACTTACTTTGCGCCGCATAGCTGCGCGTCAAATCAGCGGCATAGCCAAGGTATTCTGCACCTGCATCAATCAGGAAACTGTGGCGCTTCGCCGGTGGCTGATGGTCAAGTTTGGTGTAATGCAGCACGGCGGCGTGTTCGTTGAGCGCGATGATGTTGCCGTAAGGCACATCGGTGTCGCGATGACCGGTAGCCGTCAGATAGGCGATGTTGATATCAAACTCGCTCATACCCGAGAAAAAGGCCTCTTTCGCCGCACGATGGCCCGCGACGGCCAGCTTCTGCGCTTCACGCATACAGGCCAGCTCGTACTCAGTTTTGATACTGCGATGGTAATGCAGGAAGTCGATCACGCCTTTGGGATTGACACGATCGCTATTGATACCCAGTTGCGTGGCACGCGATGGCACCGGACCAATGTAAGCCACATTATCGCGCTGAGCAGGCAGAAGCTGGGCAATCTCATCGGCATTTTTCAGGCCAATAACATCCACATCGTGGGTCCAGAAGCTATTAGGTAACGGCTCGACGTTATGCCAGTAATCCACCGGAGAGTAGAACCACAACTTGGGTTTATTGACGCCATCGATCCATAACCAGCAGTTGGGCACCTGCGTGACCGGCACCCAGGCTTTAAATTGCGGATTAACTTTAAACGGATAGTCGTGATCGTCGAGAAAAACGGTCAACAGCTCGCCAGAATGAATCAACATGGCATCAAGTTTAAAGCGTGCCAGCACCTGTTGCGCCCGCTGTTGCAGCGTATTGATATGCGCGTGATACAGGGTTTTCAGTGAATCCATGGACTTGTCTCCGATGTCGCGAAATTGGCGGCAGTGTAGCACAGCCGCGTCTGGGTTGCCGTGCTGCACACGCTGTGATCGGCGTACCAAATAAGCAAAGACTCGTTTGCAAAAAATTAACATGCCGCCCACACTCCCATTCATCTGGTATGACCAGATCACCTTTCGCGGTTTCAGGAGACGGACATGCTCTACCAAGGCGATACCCTTTCAGTTCACTGGCTCGACGATGGCATCGCCGAGTTGGTGTTTGATGCACCCGGTTCAGTGAATAAACTCGACACCAAAACAGTAGCTTCATTGGGCGAGGCCCTCGCCGTGCTGGAAAAACAGCCGGATCTGCGCGGCCTGCTGCTCACGTCGGCCAAACCGGCGTTTATTGTCGGTGCTGACATCACCGAATTCCTGTCGCTGTTTGATGCGCCAGAAGAGAAATTGAGCCAGTGGCTGGCGTTTGCCAATAGCATCTTTAATCGCCTGGAAGAACTGCCCGTCCCGACCGTGGCAGCGATTGATGGCTATGCGCTGGGCGGCGGCTGCGAGTGCGTGCTGGCAACCGATTTCCGTGTTGCCACACCAACCACACGTATCGGCCTGCCAGAAACGAAACTGGGTATCATGCCTGGATTCGGCGGCAGCGTGCGTTTGCCACGCCTGCTGGGTGCCGATAGTGCACTGGAAATCATTGCGGCCGGAAAAGATATTGATGGCACCAGCGCACTCAAACTCGGTCTGGTCGATGCCGTAGTGAGTAGCGAGAAACTGCGCGCTGCCGCACTCACCGTGTTGCAAGATGCGATAGCACAAGGCAGTTGGCAGGCCCGCCGCGCACCAAAACTGGCCCCCTTGAAACTCAGCCCGATTGAAGCGGCGATGAGCTTCACCATTGCCAAAAGCATGGTGATGCAAACCGCAGGCAAGCACTATCCCGCACCGATCACCGCAGTGAAAACCATTGAGGCCGCAGCGGGTTTGGGCCGTGATGATGCACTGAAACTGGAAACGGCCGCCTTCGTCCCGCTGGCGCAGAGCGATGTGGCACGCGCGTTGGTTGGCATCTTCCTCAATGACCAGTATGTCAAAGGGTTGGCGAAGAAACACAGCAGTGCAGCCGGTGCTCCGCAACAAGCGGCGGTATTGGGTGCCGGTATCATGGGCGGCGGCATTGCTTATCAGTCGGCATGGAAAGGCGTGCCGGTGAAAATGAAAGATATCAACCCACAGGCGCTGACGCTGGGCATGACGGAAGCCAGTAAACTGCTGAACAAGCAACTGGAGCGCGGTAAAATCGACGGCGCTAAGCTGGCGAGCGTACTCACCACCATTCAGCCCACGCTGGATTACGCCGGATTTGAACGGACGGATGTGGTGGTTGAAGCCGTGGTAGAAAACCCGCAGATCAAAGCCAAAGTGCTGGCCGAAACTGAGCAGCATCTTCGTGACGATGCCATTCTCGCCTCCAACACCTCCACCATTCCGATTAGCCACTTGGCGCAGTCGTTGCAGCGCCCAGAGAATTTCTGTGGCATGCACTTCTTTAATCCCGTGCCACGCATGCCGTTGGTTGAAGTGATTCGCGGTGAGCAGACTTCAGAAGCCACGATCAGCAAAGTGGTGGCTTGGGCCAGTAAAATGGGCAAAACGCCGATTGTGGTAAATGATTGCCCCGGCTTTTTCGTTAACCGCGTGCTGTTCCCCTACTTTGCCGCGTTCAGTCTGCTGCTGCGTGATGGCGCTGACTTCCGCCAAATCGACAAAGTGATGGAGAAACAGTTTGGCTGGCCAATGGGCCCGGCCTGGCTGCTGGATGTGGTGGGTATTGATACCGCTCACCACGCGCAACAAGTCATGGCGCAGGGTTTCCCTTCTCGCATGCAGAAAGATTACCGCGACGCGATTGATGTGCTGTTCGAGGCGAAACGTTACGGCCAGAAAAACGGCCTGGGCTTCTATCAGTGGGAGCAAGACAAAAAAGGCAAAGCACAGAAGAAAACCGATCCGGCTGTTGATGCCCTGCTGGAGCCGATTTGCGAACCCAAACGCGTATTCAGCGATGAAGACATCGCTAACCGCATGATGCTGCCGATGCTCAACGAAGTGGTGCGTTGCCTGGAAGAGAAGATCATCGCCTCACCCGCTGAAGCCGATATGGCACTGGTGTACGGTCTGGGGTTCCCTCCTTTCCGAGGTGGCGCTTTCCGCTACATGGACACGCTCAGCACCAGCAACCTGGTCGATCAGGCTAAACGTTACACCGCGCTTGGCCCTCTCTATGCCATACCCGAGCTGTTAGTACAGAAAGCCCATCAGCATCAGAGCTGGTATCCAGCGGCCCAACCGATTGACGAAGCAGCACTGCAAAGTGCCTGAGGTGAACAAAATGGAAAATGTAGTGATTGTTGATGCGGTACGCACACCCATGGGCCGTTCCAAAGGCGGTGCGTTTCGTCAGGTGCGCGCGGAAGATCTCTCTGCGCATCTGATGCGCGAACTGCTGAGCCGCAATCCTGGTGTCGATCCCGCAGCGCTGGACGACATCATCTGGGGCTGTGTCCAGCAAACGCTGGAACAGGGCTTCAACATTGCACGTAACGCGGCGTTGCTGGCGGAGATTCCTCACCGCGTCCCGGCCAGCACCGTCAATCGTCTGTGCGGTTCATCGATGCAGGCACTGCACGACGCCGCGCGCGCCATTATGGTCGGCGATGCGCACAGCTGTCTGATCGGCGGCGTCGAGCATATGGGCCATGTGCCGATGAATCACGGCGTTGATTTCCATCCTGGCTTAGGCCGCACCGTTGCGAAAGCGGCGGGCATGATGGGATTAACTGCTGAAATGCTGGCACGTATGCACCACATTAAACGTGAGCAGCAGGATGCCTTTGCCTTGCGTTCGCATCAGCGCGCCTGGGCTGCTACACAGCGCGGTGACTTCAAACGTGAGATTGTGCCCACATACGGCCACGATGCGGATGGCGTACTGAAGCGCTATGACATCGATGAAGTGATCCGCGAAGATACCACGCTGGAAGGATTAGCCGCGCTGCGTCCGGCATTCGATCCGGTCAACGGCACTGTGACAGCGGGCACCTCCTCTGCACTCTCTGACGGCGCTGCCGCGATGCTGATCATGAGCGAAAGCCGTGCCAGAGAACTCGGCCTGACACCACGTGCACGCATTCGCAGCATGGCCGTGGTGGGTTGCGATCCCTCCATCATGGGTTACGGTCCGGTTCCCGCCAGTAAGCTGGCGCTGAAACGGGCAGGATTAAGCGTGCAAGATATCGACCTGTTTGAGCTTAACGAAGCCTTTGCCGCGCAGACGCTGCCGTGCATTAAGGATTTGGGGCTGCTGGATCAGTTGGATGAGAAAGTGAATCTGAACGGCGGCGCCATTGCTCTGGGCCATCCGTTGGGATGCTCTGGCGCGCGAATCAGCACCACGCTGCTGAATCTGATGGAACGCCGTGATGCGCACTTTGGTCTGGCGACCATGTGCATTGGTCTAGGTCAGGGCATTGCGACGGTGTTTGAACGGGTTTAATCAGTTGCCATCAGCACGATGAATCGCGCCGCTACAGGGTGAGCGGCGTGATTTATCGTACGCTGATGACTTTAGATAAACGCAAACGCATCGCCGAACATCTGCGCTTCTACCGCACCGCGCTCCGCACAGAAACGCTCGCGTGCAATCTTCGCCATCTCAAAACGACCAGCGATATAGATGTCGTGCTCGCTAAGGGTCGTGTAATCCTGCATCACGGCAGTCAACACCGTGCCACTGCGACCTTCCCAACCTTCCGCTGGCTGCTCGACGACCGGGATCACCTTCAGATTAGGATGCTTCACCGCCAGCGCATTCAGCTCATCCAGATCGTAGAGATGCATCAATTCACGTCCACCCCAGTAAATGGCGATATCGCGCTCTGGCTGCTGGGCCAGCGCCGTCAGCAGAATGGAACGTGCATAAGAGAAACCCGTGCCACCGGCAATCAAAATGATCGGGCGATCACTCTCTTCTCGCAGCCAGGCATCGCCATGCGGCATGTCCACGGTGATTTGACGATCGTTTTTGATGCGATCCATCACCGCCATGGCATAGAGATTGAGGTCAGATGCGCCGATGTGCAGCTCGATGATGTCCTTTTCCATCGGCGTTGAAGCCAGTGAAAACGGGCGCTTGTCACGCTCATCCATTACCACCATCAGATACTGTCCCGCGCGGAAGCTGAAATCCGCTGCTGGAATCAATCGGACGCGGAATACCGTATCCGTAATCGCTTCAACCGAAGTGACTTTGCAGCTTAACGTCGTCATAGGTGCCCTTTTTTATGGTTCTGGCCGCCGTTAGCGCTGCGGCGGCTCGGCAAAGATAGCTAACTCATCCCAAATTGCGTCAATGCGCGCGGTGACGGCCGGATCTTTGACAATCGGCGTCCCCCACTCACGGGTGGTTTCACCAGGCCACTTGTTGGTGGCATCGAGCCCCATCTTCGAGCCCAAACCGGAAACCGGTGAGGCGAAATCAAGATAGTCGATAGGCGTGTTCTCCACCATCACGGTATCGCGCGCCGGATCCATACGTGTCGTAATGGCCCAAATCACATCGTTCCAGTCGCGTGCGTTAACATCGTCATCGCACACAATCACAAACTTGGTGTACATAAACTGGCGCAGGAAAGACCAGACGCCAAACATCACGCGCTTGGCATGGCCGGCATACTGTTTCTTTATCGTCACCACCGCGAGGCGATAAGAACAGCCTTCAGGCGGCAGATAGAAATCAACAATCTCCGGGAACTGCTTGATCAGAATCGGCACCAGCACTTCATTCAGCGCAACGCCTAACACCGCAGGTTCATCCGGTGGACGACCGGTGTAAGTCGAGTGATAAATCGGGTTACGTCGCTGCGTTACGTGCGTCACGGTAAATACCGGGAAACTATCTACTTCATTGTAGTAGCCCGTGTGATCGCCGTAAGGGCCTTCAGGTGCCATGTCGCCAGGCTCGATATAACCTTCCAGCACGATTTCCGCACTCGCCGGCACTTCCAGGTCGTTGGACAAGCACTTCACGACTTCGGTTTTGTTGCCGCGCAGTAAACCGGCAAAAGCGTATTCGGACAGCGTGTCAGGCACTGGCGTCACGGCACCGAGAATCGTCGCGGGATCGGCCCCCAGCGCTACCGAGACGGGGAAACGCTCGCCGGGATGGGCTTTACACCACTCCTGGAAATCCAGTGCGCCGCCGCGATGGGACAACCAACGCATGATAACGCGATTCTTACCGATCACCTGCTGGCGATAGATGCCGAGGTTCTGGCGCTCTTTGTGCGGTCCACGCGTCACGGTGAGGCCCCAGGTGATCAGCGGTGCCGCATCACCCGGCCAGCATTTCATTACCGGAATACGCGACAGATCGACATCATCGCCGCTAAATACCTCTTCCTGACACGGCGCATTACGCAGACGCTTGGTCGGCATATTTAGCACTTGCTTGAACTGCGGCATCTTGTCGAACAGATCGCGGAAACCTTTTGGTGGCTCGGGTTCTTTCAGGAACGCCAGCAGTTTACCCACTTCTCGCAGGGCACTGACCTCTTCCTGGCCCATGCCCATCGCCACACGTTTTGGCGTACCGAACAGATTACACAGCACCGGCATGTCGTACCCTTTAGGGTTCTCAAACAGCAGTGCCGGGCCACCCGCACGGAGGGTGCGATCGGCAATTTCAGTCATCTCCAGCTCAGGATCGATTTCCTGAGTGATGCGCTTTAGCTCGCCTCGCTGCTCAAGCAACGCGAGGAAGTCTCGTAAATCCTGATATTTCATGCGGCGTTAGCTTCCGGCCAAAGTGAATCGGGAAGTATATACCCAAACATTAAACGGGCTGACAGGAGAATGGCACCAGCGATTGAATCGCCAGCACATCGTGATACGCCGCGACAGGCTCGCCATGACGGAAAACTTTAAAATCTTCACCACGTGCGCTGTAGTAACGCAGGCGGTTTTCACTCACGTGCAGGAAACTGGCTTCACGCAGCGCAATCACCGACTCATGCGGATTAACCGCGCAGAACTCGGCCAGACGCTCGTCACGGGTTTCGCCCATATGGCCACTGACGTGCGCATCCAAATAGTGCGGATTGATCTGTACCGGGAACAAGCCCAACGCAGGCAACACCACGCTGCTGCGCACCGGCATATCGTTGGTGGTGCGGATCGAAGGTGTGGCGACATTACAACCGGCGCTCCAGCCCACGTAAGGCACATCACGCTCACGTACCGCACGCTGAATCGCCACAATCAGACCTTGTTCATGCAGCATCTGATTGAGGAACCAGGTATTGCCACCGCTCACCAGGAGTAACTCCGCCTGTTCAATCGCCGCCACCGGCGAAGAGAATTCGTGCACGGTGCGCACCTGAATACCCAGAGAGTCGGATAAGTCTTGCGCGCGCTGTGCGTGATCACCACGAATGATGGCATACGGCACCAGCACCGCCGAGGTAATGCCCCGCTGCGCGATCATCGCGTGCAGTTGCGGGTGTGCGTAGCTCAGCAAAGGCGCATCATCAGCCACTTTGCCATTACTCAACAAGAACAGTTCCATCAGCCAGCCCTTTTCAAATTCATGCGAAAGATGGAGAGGGAGTCTGATACAGATGGTCATCAGCCGTCAATTTTCTTGCAAGAAAGCGTTAATAAGCCGCACCAATCGGAAAATTCGTAGTGATTTTTATTTCTCAGCCGCGTTTCCGCTGGCCGATGCGCTATAACTCTGACAGCAGGTTTGTTATTCTTAGCGTCCAATATTTGGGAGCAGTTATGGAATCCTGGTACTTACTCTATTGCAAACGTGGACAGCTATTGCGCGCGAAAGAGCATCTTGAGCGGCAAGAGGTGAATTGCCTCAGCCCAATGATCGCTCTGGAGAAGATTGTGCGCGGCAAACGCACCACGGTGAGTGAGCCGCTGTTTCCAAACTATCTGTTTATCGAGTTTGACCCCGAAGCGATTCACACCACCACAATCAGCAGCACGCGCGGCGTCAGCCACTTCGTGCGCTTTGGTGCGCAACCGGCCACCGTATCCAGTGAAGTGATCGAAGCGCTGCAAACCGATGTGCCGCAAATTATGCTGGACCCGGAAACGCCACAAAGCGGTGATGAAGTGATCATCACCGAAGGCACCTTTGAAGGGCTGCGCGCCATCTTTGCCGAACCCGATGGCGAAACCCGCTCAGTGTTACTGCTGAATTTGCTGAACAAGCAAGTGATGCGCAGCGTCGACAACAAACAGTTCCGTAAGGTCTAAGCCAGCTTAAACAGTTGGCGCGCGTTGCTATCCACCCGTAAGCCTAACGCTTCCTCCTCTTCCCCACGCCAGTTTGCCACTTGCTGCACAATATGCGGCAGGAAGCAGGGTTCATTACGGCGTGAAGGGGGGCGTGGATGCATATCGCGCGGGAGCAAATACGGCGCGTCGGTTTCCAGCAACAGACGATCAGAGGGAATCAGCGGTAACAATTCACGCAGTTCCATGCCACGCCGTTCATCGCACACCCAGCCGGTAATGCCCACCGATAAGCCCAGAGCCAGGCAGGATTCCAGTTCCTCGCGCGTGCCCGTAAAGCAATGCACCACTGCTCCCACTAATTTTGGCAGCCACGGCTCCAGCACAGCCGCGAAACGGTCGTGCGCTTCCCGACAGTGCAGAAATACCGGCAACTGCAATTCTGCCGCCAGCGCCAGCTGTGCATCAAACGCATACTCTTGTTGATCGTGAGCGGCCAGGTTGCGATTAAAATCGAGACCGCACTCCCCAATCGCCACCACCTGCTCGCTCTCGGCCAGACGACGTAGCGTATTCGCTGTCTCTGCCGACCATTCACTGGCGTGATGAGGATGCACCCCGGCCGTGGACCAGCAGTAACCTGGATGCAGTGCCGCTAACTGGCGCGCCTGTTGGCTCTCCAGGGCATTAGTTCCGGTAATTAACAGGCCGGTGACGCCTGCTTCGCGCGCACGTTTCACAACCTGCTCGCGATCTTTTGCGAATTGCGTGCTGGTCAGGTTTACACCGATATCAAACATGTTTTCTCCCAAATAAAAACCGCCCAGAGGGCGGTTTCGATTGATTCACCCGCTCGCTGACGGGAAGCCCTGCTCAAAAGACATCAGGATTCAGTGTTCTGTTCCTCGTCCTCTGACGCTTTGCGACCTTTTCCCACATAGTAGCGGGAGAAGAATACGCCGACTTCAAACAGGCAGTACATCGGAATAGCGAGCAAAGTTTGCGAGAAAACATCCGGCGGTGTGAGCAACATTCCAACCACGAATGCGCCAACCAGCATATAAGGACGTTTCTTTTTCAAATCTTCCGGTGAGGTAATACCCGTCCAGCAAAGCAGCACAATCGCAATCGGGACTTCAAACGCCACGCCAAACGCCATGAAAATGGTCATAACGAAGTCGAGGTAGTTGGTGATATCGGTCGCGATAGTCACACCTTGCGGTGCGGTCTTGGCAAAGAAGCCAAACGCCAGCGGGAAGACGATGAAGTAGGCAAAGGCCACACCCACGTAGAACAGCAGCGTACTGGAGAACAGCAACGGCATGACCAGCTTACGTTCATGGCGATACAGCGCAGGCGCCACAAATGCCCATACCTGATAAAGGATCACCGGCACGGCAAGAAAGACCGAAACAATGATGGTGAGCTTTATCGGAGTAAAGAACGGTGATGCCACATCAGTGGCGATCATACTGGCACCGGCCGGCATTTGGCTGATCAGCGGTGATGCCACCAAGTGGTAGATGTCGTTAGCGAAGTAGACCAGGCACAAAAAGATAGCAAACACCGCAATAATGCAGTTCAACAAACGCTTACGCAGCTCAATCAGGTGGCTGATGAGCGGTTGGGTATCTTCAACGGCCATGTTTATCGTTCATCTTTTACGGTGGGTGTCGGCGTCGTATTGTGCGGAGCACTGGCGGGTGCCGCTGTCTCCGCTGGCGCCGTTGTCACAGGTTGAGGTGCCTGCGCCGGTGCGCTGGCCTGCTGCTCTGCGGATGCCGGGGTCACCCCAGGTTGAGGAGAGGTAGCAGGTTGCGCGGCAACAGGCTGCGATTGATGAATGGTGTTGGCTTCATCTTCCGCTTTCTCGATATCGATACTTTGCTGCACAGAGCGTTTCATCGAGTCCGCAGTTTTACGCAGTTCTTCCATGGACTCTTTCAGCTCCGGCGACAACGAGCCGCGGCCTGCTTCTTCGACTTTTTTCAGGCTGTCCTGCAATTCCTGCAGTTTCAGCTCCTGCGCCAGTTCGTTTTGCACGTTAGCAGCCAGGGAACGAATCGCTCGAATCCAGCCCACGACGGTTTTCACCGCAACCGGTAATCGCTGTGGGCCCAGTACGATCAGCCCAATAACGAACACCAATACCAGTTCACTAAAACCAATATCGAACACAGTTAACCCTTACTTGTCTCGGGCGTCGTCTTTGCTCGCCGAGGTTTGCTGTTTGTCTGCCAGAGTTTTGGCGTTGAAGTCAGCGTCCTGCTCTTTCGGTTGATCCTTTTTATCGTCTTCATCGCCCATGGCTTTTTTGAAGCCACGAATGGAAGAACCTAAATCCGAACCCAGGTTGCGAAGTTTATTGGTACCGAACAGAAGTACAACAATGACGGCAATGATTAACAATTGCCAAATACTGATACCGCCCATGAGATATGCCTCTAATATTCTGTGAAAAACTATTGAATGTAACGCACAGAAAGCCCGTATGAATTCGGGCTTTAGCTTGCGACATTACGCGATTTGCACCAGGCAGACAATCAGTTTGTCTTACGCCAGCCGATAAGCCAGGTCACGATGCCAGCGGCCATTAAAAGCGCGGGGAAGAAATCCCAGTCGGGTCGACTTAACAGCACTGCGGTGCCACTTAATAACAGTGTAGCCCCTACCCCAAACAGATAACGTGCCTTGTGATGACGCGTGCGCTGTGCGTTCATGTCGCTCACCAGCTTATCGACACTGTGCTGCAATAATTTATGCTGACGCATGCTGTCATAGAACAATTCAGGCAACTCAGGCAGCTTCTCAGCCCAGAAAGGCGCCTTGTCTTTGACTGCGCGCAAAATGGCCGGAATGCCAATCTGATCTTTAATCCAGTCTTCAAGAAATGGCTTAGCGGTTTTCCACAAATCCAGCTGCGGATAAAGCTGACGACCAATGCCTTCGATATACAGCAAGGTTTTTTGCAACAGCACCAGCTGGGGCTGCACTTCCATGTTGAAGCGACGTGCGGTGTTGAACAGGTTCAACAGCACGTGTCCAAATGAGATCTCTGCCAGTGGCTTCTCGAAAATCGGTTCGCACACCGTTCGGATAGCGAATTCGAAATCTTCGACATTGGTATCTGGCGGTACCCAGCCTGAATCCACATGCAATTCGGCGACTTTGCGGTAGTCACGATTGAAGAAGGCGATAAAGTTTTCTGCCAAATAACGTTTATCTTCTTTATTTAGCGAGCCGACGATGCCGCAATCAATGCCGATATATTGCGGATCTTCAGGATGGTCATAACTGACAAAGATGTTGCCCGGATGCATGTCGGCATGGAAGAAGCTGTCGCGGAAAACCTGGGTGAAGAACACCTGCACACCGCGTTCTGCCAGGATCTTCATATTGACGCCATGCTGCTCCAGCGCCGCCACATCGGAAATCGGGATGCCGTAAATACGCTCCATCACCATCATGGATTCGCTGCAGTAATCGGAGAAGACTTCCGGCACATACAGCATGTGGCTCTGTTCAAAGTTTCGACGCAGCTGAATCGCATTCGCTGCTTCGCGCAGCAGATTGAGTTCATCAAGCAGCGTTTTTTCGTAATCGCGCACCACTTCAACCGGGCGCAGACGACGACCATCCGGCAACAGACGCGGCACCCAACGCGCCATGCGATATATCAGCTTCATGTCCGCTTTGATCACCGGCAGGATGTCAGGGCGGATCACTTTGATCACCACTTCGCGACCGTTGGATTTCAACGTGGCGGTGTGCACCTGCGCAATTGAAGCGGAAGCCAGCGGCTTAATGTCAAAATCATCAAACCAGGTCTCTACCGGGCCACCAATCGAGCGCTCAATCTGCTCTTTCGCTTTCAGGCCATCAAAGGGGGCCACTCGGTCCTGCAATACCGCCAACTCATCGGCAATCGCAGGTGGGAAGAGATCCCGGCGCGTTGAGAGCATTTGACCAAATTTGATCCACACCGGACCGAGCTGCTCCATCGCCAGACGAATGCGCACGCCAGTTGAATCATTTTTGTGTTTGTTGGGGATCCAGAAAATACAGCGTCGCCAGATTCGCAGCGGCAACGTGATGCGCATGTGGGGGATCAGTTCATCAAGACCGTAGGTAAGGAAGATCTTGATAATGAAGTATAAGCGCCGAATTTCTCCCAGCGTCATTTCGCCTCCAGCTGTGCTAAACGCGTTTCAAACGCATTAAGCGAACGTTCCATCGCTTCGACCTCCTCGCAGAACCAGGCAAGTTCTAATGCGCCCGGCGCGACACGCCACTCTTCAGTCAATACCTGGCCAAGATAGTCCTGCCGACGCGTAACCTGCTTCTGCACGAATTTCAACGCATGCTGTGCAGCCTGGCTCACGCCCTGCGCTGCAATATCGCCAATCCAGGGTGCGAGATACTCTGCTGGGTCGAGTTCAGCAAGATCCATCAATGCAGAAAACTGCTGCACCACCTGCAGATCGCCTTCTACGTCCAGCTCACCGCTGCGGATCAGGCTGGTGAGTTGCTGACGATCGCGCAGCTTCGGCAGAGTGCTCAAGCGCAGACTGACGCTGCAATCGCTGCTGTCTTGCCAGTCACTCAGCACATCCAGCTGTGATTCGCTGAACACCAGCACCAGCGGGAAATCCAGCTCTTGCAGGCGCAGCGTTAACACTTTGCCCGCCAGACGCTGGCGCGCAGCTTTCAAACTACGATCGCGATAGAGAACACGATTGAGGGCGGTCTCAAGACCGCCGGTAATAATCGGGGTAAAAGTCATGATTAATCAGAACTTAAAGCCGCGATGCAGCGCCACAATACCGCCGGTCATGTTGAAATAGGTGGTATTTTCAAAGCCGGCATCGTTCATCATCGCTTTCAGGGTTTCCTGATCGGGATGCATACGAATGGATTCTGCCAGGTAGCGATAGCTTTCCGCATCCTGCGCCACCAGTTGGCCGATACGCGGCAAAATGTGGAATGAATAGGTATCGTAGGCTTTGCTCAGCGGTTCCAGCACCGGTTTAGAGAACTCCAGCACCAGCAGACGACCACCCGGCTTCAGCACGCGGAACATCGATGCCAGCGCCTTCTCTTTTTCGGTGACGTTACGCAGGCCGAACGAGATGGTGATGCAATCGAAATAGTTATCCGGGAACGGCAATGCTTCAGCGTTAGCCTGCACATAGCTGACGTTGCCTGACACGCCCATGTTGCGCAGCTTCTCACGGCCCATTTTCAGCATCGAGCTGTTGATGTCCGCTAACACCACCTGACCGGTTTCACCCACCAGGCGGGAGAATTTCGCCGTTAAATCACCGGTGCCACCGGCCAGATCCAATACACGTTGACCACGGCGCACGCCGCTGCTGTCAATCGTAAAACGCTTCCAGACACGATGGATGCCAAACGACATCAGATCGTTCATCAGGTCATATTTTGCCGCTACGGAATGAAACACGTCCGCGACTTTATCGGCCTTTTCGCTTTTCGCGACGGTCTTAAAGCCAAAATGAGTAGTTTCCTGCTGTGATTCATCTGCCATCGGGTTTACCTGTTCCACAAACAATTCTTGCCGAAGTGTATCAGAGTCACGCTACGCGAGCACGTGACCACCGTGCTATTCGTTGATGCGGCGCAGCGAAGCAGGTGAAGAATCTGCTGGCTTTTCATCGGGCTCACTGTCATCGGCCCAATCCTCGTCCGCCTCCTCCGGCTGCGCTTGCTCTACCAACTGAGGATTAATCGGCCGTTTGATCTCCACGCCGAGCGTTCGGAAAGCCTCAGTTTGCGCAATCAGGTTACCGCGCCCTTCCGCCAGCTTCTTCATCGCCAGCTGATAACTTTGCTGGGCTTTATCGAGGTTGTGGCCAATGCCACTCATATCATCCACAAACAGTCGCATCTTGTCGTACAGCCGCGCTGCGCGGTCGGCGATACGTTGGGCGTTACGGCTCTGATGCTCATAACGCCACAAGTTGTTGATGGTACGCAGCGCCACCAGCAAGGTTGTTGGGCTGACTAACATGATATTTTGCTGCAGAGCTTCGCTGATCAGCTCTGGCTGGCGATCGATTGCTAACAAGAACGCCGGCTCAACCGGAATAAACATCAACACATAATCCAGAGAGCGTAAACCGGGCAATTGTTGATAATCTTTTCGCCCCAGCAAGCGGATATGACCACGCATGGCGCTGACGTGTTCCTGAATGGCCTGCTCGCGCGTGGCTTCATCTTCCGCGTTGAAATAGCGTTCATAGGCGATCAACGTCATCTTGGCATCAATCACCACATCTTTGCCCTGCGGCAGCCGCACGATGACATCCGGTTGCATCCTGCCCTGCTGCTCCAGCTGCACGCTGACCTGCGTCTCATACTCGTGGCCTTCACGCAGCCCTGAGGCTTCCAGTACCCGGGCCAGTACCACTTCGCCCCAGTTCCCCTGAATTTTGTTATCGCCCTTTAATGCTTTGGTCAGGTTCACCGCTTCCTGTGCCATCTGCACATTCAGCTGCTGTAACTGACGGATTTCATGCGCCAGCGTATGACGTTCACGCGCTTCCTGGCCAAAGCTGTCGTGTACCTGACGCCGAAAACCATCCAGCTGTTCGCGCAGCGGGCCGATCAGGCTGTTGAGGCTTTGGCGATTTTGCTCGTCAACGCGGCGCCCGCTGTTTTCAAAAATGCGATTGGCGAGATTTTCAAACTGAGCGCTGAGACGCTGCTCGCTGTTGGTCAGCAAGCGCTGCTTCTCCTCCGCGCCATAGCGCGTCTCTTCCAGACGTATAGTGACTTCGCGCAATTCTGCTTCCTGCGCACTGTTCACTTCCAGCTGATTACGCAACTCCCGGCTAAGCTGCTCGCTTTCACCGCGCCAGTAATCAAGCTGTTGCAGTCTTTCCTGTGCTCCGCTGAGCGCACCGTGCAGTTGGCGCAACTCTTGTTCGCGCTGCTGGATTTGCTGCTGCAGATGCTCATGCTGTTGCTGCTGACGCTGCTGCGCCTCTTCCAGCAGGCGCCGCTCGGTGGTGAAGCTGGCGTGCTGCTGACCGGCACGCAATTGGGCCAGTATCCAGCCAATACCCAATCCGGCCAGCGCCAGCGCGCCGCTAATGATAAGTTGCTGATCCATAATTCCCCCGCGGATCGATTCGCTGGGGAAAAGGTAAAATGCTACTGTATTAATGTCCAGACCGATTTACGCCTTCGGTTTCGAGTCGCAGGCGCGTTGGCTTGATTGACTGGCTTCAGTCACTGACTGGCAGTGCTTTTACCGTCAATTCCCCCGCTTTCCATGCATCAATCAGGAAAAATGGCATTGGCAGCATCCATTCGCTGTCTTTGACCTTGGCGGGATAGCGCCAGCTTTGCCCATCACAGGTCAGCTCAACCTGCTGCCAGCCGTCGATCATGTTTTCGACTTTACCCGCCATGCTGGAAAATCCGGCATTACTGCCAACATGGAAGCGGTCGGTCTGCCAGCGAATCGGCAGATGCGCGGGCCAAGCCTGTGCATGATGAAACTGGAACAGATCATCATGATTCAACACACTTTCTCGTACCGTCGGCCACAGCGCCACTTTGAGGAAATACTGATCGGTGAAACGTTCACTGCCGCTGTACTGCGCAATAAAATCCCGCATCTGCTGCTCAACGTTGTGGAACACGCCGTGACAGCCGCCCCACATCCCCGCCAGCAGTAGTTCGGTATGGGTGAAATAGTCGCGCATATGGTGGAACCAGTAAGGCGAGGCAAGCCAGGCATCCACTGCCGCCACTTCACGTTCAGAGAGCAAAGAGTCCGCGTCACGCACGATATAGCGTTTGACGCTGGGGTCATCCATTACCAGGAAGCGCCATAGCGTCGGGAAAATGGTTTTCTCGTGCGACATATCCACCAGCTGGGTATTGGGCTGCTTCAGACGCTGCCAGACATGCGGCGGCACGCTATCGTCGAGATAAACCCGGCAGATCCAGCTGGGATACAGCTCGCGGGCGACGTCGATATTTTTGATCAGCGTTTCGCAATAGCGCGGCTGCCCACCATACAGGCTGAAAGAGATGATGTTTTCGTTGGGACTGCCAGGATTATACGGCGGTGGTGTTTCCACAGGAAAAGCCACCTTGTTGCCTTGGCGGAAAATCGCATCTGATTTTTCCAGCGATTCCCGGCCATAACGGGCCACTTCTTCCGGTTTTCCCAGCCATCCACACACTTCAGTTAAGCCGTCGAGCCAGGTTTCAGAAGCCTGCGCACGCTGCGCGGCTGGCGCCTGGTAGATTTTTTGATAGGTCTTGTAGGATTTTTTGTAATCCCCGATCCGCATCAGCGTTAGTGCATAGTCGCTCAGCACCTGCATGTTGTGGGGCATGACGCGCAGCACTTCTTCACAGCACCGGCATGCAACGGGAAAATCAGAGGCCGCCATGGCCTGACGAAAACGCGCTGCAACGCCTTCAATACGTGATTGCGCCGCAGCGGCAGGGTTTACCAGGGCAGGACGAGGAGCAGAAACCGTTTTGCGCATAGTTTGTTCTCAGAATCAGCTGAAATTGTGCGCATTTTAATCAGGCAATTGCTGAGATCCCTATAAGTCCGGTCTCGAATCATCCCTTGCCTTGCGCACTAAATTAAGCGACGCGCTGCTTCAACTACAATCTTCACCGCATCACTTTCGGTCTGTTTCATGGTCGCCGCATCCGGGATCTCTTTTTGCGTACGGTTAACGATGACACCCGCCACCATGCCCGCTCTCAGCCCCTGACTGGCGCACATCGTTAACAGTGTAGCGGATTCCATCTCATAGTTGAGCACGCCCATTTGCTGCCACTCTTGCATTGAGCCCTGGAAGCGATTCACCACACGTCCTGAGAAGGTATCGTAGCGTTCCTGGCCCGGATAGAAGGTGTCGGAAGAAGCGGTAATACCGATGTGCGTTTTAGCGCCACAGGCTTCTGCTGCAGCCACCAGCGCGGTGGTACAGGTGAAATCTGCCACCGCCGGGAACTCCATCGGCGCGAAGTGCAAGCTGGCCCCGTCAAGACGCACCGAAGCGGTGGTGACCAACACATCACCGACGTTGATATTCGGCTGGATCGCACCGGTGGTGCCGACGCGTAAGAAAGTACGTACACCCAACTGCGCTAACTCTTCCACCGCGATAGAGGTGGACGGACCGCCAATGCCGGTTGAGCACACCACCAAAGGCTTGCCATCCACTTCCGCCAGGTAAGTGGTGAATTCACGGTGCGAGGCGAGGTGCTGTGGGTTATCCATCAGCGCTGCGATTTTTTTCACGCGCTCTGGATCGCCGGGAACGATAGCCAATGTGGCTCCTTTCAGATCGGCTTTAGTGATACCAAGGTGAAAAACGTCAGACTGGGCCATAACAGACTCCTGATAGAGAGAGGATATGCGCGCCACTCTACGTCAGCGAGTGGCATAAATATGTGACTAATTTCACTATAAATTATGAAAGTTACATTATCAGAAAATAATAATGTGATATGCATCACACATTAGCAGTTGGCAATTCTGAATTGCTACAAGCGGTGCTGTGTTCGTTCGGTTGGCAGTGTTAATAGAGAAGAAGAACACATCAACCCTACATCAGCCTGGCTCCTGAAGCAGGCTATAGTTACGTGATTGCGCATTTGCTAGCACGGAGAGAACAATGAAAACCGAAGACAATATGGCACAAAAATCTGCCGCCAGTGGTTTCGCCCCTGCGGTTCAGCCCATCGCAAGCAGTACGATTACTACCTCCAGTGACACGATTCACAGCGGTGAGACATCGGTGCCGAGCCAGGGCGAAAATCTTCCGGCTTATTACGCGCGCCCGAAAGTGTATGAGGGGACGCTACCGGTCGTCCTGGTGGTGCAGGAGATTTTCGGTGTGCACGAGCATATTCGCGATCTGTGCCGCCGACTGGCACTGGAAGGTTATCTGGCCGTGGCGCCGGAACTCTATTTCCGTGAAGGCGACCCAAGTGACTACAGCGATATCCCCACCTTGTTTAAAGAGTTGGTGAGCAAAGTGCCTGATTCGCAGGTGCTGTCGGATCTTGATCATGTGGCTAACTGGGCGGCACGTCATGATGGCGATATACGTCGCATGGCGATTACCGGTTTCTGCTGGGGTGGACGAATTAGTTGGCTGTTTGCCGCGCACAATCCGCAGGTACGTGCCGCCGCCGCCTGGTATGGACGCCTGGAAGGTGAAAAAACCCTGAAGCAGCAGAAGCATCCGATTGATGTCGCAGTGGATCTCACCGCACCGGTACTGGGTTTGTATGGCGGTAAGGATGAAAGTATCCCGCTGGAGAGCATTGATAAGATGCGTCAGGCGCTGCACGCAGCCAATGCCAAAGCAGAGATCGTGGTTTACCCAGAAGCGGGCCACGCTTTCAACGCGGATTATCGACCAAGCTATCACGCCGATTCTGCCGCCGATGGCTGGGCGCGCATGTTAGCGTGGTTTAAGCAGTATGGCGTAGCACCCAACGCCTGATCAGTCAGGGGCGCACTCGCGCCCCCAAATGCCCCTGTTAAACCTTTTCACCCCGCAGGTTTTGCGCCGCTTTGACCATGTTCGCCAGAGCCTGACGCGTCTCCGTCCAGCCACGGGTTTTCAAACCGCAATCAGGATTCACCCACAAACGCTCTTCAGGGATACTCAGCGCCGCTTTGCGGAGCAGGTCTTCCATCCAGGCCACACTTGGCACGTTAGGAGAGTGGATGTCATAGACGCCGGGGCCGATTTCGTTCGGGTATTCAAACGCTTTAAACGCCTCCAGCAGATCCATATCAGAACGCGAAGTTTCGATGGTGATGACATCGGCATCCAGTGCGGCAATCGCATCCATGATGTCGTTGAACTCGCAGTAACACATATGGGTGTGGATCTGGGTCGCATTTTGCGCCACCGCGGCGTTGAGGCGGAAGGCATCAACCGCCCATTTCAGATAGGCCGCCCATTCAGACTGGTGCAGTGGCAGGCCTTCACGCAGCGCCGGTTCATCAATCTGGATGATGCCGATCCCGGCTGTTTCCAAATCTTCCACTTCATCACGCAACGCCAACGCAATTTGTTTGGCGATGGTTTCACGCGTCACGTCCTCGCGCGGAAATGACCAGCACAGAATCGTGACGGGGCCGGTGAGCATACCTTTAACCGGTTTGTCGGTCAGTGACTGCGCATACTGCGCCCACTCAACGGTGATGGCTTGCGGACGGCTGATGTCGCCAATAATGACCGGTGGTTTCACGCAACGCGATCCATAGCTTTGTACCCAGCCGTTTTGCGTGAACACGAAGCCATCAAGGTTTTCGCCAAAGTATTCAACCATGTCGTTACGTTCCGCTTCACCGTGTACCAGCACGTCAAGCCCCAGCCGCTCTTGTTCGGCAATTGCCTGTTTGATGTGTTGGGCGATACCCGTGCGGTAGTTTCCGCTGTCGATGTTGCCTTTTTTGAAGTCGAGACGCAGGCCGCGGATTTCAGTGGTCTGCGGGAATGAGCCGATAGTGGTGGTTGGCCAGGCTGGCAGGTTGAAGCGCTGACGCTGTGCCTGGGCACGTTCACGATAGTGGCCCGGACGTTCCACGTCTTTAGCCTGAATTTTTGCCAGACGCGCCTCGACGGCGGCATTGTGAACACGCGTTGAGTGAGCACGGGCACGAATCGGTGCACTCCACGCCGCCAGTGAAGCGGCATCTCCATTATTCAGCGCGTTGCTCAGCAGTGACAGCTCAGCACACTTTTGCAGGGCAAAGGCAAACCAGCTTTTCACTTCCTCATCCAGCCGGGTTTCCACACTCAAATCGATCGGGCTATGTAGCAGTGAGCACGATGAACCCACCCACAGCTGCTGGCGCAGTCCCACCAGCGGCTTCAGGCATTCAAACCAGCGACTCAGGTCAGCACGCCAGACGTTACGACCGTTAATTACGCCGACGGACAGTAGCCATTCAGCGGGCAGCTGTTGGTGAATGTGTTGGATGTCATCTTTACCCTGCACAAGGTCAACATGCAGGCCCTGTACGGGCAGGGTTTTGATGACATCAAGGTTCTGACCAATGCTGTCGAAATAGGTGGTGAGCAGCAGTTTGACGTTGCCTTGCAGCGCTGCGTAGGCCGGTTTGAAGGCATCACGCCACGCTGACGGCAGTTCCAGCGCCAGGGCAGGTTCGTCGATTTGCACCCATTCGATACGGCGTTTTTTCAGCTCTGCCAGGACTTGCTGGTAAACCGGCAGGATCTCTTTTAGCAGTGTCAGGCGATCAAACGATTCACCTTTGACTTTGCCCAGCCACAGATAAGTGACCGGCCCCAACAACACAGGCTTAATCTTGTGACCCAGCGCCAGCGCTTCGTCCACTTCATCCAGCAGTTGGGTCCAGCTGAGCCTGAACTGCTGACCTTGGGTGAACTCGGGCACCATGTAGTGATAGTTGGTGTTGAACCATTTGGTCATTTCAGCCGCTGCCGCGGGCTCACCGCTGGGCGCACGACCACGACTAATGCGGAACAGGGTGTCGATATCGATAGAACCGTCTTGATTTTGGTGGCGTGCGGGCACATTGCCGAGCAGCAGGCTAGTACTTAGTACGTGATCGTACCAGGCGAAATCGCCGACCGGCAATAAATCTACGCCCGCCTCTTTTTGCTGTTGCCAGTGTCGGGCCCGCAGTTCACTCCCTACGGCCAGTAGCGCTTGTTGCGAGCTGAGGCCTGCCCAGTAACTTTCCAGTGCTTTTTTGAGTTCACGACGCAGACCAACGCGAGGGAAACCGAGTGTGTGGTTCAGAATGCTCATTGGGTGTACTCCAAACGATGCGAACCCTTTATCTTCATCCAGCAAGCATGATGGCGGTCCGCTGAAGGCTTATACTGGACAAAAAGAGAGTGGCCGTATCGCTTGCTTGAGATGTTTAGCCGTCCAGATGTTTACACCGCTATCTTCTGCGGGTACTGTATGTTCCTCAAGCGCAATCTGTTCAATCTCGATGTGAAGGACTCTCATGATCGAACTCAAACACCTGAGAACGCTGCAGGCGTTACGGAATACCGGCTCTTTAGCTGCCGCCGCCGCCCAGCTTCATCAGACACAATCGGCGTTATCTCATCAGTTCAGCGACCTGGAACAGCGGCTGGGCTTTCGCCTGTTTGTGCGCAAGAGCCAGCCGTTGCGGTTTACGCCGCAGGGGGAGATTTTGCTGCAGTTGGCCGAGCAGATTTTGCCGCAGATTCAGCAGGCATTGCAGGATTGCCACGAGCCACATCAAACCACGCTGCGCATTGCCATTGAGTGCCACAGTTGTATTCAGTGGCTGACACCCGCCTTGAGTAATTTCCGTAAGAGCTGGCCGCAAGTGGTGATGGATTTTAAATCTGGCGTGACTTTTGATCCCCAGCCAGCGTTGCAGCAGGGGGAGCTGGATGTGGTGTTGACCTCAGATATTCTGCCGCGCAGCGGGTTGTTCTATACGCCAATGTTTGATTTCGAGGTGCGTTTGGTGTTGGCACCGGATCATCCGCTGGCGCAGCGTGAACATATTTCGCCGGAAGATTTGGCTGATGAAGTGTTGATGATTTATCCCGTTCAGCGTCAACGTTTGGATATCTGGCGTCATTTTCTGCAACCCGCTGGCGTGACCCCCGCCTTGAAGAATGTGGATAATACGCTGTTGTTGATTCAGATGGTGTCGGCCCAGATGGGCATTGCCGCGTTACCCCATTGGGTGGTGGAGAGTTTTGAGAAGCAGGGCCTGGTGGTGACCAAGACGCTGGGTGATGGTTTGTGGAGCCGCTTATATGCTGCGGTTCGCGATGGCGAGCAGCGTCAGCCGGTGTTAGAGGCGTTTGTACGATTTGCCCGTCAGCACGCCTGTGACCATTTGCCCTTTGTCCGCGATGCCGCGCGTCCGGGTTCACTTCAGTCCGTTTCTTTATGATCCCGCGGGCGGCGTGTGTCGCCCGTGCTGTTATCCCTGCCCTGCCTGCTCTATAATGCGCCGCCTCAATCCGCGACCAAGAGAGTTTCACCATGACGAGTAACGATGTTCTGCGCAGCGTGCGCTATATGCTTGATTTGAGCGATAGCAAAGTGGTGGAGATTTTTGCCTTAGCGGGCAGCGAAGTGCCATTGGAAGATGTGCAAGCGTGGATGAAGAAGGATGATGATGCTGCGTTTCGTAAATTGCCTGACGTGCTGATGGGCTATTTTCTGAACGGGTTGATTTTCTATCGCCGTGGCAAGAGTGAAGATGCGCCTGCACCGTCGGTAGAGCGCCGCATGAATAATAATATTTTTATCAAGAAGTTGCGTATTGCCTTTGCTTTGAAGACAACGGATATCACGGAAGTGTTGCTGAAAGCGAACTTCAAGGTGTCTCAGGCAGAAGTGGGCGCGATTTTCCGCAATCCGGATCATAAGAATTACCGCGAGTGCGGTGACCAGATTCTGCGTAACTTTTTGAAGGGACTGACGATGATTCATCGTCTTGCGGCGCCAGCGAAAAAGGCGTAGTCGCTTGGAGATCGGAGCAGGGTCGGATATAGGCCGCTCCGATCATGAAGGAATCTCACATCCCTCTGGCTTAAGCGCTGCTTTTTCCTAGCACCCAACGCTTATGAACGTAGAGTGAAGCAAAAATCACGATGGCTCCGGCAATAAAGCTTGGCCAGTGTGGTTTTTCCTGCCAGATGGCCAGATTGACCAGCAAGCCCGCCGGTACGTGCATGTTGTTCATGATACCCAGCGTGCCCGCATCCACCTGAGTGGCACCGTAGTTCCACATGAAGTATCCCAGTCCCGATGCCGCCACGCCCAGCCACACCAGAATGCCCCACTGCAGTGAGGTGGTAGGTAGTTTGTTCGGATTACCCCACAGGCTCCAGGCAATGATGGCGATGATCACCGCGCCAAGATAGAACCATGAGAATGCGGTGTGCTGCGGCATCGGACGGGTTTCCTGCAGGCGCTTGTAGCCGACCATGCCAATGGCAAAGCAGATGTTGGCGGCTTGAACCAGCAGCAGGCCAAACCAGAAATGGTCGCTGACTTTGTCGTAACGGATGATGGCTGCCCCACCGACTGCCAGCAGCGCACTGAATGCATAGCCAATTCGCAGCGGACGTTTGCTGAGCAAGTCGTAAATTAACGTCACATACAGCGGCGTCATCACCGTGAACAGCAGGAACTCTGACACGCTGAGATAGGTGTAAGCCTCAAAACTCAGCAGATACATGACGCCCAGCTGCAGCATCCCTACCAGCATATACAGCAGGATGGTGGAGGCGCGATAGCCTTTCCAACGCAGGAAAGGCAGGAAAACGATGGCCGCAAGTGCCAGGCGCATCAGCACCGAGAACCAGGAATCAACCTGGCCGGCGAGGTATTCCCCGATCAAACTAAAGGAAAAAGCCCACAAAATGGTGGTAACGATCAGTAACAGCACGGTATTGATCCCAAAATGAACAGTGGCGCTAGTGTAAACAAACTGTCGTCATGGGTTTGAATTATTTGGTTTACAACAGACCAAAATACAGACAAACAATGTAAGGCAAGAATAAGTGGCCTGTCTCGCCAGACATCATGCGCGAATACCAACATTTCCTGGTTTATTTCGCTCTTTAATGTCATCAAACTGTAACAAATGTGTCACGCGTCACAGTAACGTGACGAAACCATCACTATCCTGTGCGCGAAATGGAACCTTTTGGTGCTGTTTTAACGCCACACGGCGCTTGACCCAACCTGCTGGGAACACATAACAATATCGCGCCCTGGAGGGCCACACTCATGTTGAGTATCTTCAAACCGGCACCGCATCAGCCGCAAGTCGCTGATGATCGTGTTGATCCGCTCTACCGTCGGCTACGCTGGCAAATCTTTATCGGTATTTTCTTTGGATACGCGGCCTACTATCTGGTGCGTAAAAACTTCGCGCTGGCGATGCCTTATCTGGTGGAACAGGGCTTCTCACGCGGCGATCTAGGCTTTGCGCTGTCCGGGATCTCCATCGCGTACGGCTTCTCCAAGTTCATCATGGGCTCGGTTTCCGACCGCTCTAATCCGCGCGTGTTTTTACCCGCTGGGTTAATTCTCGCTGCGGCCGTGATGTTAATCATGGGATTTGTGCCTTGGGCGACCTCAAGCATCATGGTGATGTTTGTTCTCCTGTTCCTGTGTGGTTGGTTCCAGGGCATGGGCTGGCCGCCTTGTGGACGAACGATGGTGCACTGGTGGTCGCAGAAGGAGCGCGGCGGGATTGTCTCCGTGTGGAACTGTGCGCATAACGTGGGTGGCGGCATTCCACCGCTGCTGTTCTTGCTGGGGATGGCATGGTTTAACGACTGGAAAGCGGCACTCTACATGCCCGCGTTCGGGGCGATCATCATCGCCATCATTGCCTTCGCCCTGATGCGCGACACACCGCAGTCTTGTGGCCTGCCGCCGATTGAAGCCTATAAGAATGATTACCCGCCAGATTACAACGAGAATCATGAGCAGGAGCTGTCGGCAAAGCAGATTTTCATGCAGTACATCCTGCCGAATAAGTTGCTGTGGTACATCGCGTTGGCTAACGTCTTCGTCTATCTGCTGCGTTACGGCATTCTCGACTGGTCACCCACTTACCTGAAAGAAGTGAAACACTTCACGCTGGATAAATCCTCCTGGGCATACTTCTTCTATGAATATGCGGGCATTCCCGGCACCTTGCTGTGCGGCTGGATGTCAGACAAGGTCTTCCGCGGCAACCGTGGCGCGACCGGCGTGTTCTTTATGACGCTGGTCACCATCGCCACCGTAGTTTACTGGCTTAACCCACCGGGCAACCCAGGCATCGATATGCTGTGCATGATCGTTATCGGTTTCCTGATTTATGGTCCGGTGATGCTGATTGGTCTGCATGCGCTGGAGCTGGCACCGAAGAAAGCCGCGGGTACGGCGGCGGGCTTTACCGGCCTGTTCGGTTACCTCGGCGGTTCCGTTGCGGCCAGTGCGATTGTCGGTTACACCGTGGATTACTTCGGCTGGGATGGCGGCTTTATGGTGATGATCGCGGGGTCAGTGCTGGCGGTACTGCTACTGCTGCTCACCATGATCAATGAGCATAAGCACAAGAAACAAATAGCATAATTAAATGGGCCGGTTAACCGGCCCACTTTTTAAGCCAGGAACAGCTTACGCAACGTGTGCGGAACCGCATCCTCAGCATTACTGCCAATCACTTCCAATGCTGGCAAGGTATCTTTCAGGCGCTGGTGCGCATTACGCATGATGCAGCCCTTACCCGCCATGCTCAGCATTTCGACATCATTCATACCGTCACCAAAAGCGATGCACTCTTTCAGTGAATATCCGAGCTGTTTGGCGACGGCTTCCAGCGCGTGACCTTTCGATACGCCACCGGCCATCACTTCCAGGCAGGTTGGCAGTGAGAAACTGACGTTGACGCGATCGCCCCAACGCGCTTCGATCGCCAGTTCCAGCGGAGCCAGGCGTTCGTGTTCATCACAGGTGAAGAAGACTTTACTGATCCCATCCGTTGGCAACATACCCGGTTGGTAAACCTGATAGTTAAATACGGACTCACGAAAATAGTCCTGCTCGTCTGGGCGATGGCGGCTCATAAACCACTCGTCGTCACGGTAGACGTGCGTAAGGATATGCTCATCATGGTACTGCAAGCCGTAAAGCTCGCTGGCGATGTCGCCATCAAGGTTGTGGCTGAACACCAATTCGCCGTCAGCGTTGTGCACGCGCGCACCATTCGAGGTGATCATATAGGCCGGGATGCCGAGGCTATCGCGCATCTGGCCCACGTCGATGTAATGACGTCCGGTGGCGAAGACAAAATGCACATCACGTGCCACCAGCTCCTGCAATGTGGTACGAGAGAAAGGCGTCAGGCGATGTTCCGGCGAAAGCAGCGTGCCATCCAGGTCGGATGCGACGATGTGGTACATGTAAACCTCTGGTATTGATATCGGATAAAAAATTAAACTTGGCGCTCGAAGAAATCGACCACCAGGTTGAGCGCTTCAGCGCGCATGGCGTCTGTTTCAAACAAAATCTCATGACGCGCGCCTTGGATCACATACGGCACGGTGCCTTCGCAGGGATGGCCTGCCTCGGCCATCGCCGAGCAAAAAGCCCCTTGCGAGCGGTTATCCACCACATCGTCTTCACTGGCCTGCAGCACCAACGTGGGAGTGGTGATTTTCGCCACCTGGCTAATGATGCTGCGCCCCGCCTGCACACCTTCACGGACCCAATGGTAAGTGGGGCCACCCACGCGCAGCGCGGGATCGTCGGCATAGAAACGCAGGTTACGACGATAACGCTCCCGACTGTGCGTCAGGCGATTGATGCCAAACGGACTGGCACGCCAGCGGCCCGTTCCCAGCGCATAACGTTCGCGCAGCGCGGGCAGTTTCTCCGCCCAGTCCAAAATCGGATGCGCCATCCAATCGGGAAGCGGCAGCACAATGCCAAACATCGGTGCTGAAAATACCGCCGCGTGGAATGCCTGAGGCTGACGCGCCAGAAACAGCGCTAAGATCGCGCCGCCCATCGAGTGCGCCAACACATATCGCTGTTGATAGTTGCTGTTAGCGATCTCTTTCTCATAGAGCGTTTCCAGATCGTCAACATAGTGGCTGAACTCCACCACGTGGCCGCGGTGTGAATCGGCCAGTAAGCGATCGGAACGACCCTGACCACGATGATCAATGATCACCACGTCATAACCACAGTGGAAAAGATCGTAAGCCAATTCCGGATACTTGATATAGCTTTCGATGCGGCCCGGCACAATTAAGATGACACGGCGATGTTGCGGTGAGGTGAAACGAACATAGCGAATAGTCAGATTGCCGACGCCGGTGAATTCGCACTCTTCACGACGACGCCAGAAGTCGAGCAGCGGGCCAGTGGCAAACGCAGAAAAGCCACGCTCACGCCCGAGCCAACTCTGTTTATGTTGCTGCATCCGTCCCCCAGAAAAAAAGCCTCATCGCGCGCATGCGCTCCGTAGCGTGCCGCGATGTTCTGGCGTATTGTGTCACACTTCGCTAACTTCAGGGAATGTCACACATGACCATTGAATGGTGGTTAACCTATCTGCTGACCACAACTATCCTCAGCCTTTCACCCGGTTCCGGCGCGATTAACACCATGAGCACCGGCATCAGTCACGGCTATCGTGGCGCTGCGGCTTCCATTACCGGTTTACAGCTTGGCCTCGCGATTCATATCGTGCTGGTCGGTGCCGGCCTGGGCGCGCTGTTTTCGCAATCTATTATGGCGTTTGAAGTGCTGAAGTGGGCAGGTGCGGCTTATCTGGTGTGGCTGGGTATTCAGCAGTGGCGTTCCGCCGGTGGCATTGACCTGAATGCGGTGGCGAAAGCGATGCCACGTCGTCGTTTGTTCAAGCGCGCCATTCTGGTGAACCTCACCAACCCGAAAAGCATCGTGTTTCTTGCCGCGCTGTTCCCGCAGTTTATTCAGCCACATCAGCCGCAGCTGGCGCAGTATCTGGTGCTCGGCGTCACCACCATCGTGGTCGATATTATCGTGATGATTGGTTACGCCACCCTGGCTACGCGCATCGCAGGCTGGATTAAAGGCCCGCAGCAAATGAAGCTGCTGAACCGTACCTTTGGCGGATTGTTTATGGCGGTCGGTGCGTTGTTAGCCAGCGCGCGCAGAATCGCGTAAGAGGTTTTTCAAACCAACGGCATCAATTTTAAAGCCGTTGGTTGCGCAGCCAGTTCGGTGCCGGCCAGCGCACAGCCCCCGGAGCGTACACGTAGTACGTGAGGAGGGCGAGCACTGCCCGGTGCCGAAATGGCCAGTAAACCAGGCTTTATCGCGAGATAATGAGGTGAATGCCGAATCCGGCAAACAACACCCCCGCCATACCATCGACCCATTTCGCCATACGCTGATACTTATCACGCATCCACGGCAGCGCGAAGATGGCAGCTACCAGCGTAAACCAGGCAAACGTCTCACCGATAATCAGCAGGAACAGACCCCAGCGCTCCATCGCACCCACGTCATTACCCACAAACAGCGAGAACACGCTACCGAAATAGATAATGGCTTTTGGGTTAGACAGATTAGTCAGGAACCCTTTCAGGAAGCTCATGCCGCTCTTAGGCAGTTCAACCACCGGTACATCCACCTGCGGTGACTTGTGGCGTTGACGCGCCGAACGCAGCAGCTGCCAGCCCATCCACAGCAGATATAAACCACCACCCACCATGATGATTTCATGCAGCCAGGCCATTTTTTCGAGAATCAGATGCAGGCCCATCAGCGCCACGCCCGCCCAGATAACAATCCCCAGCGTAATGCCGAAAACGCCCATCATCGCCTCTTTACGCGAACGGCTTGCGGCAGTTTGCGAGACGAAGAAGAAGTCCGGTCCTGGGCTCATCAGCGCAACAAGATGCACCAGCGCGACGGTGGCAAATAACATCAACATGGTTTCTTTCCTTTACTCTTCATCGACATGTTCTTTGATCATCACCAGGAAGGGTTTACCAAACCGTTCGAGTTTGCGATGACCGACACCGTTCACGCTCAGCATTTCTGACGCGGTAATCGGCATTTGTTCCGCCATTTCAATCAGCGTGGCATCGTTAAACACCACGTAGGGCGGAATGTTCTCTTCATCAGCAATCGCCTTACGCAATTTGCGCAGTTTGCCGAACAGGGTGCGATCGTAATTTCCACTGTGAACTTTGGGCGAACTGCTGCGGCTTTTGACAGTAACGATACGCGGCACGGCAAGCATCAAAGGCACTTCCGCACGCAGCACAGGACGCGCGGCTTCGGTCAGTTGCAGCGCCGAATGCATGGCAATATTTTGCGTCACCATACCCAAATGGATAAGCTGACGCAGCACGCTAACCCAGTGCTCCTGGCTCTGTTCACGACCAATGCCGTACACCGGCAGTTTGTCGTGCCCATTATCGCGGACACGGTGATTGGTCGAGCCACGCAACACGTCAACAATATAGCCCATACCAAAGCGCTGACCGGTACGATAGATGCTGGAGAGCGCCTTTTGCGCTTCTACCAGACCATCATAACGGCGCGGCGGATCAAGGCAGATATCGCAGTTACCGCACTGCTGCTGACGCCCTTCGCCAAAGTAGTTGAGCAGCACTAAACGACGGCAGGTCTGCGCTTCGGCAAATGCTCCCATGGCATTCAGCTTATGGCGTTCAATATCCTGCAGTGGACCGGGTGCTTTCTCTTCCAGACACTTACGCAACCAGGCCATATCCGCTGGATCGTACAGCATCATCGCTTCTGCGGGCAGCCCGTCGCGTCCGGCGCGCCCGGTCTCCTGATAATAGGATTCGATATTGCGCGGAATGTCGAAATGCACCACAAAGCGCACGTTGGGTTTGTTGATGCCCATACCAAACGCCACGGTGGCGACCACGATTTGCAGATCGTCACGCTGGAAGGCTTCCTGCACGTGCGCACGTTGCGCGCTGTCGATACCGGCGTGATACGCGCCCACACTCAGCCCACGGCTTTGCAAACGCGCGGCGGTGTCTTCCACTTTCGCGCGGCTGTTACAGTAAATAATGCCGCTTTTGCCCCGTTGCTCCTGCACGTAGCGCAGCAGCTGATCGGTGGGTTTGAATTTTTCCACCAGCGTGTAGCGGATATTGGGGCGGTCAAAGCTGCTGATTTGAATCAGCGGATCGTCCATCTGCAGCAGATGCGCGATGTCATTACGCGTGGTTTCATCGGCCGTCGCGGTTAGCGCCATCACCGGCAGTTCCGGGAAGCGCTGACGTAACTGACCAATCGAGCCATATTCCGGACGGAAATCGTGGCCCCATTGTGAGATACAGTGCGCCTCATCCACCGCCAGCATCACCGGATTCCACTGGTGCAGGCTGTCGAGGAAGTTGTCCATCATCAGACGTTCAGGGGCGATGTACAGCAGCTTCAGCTTGCCGGTACGGCAATCCGCAAACACCTGCTGCTGTTGCTCGCGCGTCTGGGTGGAATTCAGGCACGCCGCCGCCACGCCGTTGGCCAGCAACTGATCAACCTGATCTTTCATCAGTGAAATCAGCGGCGAGACCACCAGCGTCAGCCCTTCACGCACCAGCGCCGGGATTTGATAGCACAGCGATTTGCCGCCGCCGGTTGGCATCACCACCAGACAATCGCGCCCTGCTAGCGCGGTTTCAATGATGGTTTGCTGACCGGGACGAAATTGCTGGTAGCCGAAGGTGTCTTGTAAAACCTGCTGCGCCAGCATTTCCTGATTAAGCACTGCCGATGTTGCCACGGTAATCCTGTTTTGACTTGTTAGAACAGATCGTTAAGTGTTACGCCCACGCCAAAGCGGGTTTGACGGTGGTTATAGTCGATAAGCGATTCACCATACCCGCTGAACAGCTGGGTGTAAAAGCGCACGTGTTCGGTGATGGGGTAGCTCCAGGCGAAAGTGGCCCCGCCGTAACCGCTGTTCCAGTTGTAGTTACCTTCCACGCTGAAAATACTCTCGCCCACTTCATAACCGAGCTTGGCGCGATAGTAGCCCATGTACTTGGTGATGTCGGGGTTATCATCGTTATTTTCGTTTTCTGGAATGCGATACCAGGGTTTGATTTCCGCAAGGAAGTTACCGTTCTGCGCCATCAGTCGCGCATAAACGCGGTTCCAGCTGCGTGAAGTCGGATCGCTACGTCCGTTCGACTCGTGATTCAGACCGGTTTCGATGTCGCGCAGTGTCCAGCCCGCAAAGGTGTAATCCGTTGCCCAACCGAGGAAAATCTGCGGCTCGTAGTTAGTTTCACGGAACGGTGACGATGCGCCACGGTTGGAAAGCTGCCACCAGGAACGCTGGGTATAAGAGGCGGCCAACACTGAATTGTCGCCCAGGATGCCACGCCACAGCGGAAACGCCAGGCTTAGCTGGAATTTCACTTCGTCATTTTTTGCTTTATCTGCCCAGTTATAAGAGGAGATGGCCTCTTTATTCATGTCACTGGTATAGGTGTAAAGCAGGTAGTTATTCTCATAAGGATACAGCACGAACGGGTTATCGTGTTTTTCCAGCAGGTTAGCGATAATACTGCCCTTTACTGCCGGGGCGTCATGCACCTCTTTTATCGTGGCTTCATCAGCTTGAGCCAGCACAGGAAGCGTCAATGCCGCGGCCAGCAAGGCGTAATGCTTACGCATAAAATTCTCCAGAGAACTGCGTGTCGTAATCGTCAGGGCGACGGTTCAAAAAGCAGGCCATTCTACACGCAAAGCCAGTGGTTGATCAGTGCCGATTTCTGAAACTGGAAAGCAGCGCGAACGCGGCATAATATACACAATTCTTTAACATCTTAAGGCAGGAACTATGTCATCCCCGTTGCTGACACAGCAGGAAGCTCGCCGCCTGATTGGCGAAATCTTTGTTTATCACATGCCCTTTAATCAAGCCCTGGGCCTCGAGCTGGATCGACTGGAGGCGGATTACGCCGAGTTGGGCTTTGCCAACAAAACCATGTTGGTGGGCAATGCTGCGCAGCAGATTTTGCACGGCGGCGTCATTGCCTCGGTGCTGGATGTCGCCGCTGGGTTGGTGTGTGTCAGCCATGCGCTGTCGCGTCAGGAGAGTATTAGCGAGGAAGAACTGCGTCAGCGCCTGTCACGCATGGGCACTATTGATATGCGCGTCGATTACTTGCGTCCAGGACGCGGCGAACGCTTTATCGCCACCAGTAGCCTACTGCGCGGTGGCAACAAGGTCGCAGTGGCGCGCGTTGAGTTGCACAACCAACAGGGCGATTACATCGCCACCGCTACCGCTACCTATTTGATTGGTTAACCTGCTTTTTTGGATGAAATAATGGAATCGCAACACACGCGTCAGGGCATTGGTTATGCGCTTGGCGCTTACTTTATTTGGGGCATTGCACCGGCTTACTTCAAGTTGGTGAAGGAAGTGCCGCCCACGGAGATCATGACGCATCGTGTGATTTGGTCAGCGCTGTTTATGCTGATTCTGATTACGCTGAGTCGCAGCTGGAAACAGGTACGCACGGTTCTCGCCCAACCGAAAAAAGTGCTGCTACTGGCACTGACCGCCGTCACCATCGGCGGCAACTGGCTGCTGTTTATCTGGGCGGTGAACAATCAGCATATGCTTGAAGCTAGCCTCGGCTACTTTATCAACCCGCTGATCAACGTGGTATTTGGCATGCTGTTCCTGCGCGAGCGCTTCCGGCGTTTGCAGTGGCTGGCTGTGATACTGGCCACGACTGGGGTATTGGTGCAGCTGTGGCAATTTGGTTCGTTGCCGATTATCGGCCTCGGCCTGGCGTTGAGTTTTGCGCTCTATGGTTTGATCAGAAAGAAGATTCAGGTGGATGCGCAAAGTGGCATGCTGATCGAAACTGCCTGGTTATTTCCGCTGGCTGCCATCTATCTGTTTGGCTTTGCCGACAGCGCCACCAGTCATCTGAGCGCCAATCCGCTGAGCCTTAACCTGAAACTGGTTGCCGCGGGCATCATCACCACCATTCCGTTGATGCTGTTTGCTGCGGCTTGTGCGCGTCTGCGTCTGTCAACCGTGGGGTTCTTCCAGTATCTCGGCCCCACATTGATGTTCCTGCTGGCCGTGCTGTTCTATGGCGAGAGCCTGACGCCGGACAAAATGGTTACCTTCGGCTTCATCTGGCTGGCGCTCGCCATCTTTATTGTTGATGCTGTTGCGTTCTCAGCTCGCACTCGCGTGCGCGTAGCGTGAAATAAAGCGTGCTATCGCCGGGCCGGTGAGCAAGATAGTGAACAGGCGTAGCGTCTGCAACGCCATCACAAAAGCGATATCGACCCGGCTGCCAGCAGCAATAATTGCCACGGTATCCAGCCCGCCGGGGCTGGTTGCCAGGTAAGCGGTCATCAGATCCACATGCAGCACGCGCGTCAGCATCCAGGCTAATCCTCCGCACAGCAGCATCAAACCAAAAATCGAGACCAGCATTTGTGGCAGCGTGCGCAGTGCCAGCAGGAAAATCGGACGGGTAAAACGTAATCCTACGCTCCAGCCAATCAGTGCATAAGCCAGCGCCAGCAACCATTCTGGCACCTGCAACGTGGCGACATCCGTACCGTGCAACGTTGCGCCAATCAGCGCAGGCAACAGCAGTGCACCGGAAGGAATGCGCAATTTCTGTCCCAGCCAGGCACCGGCTAACATCACTACGATGGTCAGCAGGAAACTGCTTTGTAATGCCGGAAACCACTCCAGCTCCACCGCGCCGCCACTGGTCCCCAATCCAATGCGCGCCACCACGGCCGCCGCGGTAGCCACAAACAGCACGCGCAGATACTGCATAAAGGCCACCAGGCGAACGTCAGCACCAAAATCACCGGCCATCGCCACCATCGCGGAAGCACCGCCGGGTGAAGATCCCCACGCACCCGTCGGTCCGGGCAAGTTGCTAAAGCGCACCAGCAAAAATCCTGACAAGCCACTGGCCGCCAGCGTCAGCACCAACACGGCCAGCACCACCGGCCAATCCTGCAACAGTGGCGAGAGAATCGCAGGGGAAAGCGTTTGCCCAATCATGCAGCCCAGCACGGCTTGTGCCAGCACGAAAAAACGCTTGTCGATGCGCACAGTGGCGCCTGACAGGCCCATGATGGTGCCGACGATCATCGGTCCTAACAGCAGTGCAGCGGGAAGGTGAAACAGCTGGAGGATAATCCCCAGTACTAACGAAGCAATCAGCAGAATGGTCCACTGCTGTCGCAAAGAGAGACGCGCCATAAGGTGGAAATCAGAAAGTGAGAAGTGACAACAGCCTACGCAGAATTGTGATGCGGCGCCAGTTTAAAGGGCCGCAAATGCGGCCCCGAAATCGTTACAACCAGTTTTTACGTTTGAAGTAGAGATAAGGTGCCAGCCCGGCAAGGATCATCAAGGTGATCGCCCCCGGATAACCAAAGCTCCACTTCAGCTCAGGCATAAACTCGAAGTTCATACCATAGCTTGAAGCCACCAGCGTTGGCGGCAGGAACACCACTGATACCACCGAGAAGATCTTGATAATGCGGTTCTGCTCGATGTTGATAAAGCCCATCGCCGCCTGCATCAGGAAGTTAACTTTCTGGAACAAGGATTCGTTATGCGGCAACAGGGATTCGATATCGCGCAGGATTTCACGCGCCTGCTCCAGCTGGTTACCCGGCAAGCGCGCTTTGCGCACCAGGAAATTCAGGGCACGCTGCGTATCCATCAAACACAGACGCACTTTCCAGCCGATATCTTCCAGCTCTGCCAGACGCGACAGCGCCTGATCGTACTCTTCACCCTGCTGGCCTTCCATAATGACTCGGCTCAGTTTTTCCAGCGCGCTGTAGATGTTCTCGATCTCATCCGCCAGCTGTTCGATTTTGGTCTCAAACAGATCCAGCAGCAGCTCGTAAGCATTGCCATCCGTCAGCGTTTGGTTACGCGCGCGCATGCGATAGAGACGGAAAGCAGGCAGCTCACGTTCACGCAGCGTATAGAGGCGATCTTCACGAATGGTAAACGCCACGGTGGAGTTACCGGCGTGGTCTTCCGCATCTTCAAAGAAGAAGAAGGAGTGAATGTGCAAGCCATCTTCGTCTTCGAAGAATCGCGCTGAGGCTTCGATGTCCTCCAGCTCCGGACGGGTTGCCAGGCTTTGGCCCAGCTCAGACTGCACACGATCACGTTCGCTGTCGTCAGGCTCGATCAAATCGACCCAAACCGACGTATTCAGTTTGTCGTTATTTTCTTCCAGCTCGATGCGCGTCAGGCGATCGCGTTCGAGTTTAAAAGCGCTCAGCATAGCAATACTCCCCATTGCAGACGGAATGGGACAAGGCGGCACTCCGTGATGCCAGAGGCAAAACGGGCACGGCAAAGCCTGAACGCGGAAACTTTCGCTTCAAGGGTAAATCAGTGCTGACTCGTGCGACGAGAGTGTAAAGGGAGGTCGCTGATAACCGCTAAGGCTACCCGCAATGAGAGGTGACCTTAGGAGTTGTTCCTGTTAAACAGGCGGTTGAGCCAGCATCGACTGGGCGCGTCCAAGGCATTGTCCTCTCATGATAATAGTGCGCGCATGTTACGCTGAGACGAAAAAGTCGTCAAGGTAGCGCAACCGCGCTACACCGTTTCCAGACGGGCGTAAGCCGCCACCAGCCACTTGATTCCCTGGCCCTGAAACGCCACTTGCAAGCGGCTATGCTCGCCACTGCCTTCAAGGTTGATGATGGTGCCTTCACCAAATTTGGCATGGCGCACGCGCTGTCCGAGCGCAAAGCCACTGTCATTTTGCGCGATGGGCGTGCCCATACGTTGATGGCTCACCGGGCGGCTGACGCTGGCGCGCAGACGCACCTCTTCCACACACTCTTCCGGTAACTCACCAATGAAGCGCGAAGGACGGTGATACACTTCCTTACCATAAAGGCGGCGGGTTTCGGCGTAGGTCAGCGTGAGTTTTTCCATCGCACGCGTGACGCCGACATACGCCAGGCGACGCTCCTCCTCCAAACGACCGCCCTCATCCAGCGACATCTGGCTCGGGAACATGCCCTCTTCCATACCGACGATAAAGACCTGGCTGAACTCCAACCCTTTGGCGGAGTGCAGAGTCATCAATTGCACTGCATCCTGCCACTTATCGGCTTGCCCCTCACCCGCTTCCAACGCAGCATGTGAAAGAAACGCCTGCAATGGCATCAGGTCTTCATCTTCGTCCTGATAACTGAACTGGCGCGTTGCCGTCACCAGTTCTTCCAAGTTTTCGATGCGTGCCTGGCCTTTTTCACCCTTCTCCTGCTCATACATGATCCACAGGCCCGAGTCTTTAATCACCCGATCGGTTTGCACGTGCAGCGGCATTTCAGCGGTTTCCGTGGCCAGTGAATCCACCAGCTCGCAGAAGCGTTGCAGCGCAGAAGCGGCACGTCCCGCCAGGGCTTTGTTTTGCAGCAGTTCCCGCGTGGCTTGCCACAAGGTTAATTGCTGATCGCGCGCCGTCTGACGCACCACATCCAACGTGCGATCGCCCACGCCCCGTACCGGCGTGTTCACCACGCGTTCAAACGCCGCATCATCATTGCGGTTAGCCATCAGACGCAGATAGGCCAACGCATCTTTGATCTCCTGGCGTTCGAAGAAGCGCATACCGCCATAAATGCGATACGGCATGCTGCCCTGAATCAGCGCCTCTTCCAGCACACGAGACTGGGCGTTGCTGCGATAGAGAATGGCGCAATCCTGCAGCGCATTGCCGTTCTCATGCCAGGTTTTGATGCGATTAACCACAAAGCGCGCTTCGTCTAATTCGTTAAAGGCGCAGTAGATCGAAATCTTTTCGCCATCGCTGCCATCGGTCCACAGCTCTTTACCGAGGCGCCCATTGTTATTGGCGATCAGTGTGTTAGCGGCTTTAAGGATATTGTTGGTCGAGCGGTAGTTCTGCTCCAGACGAATGGTTTCCGCGCCGGGGAAATCCTGCAGAAAGCGCTGGATGTTCTCGACCTGCGCACCACGCCAGCCGTAGATCGACTGATCGTCATCGCCCACGATAATCACCCGACCGGTATCACCCGCCAGCATGCGGATCCAGGCGTACTGAATGTTGTTGGTGTCCTGGAATTCATCCACCAGCACATTGCTGAAGCGCTCGCGATAATGATTCAGGATATGCGGCTTGTTGAGCCACAGCTCATGGGCACGCAGCAGCAGTTCAGCGAAATCCACTAAGCCCGCGCGATCGCAGGCTTCCTGATACGCCTGATAAATGCGCAGCCAGGTTTGCTCAACGGGATTGCCGTAACTTTCAATATGCTTCGGACGTAAGCCCTCATCTTTTTTGCCGTTGATGTACCACATGCCCTGACGCGCAGGCCACTGTTTCTCATCAAGGTTCATGGCTTTGATCAGACGCTTCAGCAGACGCAGTTGGTCATCGCTATCGAGAATCTGGAAGTCCTGCGGCAAGCCGGCATCAAGGTGATGCGCGCGCAATAAACGGTGCGCCAGACCGTGGAACGTTCCGATCCACATGCCGCCCTGGCTGGTGCCGATCAGTTGATCGATACGATGACGCATTTCCGCCGCGGCTTTGTTGGTAAAGGTCACCGCCATAATCGAGTAAGGCGAGCAATTTTCTACCGACAGCAGCCAGGCAATACGATGCACCAGCACGCGGGTTTTACCACTGCCTGCTCCGGCCAGCACCAGCAGGTTGCTGCGCGGTGCGGCGACCGCCTCGCGCTGTTTGTCATTCAAGCCGTTAAGCAGATCAGAAACGTCCATAAGCACCGTTTGAAAAATAAGAGAGGTTCCAGAATGCCGTTCTCCGGCACTCCATCAACGCACCATTTGTAGCGGCGCGATTTATCGCGCAATACATTGCGCCGCTACGATTTGTGCGTCAGGAAATGACTGTAATCACCCAGTGATTAGCTGGATGAACATACAGCATTATAGCAGCGAGGTTAGCGATGCCAACTGATGAATTTCCACATGCGGCACCAGGCGCGCATCGTCAATCTTCATCAGGTTACCGTCACGCAGGTTTATCCAGCAGGCTTGCATGCCCGCACGCAGTGAACCCACCACATCGGTGGTCAGATCGTCGCCGACGTGCAAAATGTGCTCAGGTGCGATACCTAAACGATCGGAGGCCAACTGATACATATCCTGCCAAGGCTTTGCACGGCCATGAGGACCGGCGCGCAGGGCAAACTGGAAATAGTGGTCAATGCCCAGTTTCTCTGGGCAGGCGTTGCCATTGGTGATCGCCACTAACGGCACGCGCTCGCCCAGCCACGTCAGCGTTTGGTGTGTCTCTTCGGGCATCTCAACTTCGCTGCGCCACTGGTGGAACACACTCATCACTTCACTGGCCCCGGCGGTGGCTTCAGCGGCTGACAACCCCACATTGATCATCGCCAGCTCAACCGAGCGGCGACGCCACTCAGACACGTCGTGATAAATCTCCGGCTCACGCGCCAGCAATTCGTCACGCAGCGCCTGATAGTCCGCAGGGGTAAATTCACGCAGCGCAGGATGGAAGGCCTGCAACGCGGCATGAGATTCTGCGGTGGTTTTGCGGATCACGGGATGGTTGTCATACAGCGTATCGTCGAGATCAAAGGTGATCGCTTTGATCGGGCCCAGCGGGCGGTAAAACTTCATTCAGGCTTTCCTCGTTTAGCACGTGGATGTGCTGCGTCATAGACCGTTGCCAGATGCTGGAAATCGAGATGGGTATAGATTTGCGTGGTCGACAGATTGGCGTGACCCAGCAACTCCTGCACCGCGCGCAGATCGCCGCTGGACTCCAGCAAATGGGTGGCAAACGAGTGACGCAGTTTATGGGGATGAATATGGCTGGCCACGCCCTGCTTAATACCCCACTCGGCAAAGCGTTTTTGCACATTTCGCGCCGAAATACGGCTGCCCCGGCTAGAGACAAACACCGCATCATCCTGTGGCGCAAAGCTGGCACGCAGCGGAAGCCAGTGTTGCAGCCAGGTCACGGCGGTGCCACCAATCGGCACGCGCCGCTCTTTGCTGCCTTTACCCAACACCCACACTTCACCGGCATCTAAATCAACATGACGACAATCCATGCCCACCAGCTCGGACAGACGTAATCCGCCGCCGTACATGGTTTCGAGCATCGCGCGATCGCGCACCGCCAGCGGATCGTTCATGTCAATCTCCAGCAGTTGGTTGACTTCATCAACGTCCATATTTTTGGGCAGATGGCGCGCATTGCGCGGTGTGGATATCCCTTTTGCCGGGTTGGCACTCAACATGCCCTGGCTGACCTGCCAGTCGAGAAAACTGCGCAAGGCTGACATACGTAGCGCCAGACTGCTGGCCCCTAACCCTCCACGACGACTGCGCGCGGCAAGCTGGCGGACTTGGGCGGGTTCCAGCTGCGTCCAGGCAACAATCTTCATCTCATCAGCCATGGCGACCATCGCCTGCAGCTGACGGGTGTAATTTTTTTGCGTAAGCGGGCTAAGCTGGCGTTCGACTTTCAGATAACGCAGAAAGCCCTCAACGGTGGGCCACAGCGGGCTGACGTCGCTCATGCACGTTCAATCCAGCGTGACAGCAGATCCGGCAACATTTGCGCCAGGTGCTGTAACAATAAGGTGCCCATGCCCGCCTGATAGTGCTGGTTATCGCGGCTGCTAAACATCAGCACGCCCAGTTCTCCGCGTTCACCCATCAGTGACATAGCGACAGAACCAATCGCTTTGGCCTGCGGTAACAGCAGCAACAATTCCGGGCCGTTCAGGCTCCCCAGATAATGATGTTCGTTGCCAAAGCGCTGGATACGCAACGGCTCAAATGCCTGGCGCGATAAGCCCAGTTGCGTGAAATCAGAAGGCGCACCGATATGCCATTTGTCGTTGAAGACACGCACGTTGGCACCTGCAAGGCCAAGATCGCGCGCCCAGCGATGCAGGCGTGTGAGCATCTCTTGCAGGCTGTCTGCTGAAGCGAGATGTCCCTGCAACGACAGCAGGCGATCAAACAGTTGATGGTTGGCCGTCGCCTGCTCCATCAACAGGGTGATCTCCTCTTCCAACTGTTGGATATGGTTGCGCTGACGCGCCATATGCCACTCCACCAGGGAAACGCTGCCGCGCACCGGGTGCGGCACCATCATCTGTTCGACCTGGCGCGCATTGCGAATAAAGAAGTCGGGATTCTGGCGTAGGAATGCGCTAACCGACTGATCGTCCAGCAAAACCGCGCTGTCGGTTTGCTCTTCGATATTTTTCATAGATGAATAAACCCATCATAGACGTGTGTGGCTGGACCGGTCATCAGCAGCGGCTGACCCGCCCCTTTCCAGGCAATATGCAGTGTTCCGCCGGGCAGATCGACGCGCACTTTCGCGGCTAAAATGCCCTGCTGAATACCACAAGCCACCGCCGCACAGGCGCCGCTGCCACAGGCCTGAGTTTCGCCTGCGCCGCGTTCATACACGCGCAGACGGATATGTTCAGGATTGACCACTTCCATAAAGCCAACGTTGACGCGCTCCGGGAAGCGCTCGTGGCTTTCGAGCAGCGGGCCGAGCGTTTCCACCGGTGCAGTTTTCACGCTCTCAACCTGAATCACGCAGTGAGGGTTGCCCATCGATACCGCACCAAACATCACGGTTTGCTCGGCAACACGTTGCAGGTAAAGGTTTTCGGCTTTGTTGGCACGTAACGGCACCTGTTGTGGGTCGAAATTGGGCTCGCCCATGTTGACGCACACCAGTTCATCGTTCGTCACGCTGAGCACCATGCGGCCGGTTTGCGTGCTGACGCGAATGTCACTTTTGTTGGTCAACCCTTTCAGACGCACAAAGCGGGCGAAGCAGCGCGCGCCATTACCGCACTGCGCCACTTCGCTGCCATCGGCGTTGAAAATTCGGTAGTGAAAATCGAGATCCGGATCGTAAGGCGGTTCAACGATCAGCAACTGATCAAAACCGATCCCCAGATGCCTGTCCGCCAGACGGCGAATCAGCTCCGGCGAAAAAAAGACGTTTTGCGTCACGGCATCGACAACCATGAAATCGTTGCCGAGACCGTGCATTTTCGAGAACTGCATTTTCTGCTCCGCCGGATGACTCATAGGAATTAGTTCGCCTGTACACCAGGTTTGCTGGTCACCAAACCATTCACATCAGCATTCTGAGCGGCTTTTTGCTGCTGCTCGGTCACTTGCTGATTGCTTTTGGTCGGCTGATCTTTCGGCGGGAAATACAGCGGTCCTTTCAGTCCACAACCTACCAGGCTGACCAGTGCCAGCCCCATGCCTAGCTGACTTATCATTCGTCTCATTCTGTCTGCTCTTTCTGTCCTTAAGCCATTGCTGCTTATCATCGCAGTTGACGTTGTAAAAGCAACAGGAAATACCCGCAAATCCGGGAGCGAGTCAGAGGAAAAGCCAATCCCACCGCGCGAACGCAGGCGGGATCAGTGCATTTGGTAGCGTGGCTGGAAGTCGCCGTTATCGTTATCGGGCTGCGTGGCGCAGAGCTGTGTCAGCGTCTGGCTGCGGAACGGAATCACCTGGAAGCGATCGCCGGTGTTCACAATCTGATAGAACTGCGGCAGGTTGAAGTTGATAAAGCTGGAACCGTAGGTGAAACGGTCATGCGATGACGAGTAGAACCGGCTGACATCGCGCACCAGCTCTTCTTTGCTACCTTCGCAATGATGATAAACCTCAACGCGGTTGCTCTCGTCGAGGATATAGATGTTGAAGCCACGATCGTCATTAGTATCTTCAAAGAAGAACTGAATAATGCCTTCGCTGGCGTAACCATTCACCACCGGCGGTAGCGGCGTCTGGTTGGATTCGACTTTGATCGATAGCCCATGCAGTTTGTTGTTGGAAATCGCACCGTAGAACTCCACTGCGTTTTCCAGTTTCTGCACCGAGACGCTCATGCGCTCAAAGAACAGGCCCCAGGTTTGCCCTGCCATACGCAGCGCTTTAAAGCGGCCTGGCTCCTGGCGCGTGCTCGACAAACGCAGCTCAATGCATTCGGAAACCAGTTGCTGCACGCGAGTGCGGATCAAACCACGCAGGTGCTGGCTGTAGCAGAACACTTCGACCGTATCGGGCGGTGCGGCATCCTGATGCATCTTGCCGAGAATGGTTTTCAGGCCTTCAATCATCGCCTGTTCGCCACTGAAGTGCAGCGTACGCACCTCATTCCACGAATTACGGTACAGCAGATCGATGCTGCCAATCAGGCATTGCTGCTGCTGACCAAAGCTGAACACATCCAGCTTGCGGAAATCGAAATGCACTACCTGATTGCGGAAGGCCGAGGTCGGATCGTGCTCAAGATTGACGATAATCGCCAGGTGACGAATTTCACACGGACTGTACAACGCCTTGGGCGTTGGCGCAGGCACACGCAGCGGGAAGTGGCTCGACACGTCGTTCACCAGCTCCTGCAAACGCGGCAGATCGCAGAGTTCATTACCTTTCATGTGCAGACGGGTTTTGCTGGTCAGCAACCCGTTGAACCACGCCCACGCCACTAACTTGTTCAGGTAGCGGTTATATTCCAGCGGCTGATGGCTGATGATTGAACTCATGTCCGGCGACTGGTTGTACAGATACCAACCCGCACGATTGGCACGACCTTCCGGCACATGAATAAAGGTCAGATTATCTTCCGAGAGGTCGGGCGAAATCTGTGGGTTCACCAGCGTCACTTTACCCGGCAGCGCTTCAAACGCGGCATACAGTTTACGCGTCAGCACGCCGATATCCTGCGGGCTGGCACTGACGCTTAAATTGTTACGACGGGCAAAACGGATCAGGTTGCGATAACTCTGCATCATCGCATCCAGCAGTTCATTGTGCGCTTCACGCACGCGCTCGATTTTCCACTGCGCGCGGTTATCTAATACCGCGAGCTTGTCATCATCCCAGCCCCACTCTTTGACCAGCTGCGACAAAATTTCACGGCGCCAGCCTGAGCGTTGATGGTGGTGATCTTCGCTAGAAAGCTTCTCACACACTTTTAAGTAGAAACATCGACGCACCAGATCGAGGCGCGCCATGTCATCGACGCTGGTCAAATAACGCGTCACACGTTCCAGCATCATGCAGTAAGGATCGAGACCAAAGCAGACAATTTCGCCATCGTGCAAGCGCTGTTTGATATCCATCGCCAAAAGTTGCGTGTTGGGGTATTCCCAGCTGTAGGCTTCCAGCAGCAGGGTTTTCAGCACCGCTTTGTAGGGCGAATCGATACTTTTATATAACTGCCACAGGCTGGCACCAAAATACTCTTCTGCCGATAGCGTGCCGAGGCCGCCAAGATCAAGCCACTCATTCGGCGTCAATACACCTTGTGAGTAGAGTGACATGACGTATTCGTCGTAATGGTGCTCCTCTTCGCCGGGCACCATGTTCCACAGGATGCGTTTGCCCGCCATACGCACAGCGGTACGGTAAAACTCATCCAGCAGTAAAATATGTTGGGTTGAACCGCAGTCTTCACCGCCGAGGTTGCCGCTCTCATTATGGCGGAAACGGTTCTCATCGATCAGGAAGAAACTCACTTCCACACCCATCGACACACACCATTTCTGCAACAGCGTACACTTACGTTGCAGATTGAGGCGCTCTTCATTATCCAGCCAGGACTGGTGGCACACCCAGATGTCGAGATCAGACACACTGTTCTGACCCACGGATGAGGTGCTGCCCATCGAGTAAATACCGGTGATGGGGCGCTCGCCTTTCACGGCAGTGCTGAGATCCAGAGACTGGTCACCTGCAAGATGTTGCAGGAGCTGCTGTTGATTTTCATCAGGCGTGAAAAAGCTGACGCCATGTGGAACGCTACCCTCAAGGTAGCCCGGCATCAGTGGATGATGATAATGCAGTAATGTTGGCAGCAGACTGTAGACTTGCTGGAAAGCAGGCCCCATGGCAGCCAGCGCACGATCAACGCGCAGCTGGTTAATTGCATCCAGTCTCTGTTTCAGTGTCTCAATGTAGAGGTACAAGACGTTTCGCCTGATTGTCCCAGTGTTAAGCACCCTGTTTCCACAACCTGCCGCTTAATAATAAAGATGTCGGGCAAATTATTGCTGGAAACGTGATCAATCTAACACCTGGAGGATTGACCGTAAAGAAAGTTGCGCTACCTAACAGTTTAGCACGTTCCGTTGGCAGCCCTGCTTTTTCGGACTTCGACCTCAGAATAAGTCGCAATCGCTGACACATTCTGACATCGAGGCCTTTTCAATCCGTTGAAACTGACAGCATTCCCCTATCAATGATAGGATAATCGATGAACGATCAAAATGGTTAACAGCATGTTAAACAAAATTTTCAGAATTGCTACCAGACAAAGTCCTCTTGCTTTATGGCAGGCACAATATGTCCAACAGCGTCTGATGGCGGCACATCCAGGACTGCAAGTTGAGCTGGTTCCGATGGTGACCAAAGGCGACATCATCCTCGACACGCCACTGGCGAAAGTGGGGGGTAAAGGCCTGTTTGTTAAAGAACTCGAACTGGCGATGCTGGAAAATCGTGCCGACCTCGCGGTGCACTCCATGAAAGATGTGCCGGTGGATTTCCCCGAAGGTTTAGGGCTGGTGACCATCTGCGAGCGCGAAGATCCGCGTGATGCCTTTGTCTCTAACCGTTACAACTCTATTGATGAACTGCCACAGGGTGCGGTGGTGGGCACATCCAGCCTGCGTCGTCAGTGTCAGCTCAGTGCGCGTCGTCCCGATCTGATTATTCGCTCATTGCGTGGCAACGTCGGGACGCGTCTGGGCAAGCTTGATGCCGGAGAGTATGACGCGATCATCCTCGCGGCGGCAGGCCTCAAGCGTTTAGGGCTTGAAGACCGTATTCGCCAAGCCATGCCAGCCGAGATCTCTTTACCTGCCGTTGGCCAAGGCGCGGTGGGTATTGAGTGTCGCCTGGATGACCACACCCTGATTACCTTGTTGGAAGCGCTCAATCACAGCGATACTGCGGTTTGCGTACGTGCTGAACGCGCCATGAATACGCGCCTCGAAGGCGGATGTCAGGTACCGATTGGTAGCTTTGCGGTGCTGGAAGACGATCAACTGTGGTTGCGTGGGTTAGTCGGTTCGCCAGATGGTCTACAGATGGTGACGGCTGAACGTCGCGGTCCACGCGATCAGGCCTTACAAATGGGCATCTCACTGGCGGAAGAGCTGCTGGATGGCGGTGCGCGTGACATTCTGCGTGACGTCTATCAAGGACAACCGCCGGTATGACCATCCTCGTGACCCGCCCGGAACCCGCCGCCAGTGAATTGGCTTCGCGTTTGCGAACCCTCGGCAAGCTGGCGTGGACGTTACCGCTGATTGAGTTCACGCCGGGTCGCGACCTTGAACATCTGCCGCAGAAATTGGCGGCACTGCAGCCGGGCGATTTGGTCTTTCTGCTGTCACAGCAGGTGGTGCTTTTTGCTCATCCTGCCCTTGAGCGCCAGGGCATCACCTGGCCCAAAGCGCTCGACTATTATGCCATTGGCCGCAGCACTTCTTTGGCACTGCACACCGTCAGTCATCTGAAAGTAGACTATCCTCATGCGCGGGAAACCAGTGAAGAGTTGGTACGCCTGAACCGTCTGCAGCAGGTGAAAGGTAAACGCGCACTGATTCTGCGCGGCAGTCCTGGCCGCGAATTGCTGGCAGAAACCCTGATCGCACGCGGAGCCGAAGTCGAGTATTGCGAGTGCTATCAGCGCTGTGAAAAGCAATACGATGGCGCCATAGAGGGTCGCCGCTGGCGCGATCGCGGCATTACCACTCTGGTGGTGACCAGCGGTGAGATGTTACAACAACTGTTTGCACTGTTTCCGCCAATCGATCGTCGGGAATGGTTATTGCACTGTCGGCTTGTGGTCGTCAGTGAACGTTTGGCTACACAAGCCGCCGAATTAGGCTGGCAGGACATTGATGTAGCCGATGGTGCCGATAACGATGCGCTGCTGCGTGCGTTACGCTGAACTTAACAACGGGATGAGCCATAATGACGGAACAAAAAGCCTCCTCCGCCATGGTTGAAGAAACCACCCCAGCGGACACTTCCCCTACGCCAGCCGGTAAAAAGCCTCGCGATAAAAAAAGCGATGGCAAAGTGCTGAGTGCAGTGGCGATTGTGATTGCGCTGGCGATTGGCGCAGGACTTTACCTCAATGGGAAACACCAGGCCGATTTACAGGCTCAGACTAACCAAAACCTGAGCGAGCAGCTGAGCGCGTTGCAGCAGCAACTGGGCAGTGACAAACAGCAGTTAACCCAACAGCTGGATGCAGCCAATACCGCCTTAAATGAAGCGCGTACCCAGCAAGATAACAGCGCAAAAGAGCTGGAAACGCTGCGGGATAAAGTGGCGACCATCTCCGGCAACGACACGCGCACCTGGCTGTTGGCGCAAGCGGACTATCTCGTCAAGTTAGCGGGCCGTAAGCTGTGGAGCGATCAGGATGTCACCACGGCGGCAGCGCTGTTAAAAAGTGCCGACACCAGCCTCGCGGACATGAACGACCCTAGCGTCATGAACGTCCGCCGCGCACTGACCCAGGACATCAGCTCCTTGTCTACCGTGAGCCAGGTCGATTATGACGGCATCATTCTCAAGCTTAATCAGTTGTCGAACGGCGTAGATAACCTGCGTCTGGCCGACAATGACAGCGATGACGCACCAATGGATGCTGATGGCGGCGAGCTGTCCAGCTCTCTGCACGAATGGCGTCAGAATCTGGTGAAGAGCTGGCACAACTTTATGGATGATTTCATTACCATCCGTCGCCGTGACAACACCGCACAGCCGTTACTGGCGCCGAATCAAGACGTGTATCTGCGTGAAAACATTCGCTCGCGTCTGCTGATTGCAGCACAAGCCGTACCGCGCCATCAGGATGAGATCTACAAACAGTCGATTGATGCCGTTTCAACATGGGTGCGTGCCTGGTATGACACCAACGATGCTGCCACCAAAGCGTTTCTTGCCCAGTTAGATGAACTCAGCCAGCAGAGCATCGCCATGGATGTGCCTGATACACTGGAAAGCCAGGCGCTGCTGGAAAAACTGATGCAAACACGCGTCAGAAATCTGCTGGCGCAGCCGTCGGTTCCGGCTGATCAACAGGGAGGCTAAGCATGCTGAAAGTATTGGTGCTTTTCCTGCTGTTGATTGCAGGTGTGGTGTTGGGGCCAATGATCGCCGGCCACCAAGGCTACGTGCTGATTCAGACCGATAACTGGAATGTTGAAACCAGTGTGACGGGCCTGGTGATCATCTTGATCCTCAGTCTGTTAGTGATTCTGTTCATTGAGTGGGTTCTTCGCCGTCTGTTCCGTACCGGCGCACGTACGCGTGGTTGGTTTACCGGCCGCAAACGCCGCAGTGCGCAGCGTCACACGCAAAGTGCGCTGATGAAACTGGCGGAAGGTGACTACAAACAGGCAGAAAAACTGCTGTCGAAGAATGCTGACCATGCGGATCAGCCCGTCGCTAACTACCTGCTGGCCGCCGAAGCGGCTCAACAGCGCGGTGACGAAGTGCGAGCCAATCAGCATCTGGAGCGCGCGTCTGAGCTGTCTGAAAACGACACCATTCCGGTTGAGATCACTCGCGTTCGTCTGCAACTGGCGCGTAACGAAGATCATGCCGCACGCCACGGTATTGACCGTTTGCTGGAAGTGGCTCCACGCCATCCTGAAGTTTTGCGCCTGGCTGAACAGGCTTATATTCGCACCGGCGCATGGGGTTCATTGCTTGATATTCTGCCATCAATGCAAAAATCGCAGGTGAATGACGAAATCCAGCGTGAAGCCTTACAGCAACAAGCCTGGCTGGGGCTGATGAATCAAGCGATGGCCGATCAAGGCAGCGAAGGCCTGAAAAAATGGTGGCAAAACCAGAGCCGTAAAACGCGTCAGGAAACGGCGCTGCAGGTGGCAATGGCTGAACATCTGATTGAGTGCGACGATCCTGATACGGCACAAAGCATCGTATTGGAAGGGCTGAAACGCCAGTATGACGATCGTCTGGTGCTGCTGATGCCGCGCATTAAAAGTGGCGATCCGCAATCGCTGGAAAAAGCGCTGCGTCAGCAAATTAAACAGCATGGCGCCACACCGCTGCTGCATAGCACGCTGGGCCAGATGTTGATGCGCCACGGTGAGTGGCAGCAAGCAGCAGAAGCCTTCCAGCAGGCGTTGGCGCAGCGCCCGGATGCCTTTGATTACGCCTGGTTAGCCGATGTCTATGACCGTCTGCATCGCCCGGAAGACGCCGCTAAAATGCGCCGTGAAGGGTTGTTGCTCACGCTGAAGACCAATCCTGCACCCTGATTTAACGATTGTTACTTTTGTGCACGCCGGGCTTGTCCCGGCTTTTTTTTGCCTGTTGCTGGGAGAATCGCAAAAAAAAACACCTGCCAAAAGCAGGTGTAAAGTCAGGTCGTTCAGACAACTGATGGTATCCGACTCAACGTAATGTCCTTCTTACTGCAGTAAAGCGTGCGCAAATACTGCCAGGCTGGACAACGGATACCGTAAGGGGCTCTGCATCATTCCCAGGTTTATGTAGCATCAGCAAACATAAGAGGTGGAATGAGCATCTACAGAACAATTATTGCATAACGCGTGCCAGAATTGCAGACGCCGAGGTAAGTTATTTTAAATCAGCAAGATAGAATGGGATTAACGGCGCGAGGTGCCAGCAGTGTCGTGATTTCACAACAATCACGTCCGCGGTTGTCGCTGATGAACGACACGCTGTGCAAGGTAACGTAAGGCCGTTTAATATCAATAAGATAGGCGTCTCAGAATAGCGACAAATCGATATTCAAATGAATACGTTCTACCGTATTGTAGCGGCGCAATTCATTGCGCGTCCGGTCAGCAGCGGCTCCGCTCTATACAAGCGCGATAAATCGCGCCGCTACGGTTATTTTGTCGGGGCGCGCCCGATGGCGGCAAGGTGAGCCCTATACAGAATGACGTATGAGACGGGAAATACAGACGAAAAAAAACCTGCTTTTTCAAGCAGGTTTCTTAAATATGGTCGGCGAGAGAGGATTCGAACCTCCGACCCACTGGTCCCAAACCAGTTGCGCTACCAAGCTGCGCTACTCGCCGATTTTTTACTTCTTCACGCTACCGCGTAATTTTGCCTGGTGCGAAGGGAGGGACTTGAACCCTCACGTCCGTAAGAACACTAACACCTGAAGCTAGCGCGTCTACCAATTCCGCCACCATCGCATGTCCAGCAAAATTTGGGGTGGCTAATGGGACTCGAACCCACGACAACTGGAATCACAATCCAGGGCTCTACCAACTGAGCTATAGCCACCATAATTCTGGTGCGTAAGCATCTCTGCTTACTAATCACTGCATAACGCGGTCAAACCAACCACCGAAGCTCTTGCGCACAAACTAAATGGCGCGCCCGACAGGATTCGAACCTGAGACCTCTGCCTCCGGAGGGCAGCGCTCTATCCAGCTGAGCTACGGGCGCGTAGCGCCGTTGCGGATGGGCATACTACGGATTTGGCCTCACACTGTCCAGAGCTTTTTTATAAAAAAAACGCGTTTGCTTACGCTTTGTGCATTCCGTCGATAAATAGCGCAGTTTTGCTACTGAACAGGATGTAATTGCTGCAAAAATCAGCAATATCAAAGATCGCCACGCCAGTGGTAGCGTAAATATTTCAGCAGCTTTAACTGCCTGCGCCAGCGCGAAGGCTGACGAATCAGACGATAGAGCCACTCCAGCCCCAGATTCTGCCAAATACGTGGCGCACGCGCGACGTGACCGGTAAAGACGTCGTAGGTGCCACCCACGCCCATATAAAGGGCATGTGGCCAGCGCTCACGGCAATCACGCATCAGCAGCTCCTGGCGCGGTGATCCCTGCGCGACCGTGACTATCTTCGCCCCACTGGCGGCGATACGTGCAAACAGTGCCTCACGCTCAGCGGGTGCAAAATAGCCATCCTGGCGGCCAACGATATTCACATTCCACTGGCGACGCAGCTTGTCGCAGGTTTCATCCAGTACCGCCTGTCGGCCACCAATCAGAAACACCGGAATGCCCGTCCGCCCTGCGCGCTCCATTAACGCTTCCCACAGATCAGCACCGGCTATGCGATTCACCTGTAAGTCTGGGTACTTCTTACGTAATGAACGCACAATGCTGATGCCGTCAGGGTATTTAAATTCTGCCTCAGCAATCAGCGCGCGTAACTGCGCGTCCTCTTCCAGAGTCAGCATCTTCTCCGCATTCATCGCCACCAGCGTGCCGCTGCGCGGCTGCCCCTCAGGCAGCAGGAAATGCAGGAAGCTTTCCATATCATTAAACGCGTGAAGATCGACGCCGCGCAGGTTATAGCGCGGCTTATCGGTTTTCATGAATCATCTTCCCAAAGGTTAAGAAAGGCTGTGAAACACCGGCTCGCTGCGCGCACGAATCAGTCCCGCACGCGCTAACAGCCAGTACAGCATTTTCGCCACTGCCATACAGGCAGCAAAAATCACACAAAAGAACACCACGCGAGAGCCAAATGCATCCAACCCTTCGCGAGCCAGCACGATCATGTTAAAGACTGCACCGAAGCAGAAGCTCTGCAGGATTGCGCCACTGTAACGGTTTGGCGTATCGCGACCTTGCAGATAGAGGCTATCGAACCCCTTCATCAGCCAGCCCACGGCAACCGCGCCCAGCGGAATAAACCATACGCCGCCCATCACCAGCAACGAACCGATCAGCGTGGGGGAAATCGCCAGGCCCGAGTGGTTATTCAGTACTTCCCAGGTAAAGTAGTTGGCACTGTTTAGCACAATCGATGGGCGACCAGGCCACAGCCAGCTGGGGATAAAGACATAGAAGTCACGCCAGATCGGTGCCAGCCCCTGGAAATCAATCTTGTCGTAGTTCTGCAACAACAGCGCCAGATTCTCCCAGGGTGAGAAGGTATCGCGCGTCAGATACAGGAAGGTATAGAAGGCTTCATCCCCCACCACGTCGAGGTTGTAACGGCGCAGCGCCAGCCAGAACATGCCCGCAATCGCCATCACGCCCGCCCCCACCAGCATCCACAGCGTAATCCAACCGCGCGTAATGCCAATAAACAGGAACAGAGCAAAAGCGATAATGATATTCGCGCGAGTGCCCCCCACCAGCGCGTAGGTCAGCAGCCCAAACGCCACCGACACCAGCAAAAACCACAGCCACTGACGCTGCGTCGGATTGAGGAAATAGCGAATCAGCATCGCCGGAATGAAGAAGTAGAAGAAGCGCTTCAACGCCACGCCCGACACTTCACTGGAGAAAATCTGGTTGTAGGCTGAAAGCCTGAACAGTAGCAGGCCATTGTGCATAAAGAACACCGTCACGGTGCCGATCGCCACCAGAGCCAATAGCAAACAGGTGAGATGGGTTTCAACCCGATTAATCTGTAGCAAGGGTTTACGCGGCGGCGCAGTGACCGGACGTAATCGCACTTTGTAGCTGACGTAATAGATGGCGTAAAAACTGGTGGCGGCCAGCAGGGCCTGCAGCAAGAATTCCGGCGGCACCACTTCCACATTGAAGCGGAAAACCAACACGCAGGTGAGCGGAAAACCGAAGTAAAACGTCAGCAAAAACAGGATGGTAAAAAACAAGTGGAAGTTAAAGCGCACCCGTTTAAATTCCCGCCAGGTTAAGGTCAAGATAAAACCCAACGAAAACAGGTAAACCACCAGCAGACCACTAAACTGCATCAGGCTCATGTTCTCTCCCTTTCACTCAGGGTCAGCGCGTGGCGCCAGCCTGCCAGATAGCCAGGGGCGAAAAAGGCAATCAAGGATTTATCGCAGTGCGTCAGTTGTCGCTGCGCTTCCGCAACGCGGGCTGCATCCAGCACATCCTCACTGAACAACACCGGCAAGCCCTGCTCACTGAGATCGCGCCAGAACGGGTTCTTGCGGTTAAGCACAAACGGAATATTGGCCTGGATCAGCAAACAGAGCGTGCCAATCCCCTGCTGGCGCTCGAACATAAAATAGCCGAGCTGACAGCCACTGAGCAATTGCAGATAGGTGTCAAAATCTATCTTATCGCGTAATAAGCTCACCTGACCTTGTGGGAACAGGCGCTGCGCGGCGGTAGCAATCTCTGCGATATACGCGTGATTGTTATCCGGGTAACCGAGCGGCACCAGCACTTTCACCTTATCGCCAAACTGAGCATGAATCGCCTGTAAACCCTCAATATGGCGATTACTGCGATCGCCAGAGTTGCCTAAAAGCACCGTAAAATCATCGCTATGCGTTCCAGCGGGGACTGCAGCTTCTGGCATACGTGTCGGAAAATAGAGCAATGATGTTGGCACGCGGGGGTGACGTTGTTGGAAAGCGTGCAAATCGCCGCGCGTGGCGAACACATGTGCCAGACGGCGCTGGGCCAGACGGCGCAGCAGATAAAACAGCTGATACTTGATGCCGCGTCCTTCTTCGTACAGATCAGCGCCCCAGATATGCCAGAACGCCTGTTGACGCCGCAGTTTGCCACTCAGCAACGCCAGCCAGATTTGCGGATTAAACTGGCCGTGAAAGAAAAAGCGCGTTGCGCGGTCAGCCGCGCGCTGAATCACTGCCTGCGCCAGCGCGCGCTTGCTGGTGAAGGTTTCAATGTGCAGCGCAGTGTAGACTTGCAAGGCCTCTGGCGTTGTAGTCACCACCATAAACTGACGCGGCACATCAGTTGGCAGCTCGCGGCTCATCACCTCATTAAAGAAGCGCAGCACGGTATGGTTGTGATGCGGGATATCCGATCCCAGCACGTGAAATAAAGTCATTTTTTCCGGCAATAAATCATAAATACGCCACAACAAAGGGCGAAATAGAGCACGTAGGTCGCCATATAGGCTTGTGCAGCTCCGGCTGTGCCATGTAGTGGGATCAGCCAATGAGAAAACGCGGTCAGCAGCACAAACTGGCTGATTTCCGTCAATATATAGAAACGCAGCGACGCTTTGGCGATCACCAGGTATCCGAAAACATAGGCGCCGACTTTAAAGACGTCGCCACACAACTGCCAGACAAAAAGGTCGCGCATTGCGGCAAATTGCGGCGAAAACAGCAGCCAGATAGCGACATCGCGCAGCAACCAGACACAAAAACTGGCCGCCGCCACCGCAGGTAAAACAAAGCGCAGTGCGCGCCCCATCTCACGTGCAATCTGTGGTTTGCTCTCCAGCCGTGCCAGCGTAGGCAGTAACCAGACGCTGAAAGTAGCGGTGATGAACTGCAAATAGGCGTCAGAAATACTGGTGACGCCCTGCCACAACCCCACTTGCGCCCATCCCTGCTGTTGCGCCAGCAAATTACGCATCATTACCCATGCCACCGGTAAGGTGACCGAGGTGATCAGCGCCATCAGGGTAAACTTCGCCAGATTCCGCGCCAGCTCAGGCTGCCACGTCGGTTTGAGCCAGCGCAGTGGCAGCACCTGTTGATGACGCCGCAGCATCAGCAGTGCCGGGAACACCAGCAGTGCCGGAACCAGGGCCAACCCCACCAGCGCACCGGGATAACCGCCAAGCCACCAGCACAGCACATAGCCCAGCACACCCACCAGGCTTCCCGCAATCAGCGCCAGCGCATTGCCGCGCGCATCGCGAAAACCTTTCAGCAACGCCAGTGTCAGATTGGCCCAGGCAATACCGAACTGCAGAAACGCCACAATGCGCACCACATTCGCGTATTGCTCATGGCCAAACAGCGCATGGCTTATCGGCCCTGCTGCCAGCAAAAACACCAGCGCCACCAGAGTGGAAAAGCCCAACACCATGGCTGATGCCGTGCCCGTCACGGCCCGCAGTTGCGCGGGCTGCTGCTGAAACTGCGCGACATAGGTGGTCACGCCATTAAAAATGCCTGCCCCGGCTAATACGCCCAGCACGGTGACCAACTGACGGAAGTTACCCGCCTGCCCTATTCCCTCCGGCCCAAAGCTCACCGCCAGCAGTTTCACCACCAGCAAACCGGCGACAATTTTGACCAGCGTAGAGGAGGCGGTCCAGACCGAGGCTTTTGCTAACGACATCAGGCAAAGAAGCTCAGCAACGAACTGATCACCGTACGCTGATTGTTGTCTGATAGGTTATAGAACAGCGGCAGGCGCAGCAGGCGCTCGCTCTCTGAAGTGGTGAAGACATCATCGCCCAGGAAGCGGCCAAACCGCTCGCCAGCAGGTGAAGAGTGCAGCGGAATATAGTGGAACACCGTGAGGATCTCGGCCTCTTTCATCCAATTAATCAGAGCCTGACGATCGTCGCTATCGCGCAGTTTGATATAGAACATGTGGGCGTTGTGGCGGCAGTGCTTCGGCACCACCGGTAATTCGATACGCCCTGCCGCTGCCAGCGGTTGCAGCGCATCGTAATAGCGCTGCCACAGTCGCAGGCGCTGCTGGTTGATGCGCTCAGCCGCTTCCAGCTGTGCCCACAAGTAGGCGGCTTGCAGATCCGCCATCAGATAGCTCGAACCGATATCGCGCCAGGTGTATTTATCCACCTGCCCACGGAAGAACTGGCTACGGTTGGTGCCCTTTTCACGGATAATCTCGGCACGTTCGACCAACTTCGCATCGTTGATCAGCGTCGCGCCCCCTTCACCCCCGGCAGTGTAGTTTTTGGTTTCATGGAAGCTAAAGCAGCCAATGTGACCAATGGTGCCCAGCGCACGCCCTTTGTATTGGGACATCACGCCTTGTGCCGCATCTTCAATCACAAACAGCTGATGCTTCGCCGCCAGCGCCATGATGCTGTCCATCTCGCAAGCCACGCCCGCGTAATGCACCGGGACAATTGCGCGGGTCTTGGCAGTAATCGCCGCTTCGATCAGGGTTTCGTCGATATTAAGGGTGTCAGGGCGCACATCCACAAACACAATGGTCGCACCGCGCAGCACGAAGGCGTTGGCGGTTGAAACAAAGGTATAGCTCGGCATGATCACTTCATCACCGGGCTGGATATCGATCAGTATCGCGGCCATTTCCAGTGAGGCAGTGCATGACGGCGTCAGCAGGACTTTTTTACTGCCAAAATGTTGCTCCATCCACTGCTGACAGCGTCGGGTAAAGCCACCATCACCACAGAGTTTGCCGCTGGCCATCGCCGACTGCATATATTCAACTTCGCTGCCTACAACCGGAGGCGCATTAAATGGGATCATGAGGCATTCCTGTAAAACCAGTAAGCGGTGCTTTCAAGCCGGGCACCGCTGCGTAAATAGAGGCGCATCGCCGTGAGATTACTGAGTTGCGTGGCCACACGCAGGCGCTCAAGTTGGCGCACACGGCCCCAGTCTGCGGCAGCCAGTAACAAACGTTGTCCGATTCCCTGGCCCTGGGCATGCGGCAATACGGCCAGCAAGCCAATGCGCGCATCGCCTTCTACTTCTCGCATTGAGACAAATCCCTGCAATGCGCCACTCTCATCGTTGGCCACCAGGCATTGATGATCAAAGGTGCCGCGCACAGCATTCTCAATCCATTGCGCGTAGAAGCGTCCGCTGTCCTCGGGATCGAACCAGGGTGCACGAAAACGACTCAGCCGAAATGCCTGCGAGGCCGCCTCACGTAATGCCGGGATTTGCGCTTCACGCGCAATACGCACCCCCATTTGCCGTTCGGTGCGTTTGATATTGAGCGCGAGGTCAGCTTCCCCCTCAACCAGCTGGAACCCCTGCTGGCTCAGAGCATCAATCACCTCAATGCGCTCGGCAGGCACTTTGGCCTGCCACAGCGTAGCAGGCTGCTGCAGCGCTTCCTCAAGGGAGAGTTCGCCATCCAGCATCACGCGGGCGCTGTTTACGCCAAAAAAATCGCTCTCCCACGCAAGGGGATTAATACTGACGCGGACGGGCATGGAGAACATCCAGCAGATATTGGCCGTAGCCGGTTTTAGTCAGCGCCTGGGCAGCCGCAAGCAGTTGATCGTCACTGAGCCAGCCATTGCGCCACGCAATCTCTTCCAGGCAGGCAATCTTAAAGCCCTGCCGTTTTTCTACCGTCTGCACAAACATACTCGCTTCAATCAAGCTGTCATGCGTACCGGTATCCAGCCAGGCGAAACCGCGCCCGAGTAACTCAACCGACAATTCACCCTGCTCAAGGTACATTTGGTTGATGGCGGTAATTTCCAGTTCTCCCCGTTCAGAGGGCTGCACCTGTTTGGCAAACTCCACCACGCGGTTGTCGTAGAAATAGAGACCTGTCACTGCCCAGCGAGATTTGGGTTGCTTTGGCTTTTCCTCAATCGAAAGCGCGTTAAAGTCATCATCAAACTCAACGACACCAAAACGTTCAGGATCCATGACCTGATAAGCAAAGACCGTGGCGCCCGTGCTACGCGCAGCCACTTTCTTCAGTTTTGGGCTGAAGCCTTGACCAAAATAGAGGTTATCGCCCAGCACCAGACAGCAGCTATCATCGCCAATGAAAGCTTCACCGATAATAAATGCCTGCGCTAATCCATCCGGGCTGGGCTGTTCCGCAAACTGCAGTTGCAGCCCGAATTCACTGCCATCCCCCAGCAGGCGCTCAAAATGCGCTCGATCTTCCGGGGTCGTGATGATCAGGATCTCGCGGATACCCGCCAACATCAGCACCGACAGCGGATAGTAAATCATCGGTTTGTCGTATACCGGCAGCAATTGCTTCGAGATTGCACGCGTGATGGGATGTAAACGCGTGCCCGATCCCCCTGCCAGAATGATACCTTTCATCGATGCTTCTCCTGAATGACGCTTTAGCGCGGAATGGCTAAACCCAACCGCTCACCACGATAGCTGCCGTTGAGAATCGCCTGCCACCATGACGGATTGGCCAGATACCACTGCACGGTTTTACGAATGCCACTTTCAAAGGTTTCCTGTGGCGTCCATCCCAACTCACGCGCAATTTTGCTGGCATCAATAGCGTAACGTTGATCGTGACCCGGCCTGTCAGTGACAAAGGTAATCAGATCGCGATAGCACGTCAGATGCGCCGCTCGCTGCTGCGGTGCCAGTTCGTCTAGCAAATCGCACAGCGTTTCAACCACCTCAATATTACGGCGTTCGTTGTGCCCGCCAATATTGTAGGTTTCCCCGACTTTGCCGTTGCTCACCACGCTATAGAGCGCGCGCGCGTGGTCTTCAACGTACAACCAGTCACGAATCTGGCTACCATTGCCATACACCGGCAGTGGTTTGCCCGCCAGCGCATTGATGATGGTGAGCGGAATCAGCTTTTCTGGAAAATGGTAAGGACCATAATTGTTGGAACAGTTGGTGACGATAATCGGCAAGCCATAAGTGCGTAGCCAGGCCCGAACTAAATGATCGCTACTGGCTTTGGTGGCGGAATAAGGGCTGCTCGGTGCGTACGGTGTCGTTTCAGAAAAGAAATCATCACTACCGTGCAAATCGCCAAACACTTCGTCGGTGGAAATATGGTGGAAAATGAAGCCTTTTTTGCGCTCATCGTCCATTTGATTCCAGTAATGGCGTGCCGCTTCCAGCAACTGATAGGTGCCGACAATATTGGTTTCGACGAAGGCAATTGGCCCATCAATCGAACGGTCGACGTGACTTTCAGCCGCCAGATGCATAATGCAATCAGGCTGATGCTGTGCCATGACGCGATCCAGTTCAGCACGATCGCAGATATCAACCTGTTCAAAAGCAAAACGCGCACTCTGCTGCACAGGTGCCAGAGAGGCTAAATTCCCGGCATAACTGAGTTTATCCACCACCACGACACGATGGTTAGTCTGCTCAATCAGGAAACGCACCAGCGCAGAACCGATAAATCCGGCGCCTCCGGTGACCAGGAACTGTTTCATCGCCAGACACCTTTAGTATCGACGACCCACGGCTGCGCGATGCGACTCGTGTCAATCGCGCGGAACTGAGCGTGATCGACCAACATCACCAGAATATCCGCCTGTTGCAGCGCATCTTCGGTGGAAACCAGCGTGGCCTCTTGCGCCAGGCGTGCGGGGATCTCTTCGATATGCGGCTCCACCACCAGCGTCGGGCCGCTGTGCCATTCCGCAATCAGATGCGCCACCGTCATGGCTGGGCTTTCGCGCAAATCGTCAATGTTGGGTTTGAATGCCAGACCAAAGCAGGCAATCGTCACTTCGCTCGCGCGCTTGCCGCTGGCGGTCAGGCATTCGGCAAGCTGCTGTTTGACTTGATCCAGCACCCAGGTCGGCTTCGCATCATTCACTTCACGCGCCGTGCGGATTAAGCGCGCCAAATCCGGGTTCTGCGCCACGATAAACCAAGGATCGACCGCGATGCAGTGGCCGCCAACGCCGGGGCCGGGTTGCAAAATATTGACGCGAGGATGGCGGTTCGCCAGCGCAATCAGCTCCCACACATTAATCGCCTGTTCTGCACAAATCAGCGACAGCTCGTTGGCGAAAGCGATGTTCACATCGCGGAAGCTGTTTTCGGTGAGTTTGCACATCTCGGCGGTACGGGCGTTGGTTTCAACACATTCACCACGCAAGAAGATTCGATACAGCTCACTGGCACGTGCCGAACAGGCAGGCGTCATGCCGCCGATCACCCGATCGTTTTCCAGCAGTTCAACCATCACTTTGCCGGGCAGCACGCGCTCGGGGCAGTAGGCGATAAACACGTTGCAGTCATCACCGTGCTGCGGAAAACGCAGATCGGGGCGTGACTCAGCCAGCCATGCTGCCATTTGTTCCGTGGTTCCCACCGGAGAGGTGGATTCCAGAATAACGAGATCACCCGCTTTCAGTACCGGTGCAATCGACAGCGCCGCCGCCTGCACATAACTGAGATCGGGCTGATGATCGCCGATAAAAGGCGTGGGCACGGCGATCAGGAAGGCATCGGCGGCTTCAGCCTGAGTTGTCGCACGCAGATGACCGGCCAGCACAGCGTCACGCACCACATCACCCAACTCGGGTTCAACAATGTGGATGTCACCGCGGTTAATGGTGTCGACCGCGCGGGCATTGATGTCCACGCCGATCACGCGCTTTCCCTTTGAGGCAAAAACAGCTGCCGTTGGCAGCCCAATGTAGCCCAGTCCGATAACGGAAATGGTATTAAAACTCATCATTATGCTCTGTATTGTTTGAGTGCCTGCAAGATGCGCGCGCAGGCCTGACCATCGCCGTACGGATTATGTGCACGACTCATGACCTGCCAGGCTTCATCATCCTGTAGCAACACGCTGACTTCTGCGACGATACGATTAACGTCAGTGCCAACCAGCTTCACCGTACCGGCATCCACCGCTTCCGGACGCTCAGTGGTGTCACGCATCACCAGCACCGGTTTGCCCAGCGAAGGGGCCTCTTCCTGGATGCCGCCGGAATCGGTCAGAATCAGCCAGGAGCGGTTCATCAGCCAGACAAACGGCAAATACTCTTGCGGCTCAATCAGGATGATATTGTCGATACCGCTGAGAATGCGGTTTACCGGCTCACTGACGTTAGGATTGAGATGGACAGGATAGACAATCTGCGCCTGCGGATGCTGACGCGCAATCTGCGCCAGTGCGCTGCAAATGCGTTCAAAGCCTCCACCGAAACTTTCACGGCGATGGCCAGTGACCAGAATCAGTTTCTTATCCGCATCCAGGAACGGATAGCGTGCCGCTAAACGCGCATTGAGATCGACATCATCCAGCACGCGATCGCGCACCCACAGCAACGCATCAATCACCGTATTACCGGTGACAAAAATACGTGCATCGGGGAGATTTTCGCGCAGCAGGTTCTGTCGTGAATTTTCCGTTGGCGTAAAGTGGTAGCTGGCTAAATGCCCGGTCAAGGTGCGGTTGGCTTCTTCCGGCCAGGGCGACATCAGGTTGCCGGTGCGTAAACCCGCTTCCACATGCCCGACCGGAATCTGATGGTAAAACGCGGCCAGGCTGGCAGCGAAAGTGGTGGTGGTATCACCGTGCACCAACACTAAATCGGGCTGAAAATCGGCCAATACCGTTTTCATACCTTGCAAGATACGGCTGGTAATCTCTGTCAGCCCCTGCTCGGGGCGCATGATATTGAGATCGTAATCAGGTTGCAGCTTGAACAGCCGCAGCACCTGATCGAGCATTTCACGATGCTGCGCCGTCACGCACAAGCGTGCGTCAAACGCAGGATCGTCCGCCAGTGCCTGCACCAGCGGAGCCATTTTGATCGCCTCAGGACGCGTGCCAAATACGGTCAGAACTTTCACGTGGCTTCTCTTAATGGCTGGTTGGTAACGTTGAACGAGGACGGCGCACCAGCGTGACACCTGAACCCACCAGCGCACCGATCACGCCCCACATGATCATCATAAACACCCGGCGCGGACTATCGCGCGATACCGGTTCTTCCGGGGTGCGCAGGTAGCGATAAGTCTGGAACGGTTTGTCCAAACGCGCGCCCGCCTGCAGCGTACCCAGCATCGCCCTGTTTTGATCATAGCTTAAATCGTAAGCGGGACCGCTCGCCTGCAGCGTATCCAACTGCGCCTGCAGCATTTGCTGACCCAACAGGAATCGGTCGCTATCGGGCAGCGCTTCACCGGTGGCAGGTGCGCGATTCTCTTTAATCCCCTGCTGACTGGCCACTTTCAATGCTTGTTCAATGCGTTGACGCTGGCGGTCAAACACCGACTGGGCCACTTCCTGTTGACGATTCACCTGCGCCAGCAGTTGTACAGTGCGCGCCTGCCATGCACCTTTCAACTCGGCATTGAGATGACGCGCCGCACGCTCGCTGGCATAGGCGATATATTGACGCAGCAGATTGTTGGCGTCGCTGGCGGTTTCAGCAATCAGTTTGATGTTATCCAGCGTGTTGTGCGCCGCATCCGCCGGCGTGAACTGGATATTGGTGATCATGTCGTCGAGCAGTGCTGCATCATTGTGGGCGTTGCCACTTTTGCGGCTTTTGTAATACTCGGTTTGCTGCCAGAAGTCACGACGCGTATCCCAGGAGGCCAGCTGCATGGTGAACTCCTGATACACCTCATCCATCACCGTAGGGGCAGGCGTATTAAGATTGAGCGTATTGGTGCGCACATCAAGATTATTGAGAAACTGCTGCTGCACGAAGAAATCGCCCAGCATATTCACCGTTGGGCGATCGGTCACCGCCGTGGTGCTCCACGCTTGTCTCATCAACATTGAGGCCAGCCAGGCCAGCAGGGCAAACAGCAGCGCGCAGCCGATAATCCAGCGCTTGCCGCGCCATAACGTGCAGCCCAGGCCGCGCACATCCAGTTCGTTCTCCACAACGACAGAGGTCATAACAAAAGTCCTTATCCGGGTACTGATCGGGTAATTTATTTTTTATCTTCGCTGCTACTTTGCCAGCGACGTTTTATGCGACGGATTTTGCGTGCCACACGCCAGGCGTGTTTCAGGCAATAGCCGTAAAGGAAGAATGCCATCAGGAATAACACCAGCATCACCCACTCGGGGATGAAGGCAAGATATTCACCTAATACGCCAATGCCCGCCAGAATCGCTGCGGCTACAGTGATCAGGACAAACGCCTGACGTGAAGTAAAACCTGCGCGCATGATCAAATGGTGAATGTGCTGGCGGTCAGCCGAAAACGGGCTCATGCCTTTACGTAAACGGCGATACATGATGGCCACCATGTCCATCAAAGGAATGGCAATCAGCCACAATGCTGTGACAGGGGTAATCGGGTGACTCAAGCCCTGGGTGGTTTCCAGCAGAATCCAGATGATGGTGAACCCGATCATAGTGCTGCCGGCATCGCCCATAAACACCTTATAGCGGCGACCAATCAGACCAAGGTTCAATAAGATATAAGGAATAGTGGCCGCGATCATGGCGAAGCACCACATCGCGAGGCTGGTCTGGCCGTCGAAATAGAGGATGATGCCCATCGCCGCAAAGGTGACGCTGGCAAGGCCTCCCAGCAGGCCGTCAATCCCATCAACCATATTGAAGGCGTTGATCGCTGCCCAGACGGCAAACAGCGTGAGCACATAGCCAAAAGGCCCGACAACCAACTCCACAGGGCCGATGATAAAGCCGAGGCTCAATAGATAAAGCTTGGCACCGACCATCATCACAATGGCGACGGCTGCCTGCACTAACGCGCGAATTTTAACGCTGATGTCGAAGCGATCGTCTAGCGCACCGACCAGCACCAGCACACCTGCGCACGCAAGATAGAGTGAGGCATGGGGCAAATAATAATCTGAAATAGCGAAAGCAAAGCAGATCCCCGCATAAACGGAAATCCCGCCCACTAAGGGAATGGCGCCATGGTGTCGTTTTCTTGAATTAGGCGTGTCCACCAGCCCAATTTTTTTAGCTGCTTTGCGAGCAAAAAATAGGAACACTAAGGTAAAAAGAAAAACTAAACCCAGCTCAGTACTCATAGTGAGTAAATTCACGTTAACGCTCTCAGCTAAAATCATCGACAACAATAAGCAAGATCCTTGCCATTGCCGTATATCCTTTGTCCGAATTCTGCCTGCGAAAAGTCTGATTGCTGAAAAAAGCAGCACCTTTCTGGCACAATCATCATAATGCTTCCTGACTGGGCTAATCCTAATGCCCATAAATGAAAAACGCCACGTTAAGACGTGGCGTTAGCAATAAATCCTGGCAAAGTGTGCGACCGAATCGCTTCGCTTAGCGATTCACTTGCGCCAACTTATGAACGCTTCATCATGTCGAAGAATTCATCATTGGTTTTGGTCATCGCCAGTTTATTAATGAGGAACTCCATCGCGTCGATTTCACCCATTGGATGGATAATTTTGCGCAGGATCCACATCTTCTGCAGTTCTTCCTGAGAAGTCAGCAGCTCTTCTTTACGGGTACCGGAGCGATTGTAATCGATGGCCGGGAACACACGTTTTTCAGCAATTTTACGCGACAGGTGCAGTTCCATGTTACCTGTACCTTTAAATTCTTCGTAAATCACTTCATCCATCTTCGAACCGGTATCAACCAGCGCGGTGGCGATGATGGTCAAGCTGCCGCCCTCTTCCACGTTACGTGCCGCACCGAAGAAACGCTTTGGACGGTGCAGGGCGTTAGCATCCACACCACCGGTCAAGACTTTACCGGAAGCTGGCACAACGGTGTTATAAGCACGGGCCAGACGAGTGATGGAGTCAAGCAGGATGATAACGTCTTTTTTATGCTCAACCAGGCGTTTAGCCTTCTCGATCACCATCTCAGCAACCTGAACATGGCGTGATGCTGGTTCGTCAAAGGTAGAAGCAATCACTTCACCTTTTACCAGACGCTGCATCTCGGTCACTTCTTCCGGACGCTCGTCAATCAGCAGCACCATCAACACGCAATCCGGGTAGTTGTAGGCAATGCTCTGCGCAATGTTCTGCAGCAGCATGGTTTTACCGGCTTTCGGTGGTGCCACGATCAGACCACGTTGGCCACGGCCAATTGGCGAAGCCAGGTCGAGTACACGTGCGGTCAAATCTTCGGTTGAGCCATTACCGCGCTCCATACGCAGACGATTGTTTGCGTGCAGTGGCGTGAGGTTTTCGAACAGAATCTTATTACGCGCGTTTTCCGGCTTGTCGTAGTTAACTTCGTTAACTTTCAACAGTGCAAAATAACGTTCACCCTCTTTTGGTGGGCGAATTTTGCCAGAAATGGTGTCACCAGTGCGGAGGTTGAAGCGGCGGATTTGGCTGGGAGAAACGTAGATATCATCGGGACCGGCGAGGTAGGAGCTGTCTCCAGAACGGAGGAAACCAAATCCGTCCTGCAATATCTCCAGCACACCATCACCAAAGATGTCTTCGCCACTTTTGGCATGCTGCTTCAGGATAGAGAAAATAATATCCTGCTTGCGCATACGTGCCTGGTTTTCCAGACCCATATTTTCGCCGAGGGTAATCAGCTCAGAAACCGGCGTATTCTTTAATTCGGTAAGATTCATAGTGAGGGTTCTTAAACTCGGGGTAATTCTCGAAATGATTGTCGTGAGTGGTATGGCAAAAATTCCATGCCTGTTAATGGCTCTTTTTCAACTCTACTCGACGATTATCGTCAGGTGTGGCGATAGGAAACGAAGAGACGGTCGAAAGGTGATGCCGAATGTGCTAGTCATCAGATTGCCAAACCACGATAACGTTCAATGCGAGCAGGGTCTGACAAGGGAAAACTTTAGATGCAAACTACAAGGTAAGTGCGTAATGCAGTAAGGTCAACTTAACACGCCTGAAAGAGGACGTCCAGCAGTGGCGAAAAAATTCACCACTGCGGAACAACACCGCGCTGGACTTAGGCCAGGTTAGCGTTCAGGAACTCTTTCAGCTGACCTTTAGACAGGGCGCCGACTTTGGTCGCAGCCACTTCGCCGTTCTTGAACAGCAGCAGTGTCGGGATACCACGAATGCCGTATTTAGGCGCAGTGCCCGGGTTGTCATCAATGTTCAACTTGGCGATGGTAAGCTTACCTTCGTACTCTTCTGCGACTTCGTCGAGAATGGGGGCGATCATTTTGCAAGGACCACACCATTCAGCCCAGAAATCTACCAGAGTGACACCTTCTGCTTTCAACACGTCGGTGTCGAAACTGTCATCGGTCAAGTGAACGATTTTATCGCTGCTCATGTTTAACTCCAAAGATTGTGCCTGGCGAATTGGCGTAAAATATACCAACGTAGGATGACTTTATTTCATCGGATACGCTTTCGTAAAGCGCTAGTAAGCTGATATTCTACCACACTATGAGCAAAACACACTTAACTGAACAGAAGTTTTCCGACTTCGCCCTGCACCCACAGGTAGTGGAAGCCCTTGATAAAAAAGGCTTTCATAACTGCACGCCTATCCAGGCGCTCGCATTGCCTTTTGCGCTTTCAGGGCGTGATGTTGCGGGTCAGGCGCAAACCGGTACGGGCAAAACGATGGCGTTCCTGACGTCAACGTTTCATCATCTTCTTTCTCATCCAGCCGCCGAAGGCCGCCAGATCAACCAGCCGCGCGCGCTGATCCTGGCCCCTACGCGTGAACTTGCGGTGCAGATTCACGCCGATGCTGAGCAACTGTCGCAGGTGACAGGTCTGAAGTTGGGCCTTGCCTACGGTGGCGACGGCTACGACAAACAGCTGAAAGTGTTAGCGGAAGGCGTCGATATTCTGGTGGGCACCACGGGTCGCCTTATCGATTATGCTAAACAGAATCATGTCAGTCTCGGTGCGATTCAGGTCATGGTACTGGATGAAGCCGACCGCATGTTCGACCTCGGCTTTATTAAAGACATCCGCTGGCTGTTCCGCCGCATGCCGCCGGCCACCCAGCGTCTGAGCATGCTGTTCTCCGCGACCCTTTCTTACCGCGTACGTGAACTGGCGTTTGAACACATGAACAACGCCGAGTACGTTGAAGTTGAGCCTGAGCAGAAAACCGGCCACCGCATCAAAGAAGAACTTTTCTATCCTTCTAATGAAGAAAAGATGCGCCTGCTGCAAACCTTGCTGGAAGAAGAATGGCCAGATCGCGCCATTATTTTCGCCAACACCAAACACCGCTGTGAAGATATCTGGGGCCACCTGGCCGCTGATGGTCACCGCGTGGGCTTGCTGACAGGGGATGTGGCTCAGAAGAAACGTCTGCGCATTCTGGATGATTTCACTAAAGGTGATGTCGATATCCTGGTCGCAACGGATGTTGCCGCACGCGGTCTGCACATTCCTGCCGTCACCCACGTGTTTAACTACGATCTGCCTGACGACCGTGAAGACTATGTTCACCGTATTGGCCGTACCGGTCGTGCCGGTGCCAGCGGACACTCAATCAGCCTGGCTTGTGAAGAGTACGCCCTGAACCTGCCTGCAATTGAAGAGTATATCGGCCACGGCATTCCGGTGAGCAAGTACAACAGCGAAGCACTGATGAGTGAACTGCCTCCGCCAAAACGCCTGCAGCGCAGCCGTTCAGGTAATGGCCCACGCCGTGGCGGAAACAACAGTAACCGTCGGAGCGGTGCACCGCGTAATAACAACCGTAAACGTTCGAGTTAAGCACACCATGCTGAGCGCATCGTCACTTTATGCTGCGATTGATTTAGGTTCTAACAGCTTTCATATGTTGGTGGTGCGCGAGGTATCCGGCAGTATTCAGACCGTTGCGCGGATTAAACGCAAAGTGCGTCTGGCTGCCGGGCTGGACAAAGCCAATCAGCTCTCCATCGAAGCGATGCAGCGCGGATGGCAATGTTTAAAGCTTTTCTCCGAACAATTGCAGGACATCCCGCCTGAGCAAATCCGCGTGGTGGCAACCGCGACGCTGCGTATTGCCGAAAATGCACAAGATTTCCTGACCACTGCTGAAGAGATTCTGGGCTGCCCGGTGAATGTCATCAGCGGCGAGGAAGAAGCGCGTCTGATTTATCAAGGCGTTGCCCATACTACCGGCGGTTCCGATCAGCGCTTGGTGGTGGATATCGGCGGGGGCAGTACCGAACTGGTCACCGGTGAAGGTTCGCACGCGACCACGCTGTTTAGCTTGTCGATGGGCTGCGTCACCTGGCTGGAACGTTACTTTGGCGATCGCCATCTGGCGAAAGAGAATTTCGAGCAGGCCGAACGGGCTGCGCGCGAGATTATTCGCCCTGTCGCTGCCGCCCTGCGTGAAAAAGGCTGGCAGATCTGCGTGGGCGCCTCCGGCACCGTGCAGGCACTGCAGGAAATCATGGTGGCGCAGGGGATGGATGAACGCATCACCCTGAGTAAGCTGCAGCAGTTAAAACAGCGCGCCATTCAGTGCGGGAAGCTGGAAGAACTGGAAATTGAAGGATTGACGCTGGAGCGTGCTCTGGTGTTCCCAAGTGGCCTTTCCATTCTCATCGCCATCTTCCACGAACTCAATATCGACAGCATGACGTTGGCCGGCGGTGCGCTTCGCGAAGGTTTGGTGTACGGCATGCTGCATCTGCCGATCGATCGCGATATCCGCAGTCGGACATTGCAGAACGTCCAGCGCCGCTTCTCCATTGATGTGGAACAAGCAGGCCGCGTGCGTCAGTTGGCAGAGAGCTTTTTCCGCCAGGTGAGCAGCAGTTGGAAGCTGGATAACCGATGTCGTGACCTGCTATTAAGTGCCTGTTCTATCCACGAAATTGGCCTGAGCGTCGATTTTCGTCAGGCGCCACAACACGCCGCTTATCTGATTCGTCATCTCGACCTCCCTGGCTTTACTCCCGCCCAGAAAAAAATGTTGGCCTGTATGCTGCAGAACCAGAGTGGCAGTATTGATCTGGGCTTGCTGACGCAACAGAACGCCGTACCTCCGCGCATGGCAGAACGGTTAAGCCGCTTGTTACGTCTGGCGATTATCTTCTCCAGCCGCCGTCGTGATGACACGCTGCCCGCGGTACGTTTGCAGGCCGATGATGATGCACTGCATTTGACACTGCCTGCTGGCTGGCTGGATGCGCATCCGCTGCGAGCTGAGCTGTTAGAACAGGAAAGTCACTATCAGTCCTACGTACACTGGCTACTTACTATTTCTTGATCGAACCGACTGCGCTTGCTGATGCTGGGTTGAAAAGCTCCCGTCAAATGCGCATTTACGGCCTGGCGACAGAAGATCTCGTGATTTCCAGGTGCGCATGAATGCGCACCCTACAGGTTTTTTGCGTAGGGTCGCCATTCATGGCGACCGCCAACCATTAACCCTTTTTCGCCTTATCCAGCATCGCGCGTAATCCAGCGACTCGCGATTGGCCGGTCTTCATGCGCTCTTCCGCGCTCACCACTTTTTTCTCGTGCTCCCACATCACATCATCCTGCGGTAGCTCCAGCAGGAAACGACTCGGCTCCGGGCGCACCAGCTCACCGTACTGGCGGCGCTCGCGGCACAGGGTAAACGTCAGCTCTTTCTGCGCACGGGTAATGCCCACGTATGCCAAACGGCGCTCTTCTTCGATGTTGTTCTCGTCAATGCTGCTCTGATGCGGCAATAGCCCCTCTTCCATACCGACCAGATACACATACGGGAACTCCAGCCCTTTCGATGCGTGCAGCGTCATTAGCTGCACCTGATCGCTCTCTTCGTCACTTTCACCGCGTTCCATCATGTCACGCAGCGTAAAACGGGTGACAACCTGCGCCAGCGTCATCGGCTCATTCAGTTCGTCACCTTCCAGCATTTCCGTCATCCACTGGAACAGCGTGTTGACGTTCTTCATGCGCATTTCAGCCGCTTTGGGGCTTGGCGAGGTTTCAAACAACCAGCTTTCGTAATCGACACCGCGAATCAGGTCGCGCACGGCATTCACCGGTTCACGCTCGGTCAGCTGAATAATGTCATTCAGCCAGTGTGTAAACCGCTGCAAGTGCTCAAGACCGCGTCCACTCAGCGTCTGCTCCAGTCCCATATCGAAACTAGCGTTGAACAAACTCTTACTGCGCAGATTGGCCCACTCACCCAGCTTTTGCAGCGTGGCGGGGCCAATTTCACGGCGCGGCGTGTTGACGATACGCAAGAAGGCGCTGTCATCTTCCTGATTCGTCAGTACTCGCAGATAAGCGAGCAAATCTTTAATTTCCGGGCGCGAGAAGAACGAGGTGCCGCCAGAGATACGATAGGGAATACGGTTCTGCATCAGCTGCTTTTCAAACACGCGCGACTGATGGTTGCCACGATAGAGGATCGCGTAATCTTTGTAGGCGGTCTTATTAATGAAGTGGTGGGCAATCAGCTCCCCTGCGACCCGCTCCGCCTCATGGTCCTCATTGTTGGCACTCAGCACTTTCAACTCGCTGCCTTGTCCCAGTTCGGAAAACAATCGCTTCTCAAACACGTGCGGGTTGTTGGCAATCAGGATATTGGCAGACTTCAGAATGCGCTGCGTCGAGCGGTAGTTTTGCTCCAGCTTCACCACTTCCAGCGCCGGGAAATCCTCTTTTAATAACACCAGATTTTGCGGACGCGCACCGCGCCATGAGTAGATCGATTGGTCATCATCACCCACCACGGTAAAGCGCGCACGGCTGCCGACCAGCAGCTTGACCAGCTCATATTGACTGGTGTTGGTGTCCTGATATTCATCCACCAGCAAGTAGCGAATGCGCTGCTGCCAGCGTTCGCGCACTTCCTGGTTGCGTTGTAGCAACAGCGTGGGCAGCGCGATTAAATCGTCGAAATCCAGCACGTTGCAGGATTTCAGGTGCTGATCGTAAAGCTGGTAGCAATGGGCGAAAATCTGATCACGCTGCGATTTCGCCAGCCCTACCGCACCCTGCGGATCCACCAGGTCATTCTTCCAGTTGGAAATAGTGGAGATCAGCTGCTGTAACAGGGTTTTGTCCTCTTCCAGCCACTGCTGGGTGAGGTCTTTCAACAGTGCCAGCTGATCCTGGTCGTCGAACAGTGAGAAACTGGCTTTCATCCCCAGCGCTTTGTATTCGCGTTTGATGATCTCCAACCCCAATGTATGGAATGTCGAAATCATCAGGCCGCGCGCCTCTTTGCGCCCCAGCGTTTGTGCCACACGCTCTTTCATCTCACGCGAGGCTTTATTGGTAAAGGTTACCGCCGCGATATGCCGTGCCTGATAGCCGCATTCGCGGATCAGGTGGGCGATTTTATTGGTGATAACACGGGTTTTACCTGAGCCCGCACCGGCCAGCACCAGGCAAGGACCGGTGACAAATTCGACAGCACGTTGTTGGCCGGGGTTTAAACGCATAACGGAATTTCACTCAGTTGAATCAGAAGAATGGGGAACAAAAAGCCTGCCGCTATCCCGGAGGGGGCACATTCATGCGCACCTCACTACCAGGTCGCCAAAAATGGCGACCCTACAGCAGATAGCAGCCGCATTAGGCTATAATGCGCCGGACATTATACATACATACAGAGACTCCATCATGGCGAAAACCGCGGCGGCTTTGCACATCCTCGTCAAGGATGAAGCGCAGGCCAAATCATTGCTGGCACAACTGGAGAAAGGCGCAAACTTTCAGCAGCTGGCCAAAAAACACTCCACTTGCCCCTCGGGCCGCAACGGCGGCGATTTAGGGGAATTTCGTAAAGGGCAGATGGTCCCCGCCTTTGATAAAGCGGTCTTCTCTTGCCCGCTGCTGCAACCTTACGGACCGGTGAAAACCGCTTTCGGCTATCACATCATCAAAGTGCTGTGGCGTAACTGATCACTTTTTACTTTTCATCTGCTGCAACACGTTACTGCACTGATTCGCATCCGTATCGCTGGGCGAAATCAGTGCCAGCAGCGCCGCAGCCGGTGCCACCACGGCACCCAGCGCAACGGCTGCCGCACCGCGTGCAATCAACGGCCCCGCTTTCACGCCCGCATCAGGATTTTTAAAGGTGCCGCGCACATAGAGCGGCGAACGCAAGGTGATGATACGAATGCCTTTACTCTCCGGATTAATCGACAAATCCATCCGCTCATTGGCGAAGTTGACGTTGCCGGTAACGTTGATCACCGCATTCTCGGTATCCAGCACAAACACCTTCGGTGTGGCCAAGCCCTGACGGATATTCAGATCGGTGGCCGCGCAGTTGATGCGCACTTCATCGTCACCGAACAACTTACCGACCACATAATTGCCGACGTTTAATCCGGCAATCTCCATCAGGCTGCGGCTGATCAAGCCATCGTTCATTAACAACTTCAGCTCACCGTTACTGGTACCCAGCAAATCCGCCACCGAATTCCCGGTACCGCTCAGGGTCGCATCACCATTCAACTGCCCCAGGCTACGCTGCATCGCGGTGACATTTGGGAACAGCTGACGCAATTGCAATTTACGCGCGTGCAAATCAGCTCGACCGCGCATCGGACTTTTATCCCCTTCCAGATGCAAGGTGGAATTGATACTGCCGCCCGCCATGCCAAAGCGCAGCGGATCTAACAGCAGATCGCCGTTCTTCAATTGAAGATGGGTGTAAAGATCGCTGAGCGGCAGCTTGCTGCTGTGTTCGATGCGTTTGCCGCTGAACTTCACATCGGCATCCATCACATCCCAGCTTTTGGTATCGAACTTATCGTGTGGCAGCACACGGTCCGCTGGTTGCGTAGAGGCGTCGCCGCGCTGTGCTTTGGCCTGCTGGGTTTTCTCACTGCCTTTGCCTGAGTTAACCCCGATCAGCGGCCCTAAATCCGCCATACGCAGCTGATTTGAACTCAGCTCACCGGTCAGGCTCGGGCGCGGTTTTGCCTGACGATAGGTTAACGAGCCATGAATATCACTGTCACCAATATGGCCGTTAAACTTCTCATACTGGAACAGCGGACCTTTTTCCTCATTAAAGCGCGCAATCAGGTGACCATCCGTTTCATAAGGCGGCGTATCCGGCAACAGCACGCCGGTCAAACCATACAAGTTCGCCAGGGTGTCGCCAGAAAAACGCAGGCGCACATCTAAGCCACCGAGATTGAGCGGATCCTGCAAAGTGCCATCAACACGCACCCGCGTCGTGCCGTTACGCACATCGACCTGCAGCGGGAAAGGAGTCGTTTTGCTGCGCAGCGATAGCATGCCGCCAATTTTGCCCTCACCCTCCAGCTTCTGGTTGTTATAGGTGCCGTTTGCCTGCCAGCCGAAAACAAAATCACCCGCGCCTTTTTGCTGATCGTTACCGCCAGCGACTTGGGCATAAGGCAGCGGTTTACCTAACGGGTTGATAATGACCGTGACATCAGCCTTATTGATGGCATCGCGATAGCGCACTTCCCCCTTATCAAACAGGATGTTATCGAGACGGAATGACCAGGCTGAAGGCGGTGCGTTGGCATCGCTGTTGGCGCTACTGGCTAGGTTGAAGGTCCAGTTATTCTTTTTATCGGCGGTTTGTACCAAGCGCGCGTCTGGCAACTGCAACTTGATCCACGGCAGATAAACCTCTTGATGCAGCAGCGCCAGCGGCGCAAGCGTGGCTTCAACGCGCTGCAAGTGCACCATGGTGACATCAGGAATATTGGGAGGGTTACCGAGCATAATGTCGTCGGCATGCACCTGTGGCCAGGGTACCCAACTGCGCCAGCCAGGCTCTTCGCGATTGCGCACCCAGTCAACGCCCAGGTCGCCGCGAATGGCGAAAGGTCGATTCAGTTCAGCCGAGACTTTTTGATTGATAGTCGGTTTGAGGCGGTTCCAGTCGAAGGTGGCGATTATCACCACGACCACCACAATTAATAATAATAAAATCCCGAAAACCCAACTCAGGATCTTTCCTGTGCGTGACATTATGCTTCCTCCTTGCCCTTCCACGTCTCAACTAACTGTAGTCGAGACGCCACGGAACGGGGTCAGGGAAGCTCAAGTGCCATATTTTCCAGTTCGCTGAATGGAACCGGGCGCGAGAAGAAATAGCCTTGCGCGGCCATGGCGGGCGAATTCTGCACCTGCTGCCATTCCTCTTCTGTTTCAACGCCTTCCACGATCACACCGTTGCAATAACGGTTGATGAGCGCCAGTAACATCGAAAACAGTGAGCGGCCTTCATCGGTTGAACGCAGCAGCATAAACAACTCGCGAGACAGCTTAATATAGTCATAGCGCAGTTCGGTGAGCGCAGAGAAGTTCGCCATGCCAGATCCAAAGTCATCCAGCCACAACGGCCCAAGCTCGGGCATCTTCGCCACCATCTCCTCCTGCGGCAGCGCATGGTGTTCGGTCAGTTCGAAGCGCATCCACGGCAGTTCAGAGATTAATTCACGAATCCCAGCATGTTGCTGTATTGCCATCAACGTCGGGCCATCGATATTAACGGACGCCACCAACTGACGCTGGGTGAAAAAGTGTGACCACTGTAATAACAGCTCAAGCTGTTCCTCGACGACGTCGAGACGCTGCGCGATATTCAGCGCATCAAAATAGGTTTCGGGCGACAACCTTTTCTCTGGTGCGGAGGGATGAGTCACCGCAGTCAGTAATTCAATGGCCAGTAAACGGCCGGAGACCTGGTAGATCGGCTGGAAAGTATAGAATCGTTGGCACTGCTGCCAGAAGAGACGCGTTTCCTGTTGTTGCTCCAGTTCAATTGAAATAGGCAGCCGATGACTTAAATTATTCATCACCATGGTTTTTTCCTGGTTGGTGGTGGGTGCCTGCAAATAACATCCCAGCGGCAAGTATCGGCTATTAACGGGATAACTTTATGTGTCTCAGCAACCACACGAGCAGTTGAGTGTATCAGCGCGTTTCAGGCTTAATCGGCAAAACAAACGGCGCTTTGGCCGCTAAATCACCGTTGACGGGGCCATTCACCACCTTAAGCTAAATTAAAACATCGTTTTAAAAACCATTGACAGCTGCCATACCAGGCGCGAGACTCGTCAGCAGAATTCACTACAGGTTAAAGATCATGACGCAGAAGACCATCGCCATCATTGGCGAATGTATGATTGAGCTGTCTGAAAAGGGTGAGAATATTAAACGCGGTTTTGGCGGTGATACGCTGAATACCGCGGTCTATCTGGCGCGTCAGTCAGATAGCCAGCGGTTACGGGTAGATTATGTCACCGCACTCGGCACCGACAGCTTCAGCGATCAGATGATCGCCGCCTGGCAGCAAGAGCAGGTGCAAACCCAGCTGATTCAGCGCCTCGATAACAAAATGCCGGGCCTGTACTTCATTGAAACCGATGAACATGGTGAACGCACCTTCTGGTACTGGCGTAACGATGCGGCCGCACGTTTTTGGCTGGATAGTCCGGAATCTGAGGCGATCTGCCAGCAACTCGCCCATTACGATTACCTCTATCTCAGCGGAATTAGTCTGGCGATCCTGCCTGCGGCCAGCCGCGAGAAGCTGATGACCCTGCTCAGCGCCTGTCGTCAAAACGGCGGAAAAGTGATTTTCGATAACAATTACCGTCCGCGCCTGTGGGCTGACCAAGCCAGCGCACAGCAGGCGTACGCTGAGATGCTGCGACACACCGACATGGCCTTCCTGACGCTTGACGATGAACATCTGCTGTGGGGCGAACAGCCGCTGGAAGCGGTGATTGCGCGAACGCGTGAGGCTGGCGTGCAGGAGATCGCCATTAAACGCGGTGCCGATTCCTGCTTAGTGGCGATAGGCGACGATGCCCTGTGCGAAGTGCCGGCGATTAAGCTGGCAAAAGAGAAAGTGATCGATACCACTGCCGCAGGCGATTCGTTTAGCGCCGGTTACCTGGCCGTGCGTTTAGCCGGTGGAAGCGCGGAAGATGCCGCAGCGCGTGGTCATCTCACCGCCAGTACGGTGATTCAGCATCGTGGCGCGATTATCCCGTTGGAAGCCATGCCAAATCATTAATAAATCCGCTACGCTGGGTAGTGGCGTGCCATGGCGCGCCCGATGGCGGCAACGGGCGGCCTAAAGGCCGCACCCTACAAAATCCGTCGCGGCGCAATTTATTGCGCGATAAATAGCGCCGCTACCAAATTGACCTGCGCCCCTGAAAAAATCATTACCCCGACTTACCGAAGTCACAGGGAAATTTGTATTAACAACACATTTTTCACTACTAATTTTCATCATCATCGCCAGTCATCCCCATCCGACAGACGCCCCTCAAAACCACTTCAGCCTTACTAATAAGATCAATTTAAATTCAATCGATTACGGCAAGAAAACGGGCCGCCAGGCATAGTCCGAAACTGATGAAATCGGCGGTTTTCGGCTGGACGCCAGCGGGAAAACAGACCATGTTTTAATCAATAACAGCAGGACGCTGTTACTCCGGCCGCGAACAGAATAACGACAACATGACTCGCTCAGGACTGATTGTATGCACACAGAAATTATTAATATCTGGCCGCACGGTGATGCGCCAGGCGCGAGCGATTCGCGCGCTCAACCGCAAATCGTCGATCTTGCTAAAGAATATGAACCCTATGACCGCGCCGCCACCGGTGTGCGTTGCCCGGAGATGGCAATCTGGCATCCGGAAACCTCCAACGGGATTACGCTGCTGGTTGCGCCTGGCGGGGGCTATCAGCGGGTACTGATTGACCGTGAAGGCAGCGCGCTCGCCACCTTCTTCACTTCCATGGGCTATACGCTGGCGGTGATGACCTATCGCCTGCCCTACGATGGCCATCACGAAGGCCCGGATGCACCGCTGGCCGATGCGCAGCGTGCGGTTCGCGTGCTGCGAGATCGTGCGCAGCGCGGCATGAATGGCAAATATATTGTGATGATGGGCTTCTCTGCCGGGGGACACGTGGCCGCCAGCCTGGGCACGCGCTTTGGCGAGAAGGTCTACCCGGTTCAGGATCAGGCCGACAGCTTCTCACCGCGCCCGGATGCGATGGTGCTACTTTATCCGGTAATCAGCATGCGTGACGGGCTGGCGCACGAAAGCTCGCGCACCCGCTTGCTCGGCGCGTGGCCTGATCAAAAGCTGATTGAAGCCTATTCACTGGAAACGCGTGTGCATGCGCAAACGCCACCTACGCTGCTGATTCACGCCACTGATGATGAGTCGGTTTCCGTAAATAACAGCATGGTGTTCTTCAGCGCGCTGCGGGAGCACAAAGTGCCGGTGGAGATTCACTTCTATCAGAAAGGCGGCCACGGATTTGGCATCCGGGGCGTGGCGGATTTACCGCTAGCGAGCTGGCCGATGCTCGTGACCGAATGGCTTCGCGCCAAATGATCCCCTTCATACTTTGAGCTGCAGCGGCGTTGGCTGCGCGCGTTCACCCCAGTCACTTACTGATGTAAGCTCCTGGGGATGAACACCCTTGCCGCCTTGCTGCAGCTCAAATTATTTTGGGGATGACATGTGCCAAGATGATTAAACTTGGGCCATGAATCATAAATTATTTGTCATGACGACGGTTGCGCCGGGTCAGTGGCGCTCGCGCTGCCATTACTTTCCGGTTTGGCATCATCTGGCGCAGCCGGTGCGGCAGGCGCATCGGGTACCTTCATCACCTTGTCCCAACTGTCCTGCAGCATCTTCACGTTGGTTTCCGGTTCGCCCTGCGGCTGAATCAACACCATCGTCAGTTCCTGCGTCAGCTGCTGGCGCAGTTCCTGGTTGAGCTGCTCACGTGTCAATTCGCTGAGAAACGCCTGACGCAGCTTCTGGTACTGCTCCGGTGCGATATCCACCACCGCATTCTGCTGTGAACGCAAACGCTGCCCCATCAGAATATCGGTATCAGTACGTGCGTAAGTGGCGAACAGCTTGTTCAGCTCTAACAGCTTTTGCGCCATCAGCGCATCAAACTCTTCCTGCGGTAAGCCTTTATCACGCACCACCGCCAACTCTTTCGCCACCTGATTCATGTTCTGCGCCAGCGAGGCATTAGGACTGTCCATATTAATGGAACACTGTGCGCGCTGGTACAGCACACGGCAGTCAAAACCGACCTGGACGTTCTGCGCTTTGCTGTCCGCCAGCGAGCGCTGCACATGCCAGAACAGGGCTTCACGCGCCAGATCGCTCTGCCAGTAGTGTTGCAGATTTTGCGAGTCGCGAATCGGTTGCCACGGCGTATCCCACACCAAAGACAGACGATCCTGGTTCATACCGCCGTTGACCAGGTTAACCGCCTGATGCGGCAGCGGTGACAGCGTCGGCAGTGCAGCCGGAGCCACGCGCTTGCCCTTCAGCGGTGAGAACGCTTTATTGATCTGCTCGGCCATACTGCGACTATCCACGTTGCCCACCACGTATAGCGTCATGCCATCCGGGGTGTACCACTGCTGATAGAAGCTATTAAGTTGAGCGATATCCACCGGTGCACGCGGCTGTTCGCCAGGATCGTGCGCCAGCATCGCTGAGCCTTTCAAACGATAACGCCACCACACGTCTTGGGTGTTAGGTGGCCAGGTGGCAATCGGGTCGGTCGCGGTTAACGCGGTCGAGATCACCTGCTCATTAATGGTCATTTTGCCTGCGGTCGCCGCCAGCCAGCTCAGCGCTTCTTTCAGCAGCTCAGGGCGGTTATTCGGCAAGCTCAGGTTGTATTGGGTGTAATCGTATGACGATATCGCCGGTGGCAGCGGTCGCTGCGGGTCCATCGCCTGCTGCCACAGTGCGCGTTGCTGGTTGGTGTCCAACGCGGCGTTATGTACCATCGCCATACGTGGAATCAAGTGGCTAAAGCCCGTTTGCTGCGCGCTCTCCACCAGCGAGCCGGTGTTAACGATCAGGCGCAACTCAATGCGATCGCTCGGACGCTGTGGCGTTGTCAGAAGCTGCCAGCTAAAACCATTGTCCAGTTTACCTTCCTGCCAGGCGGGATCGGGCTGGAGTGTTTCAGCGTGTGCGCCAAAGCCGGATGCCGCAAGGATCAATCCGCCAACCAAAAGCCGAATTCTGGTGCCCTGCATGTGAACCCCTACTCAAACAGATCAACGCTCGTTATCGCGACATAAACGGTCACAACAGGGGTGACCGACGCGGCATTTCGCCGCCACGTTTATTGAAGAACAGACTCTTTGACCACAGGATGGCCAGGATGTCGCGCAACGAGGTAAAAAATCGGGAAAAAAATCAATGGGGTTTATTATGCAAATGCCCGCTGTCAGGGCAAGCGACAGCGGGCATTTCTCGGGAAATTAACGCAATTAGCCGATTAGATGCTGGTTTGTGATGCGTTATTCACCTTTTTCCCTGAAGAAAGCGTCGCTTTCATCTGCTCTTCATCCAACTGACCGACCCACTTCGCCACGACAACGGTCGCCACGCCGTTACCCACCAGGTTAGTCAGTGCACGCGCTTCGGACATAAAGCGGTCGATACCGAGAATCAGCGCCAGACCCGCCACCGGCAGATGTCCCACTGCAGATAAAGTCGCTGCCAACACGATAAAGCCACTGCCGGTCACACCCGCAGCCCCTTTAGAGGAGAGCAGCAGCACCACCAATAACGTGATCTGATGGAAGATATCCATATGCGCGTTGGTGGCCTGTGCGATAAACACTGCCGCCATGGTGAGATAGATAGAGGTACCATCAAGGTTGAATGAGTAGCCGGTCGGGATAACCAACCCCACTACCGACTTCTTACAACCCAGCTTCTCCATCTTATCCAGCATACGCGGCAGCGCGGATTCCGAAGAAGAAGTGCCCAGCACAATCAGCAGCTCTTCTTTGATGTAAGCGACGAACTTGAAGATATTGAAGCCCGCCCAACGCGCAATCAGCCCCAGCACCACCACCACAAACAGCACACAGGTAATGTAGAAGCAGATAATCAGCTGCCCCAACTGCACCAGTGAACCGACGCCGTATTTACCGATGGTAAAGGCCATGGCACCGAAAGCACCGATTGGCGCGAGGCGCATAATCATGTTGATCACGCCGAAGATCACTTTCGAAAAGCTCTCAATGACGTTGAACATCACGGTACCGGCGTTACCCAGGCGATGCAGGGCAAAACCAAACAGAATGGCGAACAGCAGCACCTGCAGGATGTTGCCGCTGGCAAAGGCGCCGATCACGCTATTCGGGATGATATCCAACAAGAAGGCGATAACACCCTGCTCTTGCGCCTGCTGGGCGTAAACCGCCACGGCTTTAGCGTCAAGCGTTGCAGGGTCAACGTTCATGCCCGCACCCGGCTGCACCACGTTAACCACAACCAGACCGATAATCAGCGCGATGGTGCTGACCACTTCAAAATAGAGCAGCGCAACAGCGCCCGTACGTCCAACGGCTTTCATGCTCTCCATGCCGGCAATACCGGTCACCACCGTACAGAAAATCACGGGGGCGATGATCATCTTGATCAGCTTAACGAAACCATCACCAAGCGGCTTCATTTGCGCGCCTAACTCAGGATAGTAGTGGCCCAACAGGACGCCGATGCCGATGGCAACCAGCACCTGAAAGTAGAGGCTTTTGAACAGTTTCATAACAGGTGTCCAGGTATAGACGGAATTCACCGCCGTTATTATGGAGAACGCATGCGGCAAGCCGCCTGGAAGCGAAAAAACCTTACCGATTGCGGGAAAATAACACCCCGTTAACAGGATTAATATACCCTTACATTCCTTACAAAAGTTACAAAACTCTAACTATGAACTGAAACGCTTCAGCACACGGTACATCAGCGTTTTATCAAGGAAAATCAATAAATCAGGTGATTATTCAGGATGTGACGAAGGCGCAAGCCAGCGTTGATTAAAGATGTGTAAAGGTAAGGCTTCTGCGTATAAGTAGCCTTGCCCTATGGTAATTCCGCGCGCCAGCAGCCAGTCACGCTGCTCTTCCGTTTCAACACCCTCGGCAATCACGTCAAGGTGAATGATGTCGGCAATGGCTGACACAATACGCACCATGGTGTCGTCATCGGGCAGTGCGGCAACGAAGCTGCGATCCATCTTCAGCTTGTTCACTGGCAGCGCTTTAAATTGATGCAGATAGTTGAGATTCGAGTAACCCATACCGAAATCGTCGAGCGCGACTGCCACGCCGGTTTGCTGCAACGCGCGCAGCAGGGATATCGCCTGCTCAGCATCACCTATTTGCGCGGTTTCAGTAATTTCCAGTACAAAGTTACCCGGTGCAATGCGATGGCGCTCCAGCAGCCCCTGCAAATGGCTCACCATGCTGGCGTCACGCAACTGCACGGCGGAAATATTAACGCTGAGTGGGATATTGATGCCTTGCTTCTGCCAGGCGGCGAGAATGCGGCAGGCTTCTTCAAATACCCAGCGGCCTATCGCCGAAATCACGCCAATCTCTTCGGCGCTGGCAATAAACTCTTCTGATAATCCGTAACTGCCATCCGGCATACGCATACGCAGTAACGCTTCGGCACCGGCCAGTTCACCGGTTGCCATGTTGATTTGCGGCTGCAGATAGAGTGCAAACTGATCGTCCTGTAAGCCCTGCAAGATATCGTGCTCCTGCGTCAGACGTTTTTGCGCCCGTTCAGTGAGTGCCGGATCAAAGAACAGAATCTGGTTTTTACCCTGATGACGCGCCGACATCATGGCGGAGGTGGCGCGATCAAGCTGCTCGCCCGCGCTGACGACGCTATCGTCATACAACGCCAGACCGATACTGGCATTGGGACGCAGTTGCAGTTGATGAAGATTGACGGGCTGATTGATGCGGATCATCAGGTTGCGGGCCAGCCGCATCGCCCGGAACGGGTTATGGGCGCGCTTCATCAATAACGCAAAATCGCTCGGTCCGGTTTGCGCCAGCAAAGTGTGATCGTCCACGGTGCTGCGAATTTTTTCCACCAGCGTCAGCATTAAGGTATCGCGCTGCTCATCACTCAGGACGCCGTTGGCTTCCTGCAAGGTCTCAATGCGGATCACCATCAACCCCCACGGCTGACGACGATGGCGATGGCTGGCGTGCTGATCGAGCAGGGCCAGGAACAGTGCGCGATTGGGCAAATCGGTGACGGCGAAATGGGTGGTCATACGGCTCATTTCATCATGAATCGACTCCAGCACCTGCTGATTGCGGTTGTAGCTACGGATCAGCATGCCGATTTCATCGTCGCGATGGTTGTGCGGCAAATCCAGTTTGTGGGTGAGAATCGCTTGTGGCGGTAGCTCCTGCAAGTCACGCGACAGGTTACGCAAGGGATGCACGATAAGACGGTTGATGCACCAGCTGATGGCCACTGAGAGAATCAGTGCCAGCAGCAAATAGGTGGTGATCATGGTTGAAAGCGTACTCAACAGGAATTGATACACCCGTGAGGAGTCGGCCTGTAGCACCAGATAAGCGATCGGCTTCGGCAGCCCGGTTCGCTCAACCGAGTAGAGCGGCAGAGTGATTTGCACCGGCAGCTCAAACAGGCGTGCAACAAAGCGTGGCACCGGTTTTTCCGGCACGAAATCGGCATGCAGCGCCTGGAACGCGTTTGGCAGTACCACATCCGCCCGAGACAAAATACCGGCAGGTTTGAGGGTATTGAGAATGCGTTCCGCCTGCGGAATATCGCCTTTGAGCACCGCTTCAGACAGCGGCTGACGCACCGTGTGCGCGATATTCTCCATCTGCTGGGCGTAGTCAATCCTGCGCTGCTGCACAAAGTGGAATAACTGGATGACGATAAAAATGCTGATGGTCACCATCGCCACGGCGGACACCGTTGCCATCTGCTTTATCGTTAACGAGCGGCTAACGCGCAACAAAACCTCTCCCGGCGTCTCACGCCGTGTCTTTAGATGAAATGCGCAGCGAGTATATCGCAGGTCAGTGATTTTTTGCGCCGGGATAAGGTCGAAAAGTGGCTGAGAGAGGCAGATAAGTGGGTGAATAGGAATTGTTCAGGTTGCCGAACCGATTTAAACCAGCAAGAAACCGTAGCGGCGTGATTTATCACGCAGATTTGCAGCGCAATAAATTGCGCCGCTACGGTTCACATTGACGATTACTGCGGATACGCGACCCAATCCCCACCATTGAGACGTATCCAGGGTTTACCCTGATACATCATCACCACGGCGTTATCGTTTTCTGACACCACTGGCGATTGCGGTAAATTATCTGCCAGTACCGACATATTCACGTTGGGTGCGTTAAACACCTGTCCATCCACCACGCGGGAAATAATCTCGGAAATCGCCAGCAAACTGGTCGGCGTATCAATGGTCAGCGGTTGGCCTTGATGCGGTGCCTTCATGCCAACAAACTTAATGCCCACCGGCACATGGGTAATGCTTGGGCTGGGGATATCGCGCAGACCTGACATCTGCATCTTATCGCCCTGCAGCGCAGCACCGTGTTCGGGCACCACCAGCACCATCACACGACGACCAGATTTCTCCAGATTAGTCAGGAAAGTATCAAGCTGATCAAACAGTACTTTAGCGCGCGGCTGCCAGTCGGCGGTGCGCGTGCTGCCCAGCTCACGCGTGCCATCATGCAGCGGGATCAGGTTATAGAAAGTGGCACTGCGCGCATCGCTGCTCTTGGTGCGATCGTCAAGCCAGCGCTGCATAAGCTGCCCATCATTAAACACCGTCGAACCGTCAAACGAGGTTAGCTCCGGCGCAATTCCCGCCTGCGACATCAGCGGTGCTTGCAGATTGCCATCTTCGCGCAACTCTTTGAGGTAGTTACCAAACACGCCGGTGTGGTCCATCATCAGCTCTTGCTTAAAGCCGAGCTTCGCCAGATTATCAAACAGATAGCAGCGTTGATCGGTGGCTTTATACAGATTGGTATGCGACGTCTGGCCGCAGCTGGCACGCAGCAAACGAATCCCTGCCGGGCCGCTGTAGCCGGTGGCGGAGTTGTAGTTATTCAGCACGATATCAAAATGCTTCCACAGCGGATGGTCTCGCAGTTGCGCCACATCCAGATCTGACCACGACAGGGAGCAGATATTGATCACCAGGATATCAAACGGCTGCGAATCCGCAGGCAAGGCATCCGGGAAGTGGGTGACGCGTTGGCGCTCACTGTCGTAGAAGCGATTGAGCCACGAGGTCAAATTGGCACTGGTCGGTGGCGCCGATTGATCCAGGCCATCCGGCGCTTTAGCCGTGGACGGTTTGTCATTCAACGCCACTTCGGGCGTGGCGGCCTTGGTCGGCAACAAATTCATCGCCGGTCCGGCTATCGTCAGCACGTTCAACCAGATCAACATCAGCGATACCAACACGGTGACGCGAATCCACTGGGCCACGAACAGGTACAACACCAGCAGCACAAAGCCGGTGCCGATCATCTCCCAGTTAATAAAGCGATTCACCAGGTCGAGCAGGTAAGCCGATGAGAATCCAGCTAGCTGACTGCCCTGGCTCATGATCGATTCTGGCCCTGGCAGCCAGGTATCGTGCCAAAACAGCGCAAAGCCAATCGGCAGCGAAACCCAGTGTCGAATGCGATGCAGACGGCGTGACGGCAGCGGGAACAGCAACCAGGCCAGAAACACCAGATTGCTCAGCGCGTGAAAATTAAGATAGCCGTACCACAACAGTCCAAATTTGATCAGGAAGTAGAAGTTCCAGCCGCCGAGACCGCGCCACCACGAACCGTGCAGCGTCGAAGGTTTAGTATCACTCATTACGCTTTGGTATCCGTTTTAGCGGGTTTGCGTTGCCACTGCCCTTCCGATTTCAGCGCACGCGGCGGCAGCAAACGCATCAGCAAGCTGGTGCTGCTGCGCGGTAACCAACGCACAAACAACGATTTCAGGAACAGCAAAATTAATAACAGCAGGATCGCCACCTGCACCCAATCCATCATTGTCATCAGTGGCGATCTCCATCGAGGTTGAGAATAATTGGTTGTGGTGTTTGCGCACTGCGCCTCTCAGCAACCTCCTTCGGACGGGTCGAGGGTAAATCCACCGAAGCCATCTGCACTTCACGTTGCGCCACCGGGGTCAGCTGGCGAATCTTATTCACCTCAGACAGGATCTGATTGTCCTCAAACCACACCACGCGGTTACTGAACAACTCATCATGTGGCAGTGAGAAAATCGACTTCAGCGCAATATCCAGATCGTTAAAACGACAGGAGGATAAGAACAAATAGATGCGGTCATTAATCAACGTCACCAAATCACCAAAGCGGCGCGGTTTGCACAACGTCAAAACCTGCTCCGGTTTCAACTGAGGGACGGGACGCAGCGCCACCATCAACCCTTTGTCATTTTCTGGCAGCAGCGTGTTGCCCATTAACTGCTGCACGGCGGTGCAGAAGTTGTCCAGCGGCAGATAGCCTTTCTGCTGGAGCGGTTGCAACGCCTGCATTAGTGCCGAGAGATTGGCCGGCACGTGACGGGTAAATTGCTGCCCCTGAATCCCCTCCAGCGTGGTGAGAAAACGCGATAAGCTGGCTGCCGTTGGCACAATGGCATTCACGCCGCAGGCCAGCAGCAGGCGTTCATCACTGTATCTCAGACTGGTACTGATTTCGCGCACTACAATCTTCAAGGTATTACCGCGTGAACGGCGCAAACTGTGGACCATCTTCGCTAAGGTATTGATATCCTGATTATGGGCCAGGCTAAAAATGACAGTTGCCGCATTCGCCTGCTGAGCACGAGAGAACACCCCTTCATTGTCGCTAAACAGTTGCCACTGGCTGGACAGCGGCGGTGCACCTTCTAACACCCCTTCTTGCGCCAGGAATTGATTTTCATCATTCAGGCTGAGCGGAGTATGTTGTTCCGTTTCATTGGCGGCACAGAATTGATTATCCGTACAACTGAGTCGGATAGCGCGGTCCGCCAAAAGTTTGTCTGCGGAGTACCACCAGTTAATTCGGTATTGCCAGCTATCTTGTTGAAATTCTAAATGCGCGACACCATCAAGCTGGCGAAAATAACGCTGAAGATGATTACGCAAGTGAATAATTGCCGTTCCCGAGGTGATCAGTAACAACGTGATTTGTTTTTTTATTAACAAACGACGCATGCGTTTCACCCATTGCGTCAGCTCATCCTCGGATAATTTACTCCACAGCGCGGCGTTGCTGTAAAACAGCACTAACCCACTGCGGCTATTCAGCACGCGGGCAAAATCATTCTCAAGGTGCTGTAGGCTGGCTTTATTAGCTGGTAAAGAAAATAGCGGGATACGCGCTGGGCCAGAAACAGGATCGGGAGTGAGCAGCGCTTGTGGCTTCTCATCTGCGCTGACCAGTGTTGCCGCCTGCTGATGGCTAACCACTTGACGCAGCAGTAATCTGGCATCTTCCTGACGCTGACTGGTGATCCAATAAAACCCTGGATTCTGTAGTGTAATTAATTCCTGCTGAACCTGTTGTAGGCCAAGCGCGTAGCGATTTTTCATATTTGTTTCACGATCAGAACAATCCAGGCTAGTTTAATATAGACGACGACGATTGGAACTGCTGAAATAAATAAAACCTGCGCTATCTCAAATCACATTGATTTTTGCATGGTGCCTGCTTTTCTTCCGGTCTAGACTTTACAAAAAATAAAACCACAATTCATCCGTTGCTGTTTTTGGTGGCAAGAAAGTAATGAAAACTGAGAATGCCTTTTCGCTGATCGCTTCCACCAGTGAGGATCAGGATGACATTAATGCGTTGAGCGAAGCCTTTTCTTTAATGGCCTTTCGTTACATTGATATTGCCCGCGAAGAGCGCCTCAATTCTCTGCTCACGCGCTGGCCGCTATTGCATGAATTAACTGCCTTACAGGAACCTGAACGCTAATGCCGGTTATTGCCTTACAAGGATTGCGTGGTGGTTGCGGTGCAACCTCGCTCAGTGCGGCACTCGGCTGGGCACTCAACGCGTTGCGGGAATCGGTGTTAGTCATCGATTTTTCTGCGTCAAATCAACTGGCTGCCCATTTCAACTTGCCTCTCACTCATCCACAGGGCTGGGTGCCCGCCCTGCTGGAACAGCAGCCGTGGCAGCAGTGTGCGCAGCGTTATCAAACCGGGCTCGATTTTCTGCCGTTCGGCACGTTAAGTGATCACCAAACGTTAACCTTGCAAGCGGCGGATGAGCACTTTGCTGCACCACTGCTTAACGCGCTCCCGGCCCTGAAAGCGCACTACCGTTGGGTGATCCTCGACCTTCCGGCGGATCTGCTACCCTGGCAGCGATCTTTTGCCCATGCAGCCGATCGTCTACTGCAGGTGCTATCGCTGGATGCCAACTGCCAGTTGCGTTTGCATCACCCACGCTTCCTGCCGCACACCCTGTTTTTGATCAACCAGTTCAACGCCAACAGCCAGCTACAACAAGATCTGCATCAACTGTGGCTGCGCACGCTGAAGAATCTTATTCCACAGGTCATTCATCGTGATGAAGCGCTGGCCGAGGCGCTGATGATGAAGCAGCCGGTGGGCGAATATCGCCCCCATGCGCTGGCGAGTGAGGAGATCAATACCCTGGCGAACTGGCTGCTGCTGAATGTTGCGGGTGGTCACGCGTGAATCCGTTGCGCTGGCTTTTGGTTCCGCAGGCATGGCAGGCGCTGCAGCGTCGCGCCCGTACAGCACGTCAGCACGGCGCAGGGCGTTTAACCGTGGCGTTGCACCTGCTGTGGTGTGTGCTGGCCTGGTCGCTGCTGCGACTGGAAACGCCCGGCTGGCAACGTATTCTGCAACAGCGTCAGCGCTACTATCCGCAAATCTCAGCGCAGCGCCCGCGTCCGTTAGATGCGCTGCGCTACGCGCTGCAGAGTCTGTGGCTGCTGCTGGTGTTGCCACTCGACAACAGCGCGCGCAGTGAACGTAAACGCTTCAACGCATTCAGTTCACTGTTTCGCTGGCGTCAGCAGTTTTATCAATGGTTGGGCACGCTGCCTGCACGGGTAGCGAAAACCGGTTTGCATCTGCGCACCGAGCAACAACTGCAAAAACTGCCCGTGCGCGTGCGTCAGTTGCTGTTTATCACCGCTGCGATTGTCGCCAGTCTGCTGGCGTTACTCTGTATTTCACAGCCGTTTGGCATCACCACCCAGTTTGTTTTTGTGCTGCTGTTGTGGGGTCTGGCGATGATGGTGCGCCGCGTGCCGGGCCGCCTCTCGACTATCATGCTGATTGTGTTGTCGCTGACCATTTCCTGTCGCTATTTGTGGTGGCGTTACACCGAAACCCTGAACTGGGACGATCCGCTGAGCCTGACCTTTGGTCTGCTGCTGATTGGTGCCGAAACTTATTCGTGGTCGGTACTGGTGCTGGGTTATTTCCAGACGCTGTGGCCACTCAATCGCCAGCCGGTGTCAATGCCCCCTGAAATCACCACCTGGCCCAGCGTCGATATTCTGGTGCCGACGTATAACGAGCCGCTGAGCGTGGTGAAACCGACCATCTACGCAGCCATGGGCATCGACTGGCCGCAGGACAAACTCAATATCTACATTCTTGATGACGGCACACGGGAAGAGTTCCGCGAGTTTGCCGCCAGCGTAGGCGTCAATTATGTGGTGCGTCCCACTCATGAACACGCCAAAGCAGGCAACATCAATCACGCGCTGAAAGTCGCGTGCCGCAGTGACTACGTGGCGATATTTGACTGCGACCACGTGCCGACACGCTCCTTCCTGCAACTGACCATGGGCTGGTTCCTGAAGGATCACCGTCTCGCGATGCTGCAAACACCGCATCACTTCTTCTCCCCTGACCCGTTCGAGCGCAACCTCGGCCGCTTCCGCCAGACGCCCAACGAAGGCTCGCTGTTCTATGGCCTGGTTCAGGACGGTAATGACACCTGGGATGCAGCGTTCTTCTGCGGCTCCTGTGCGGTGCTGCGCCGTACAGCATTAGATGAGATTGGCGGCATTGCAGTGGAAACCGTGACCGAAGATGCCCACACCTCGCTGCGCCTGCATCGTCAGGGTTACACCTCAGCGTATATTCGCATTCCACAAGCCGCCGGCCTGGCGACCGAAAGTTTGTCCGCACACATTGGTCAGCGCATCCGTTGGGCGCGTGGCATGGTGCAGATTTTCCGTCTCGATAACCCGCTGTTTGGTAAAGGGTTAAAGCTGGTGCAGCGCTTATGCTACGCCAACGCCATGCTGCACTTCCTCGCCGGGATTCCACGCCTGATCTTCCTGCTGGCGCCCTTGGCCTTCCTACTGTGCCACGCCTACATCATCTACGCCCCCGCGCTGGCGATTGCGATTTATGTGTTGCCGCATATGGTGCACACCAGCCTGACGAACTCGCGCATTCAGGGACGCTGGCGTCACTCGTTCTGGAGTGAAGTGTATGAAACCGTGCTGGCATGGTACATCGCGCGCCCGACCACCGTGGCGCTGTTTAATCCGCACAAAGGCAAGTTCAACGTCACTGCCAAAGGCGGTCTGGTGGAAGAGCGCCATCTCGATTGGGTGATCACCAAGCCTTACATGATGCTGGTGCTGTTGAATATCGCAGGCATCGGCATGGCCTTCTGGCGCATGGCCTACGGCCCCGCCAACGAAATGCTCACCATTTGGGTCAGCCTGGTGTGGGTGGTGTACAACATGATCATCCTCGGGGGGGCCGTGGCCGTCTCGGTGGAAGCGCGCCAGATTCGCGAAGCGCACCGCGTGGAGATCGCCATGCCGGCGGCCATCGCCCGTCAGGACGGCCATATGGTGCCCTGCACACTGCGTGACTACTCCGATGGTGGCGTGGGCGTCGAACTGCGTGAAGCAGATGCCCTGAAGGAAGATGAACCCGTCTGGCTGCTACTGCGCCGTGGTCAGCAGGAGTTCAGCTTCCCCTGCCAGGTACAGCGCGTGTTTGGCCGCCGTGCCGGTATTCGCCTGCATCAACTCTCGACTCGCCAGCATATTGAATTTATTCAGTGTACCTTCGCCCGCGCCGATACCTGGGCGCTATGGCAGGACGGCTTCCCGGAAGACAAACCGGTGCAGAGCCTGGCAGACATTATGATACTGGGCTTCAAAGGCTATTTGCGCCTGGCGGAGTATGGCCCTGCCCCGCTGCGCCGACTTTTCCGGATACTGACAGCGTTAGTCAGCTGGCTGGCTTCACTGTTACCGCAGGGTATTCGCCACACCCCTGCGGCAATCAAAACCGATTTCACTTAAGTTGATGATAAGACCATGACGAGAAAACTGAGCTGGTTTACCGCCCTGTTGCTGGGCACTGCCACGCTGGCGCAGGCTGCGCCACAGCCTTCAGCGCCCGAGGCACCTCGTGCCGCCGCACAGACGCCGCTCCCGGTGGTTGCTCAACCCCTGGATGTGAATGCGCCGCTGCGCGACAGCCAGCTGCTGTTCAATCAGGTCGCGCCGCCACCCGGCAGCATGACGCTGCGCGGCACGGAACCCACCAGCCAGATCGAGTTTGGGGTGCGCAGTGACGAAGTGGTGACGCGTGCTTTGTTGACGCTCAGTTATCGTCCCTCTCCGGCGCTGATCCCCACGCTGTCGCAACTTAAGGTCTATCTCAACGATGAACTGGTCGGGCTGATCACCGTCACCGCTGACCAGTTGGGCAAAGAGAATCAAACCCAGCTGCCGATCGATCCGCGTTTTATTGGCGACTTCAACCGTGTGCGCCTTGAGCTGGTTGGGCATTACGCTAACGTGTGTGAAAACCCCGCCAACAGCACCATCTGGATGGATATCGGCAAAGAGAGCAAGCTCGATCTGACGCTGCAAAAACTGCCGCTGAAGAACGACCTCTCGCACTTCCCGGAACCCTTCTTTGACGCGCGTGATAATCGGCCTTTGCAGCTGCCGATGGTGTTCAGCAGCCAGCCAAATCTGGTGCAGCAGCGCGCCGCCGGTATTCTGGCTTCATGGTTCGGTAGCAAAGCCCAGTGGCGTGGACAGTCGTTCCCGGTGCTGTATAACCAGTTGCCGAAAGATCAGCATGCGGTGATTTTCGCCACTAACGATCATCGCCCTGACTTCCTGAAAGACCTGCCGCCGGTGGACAAGCCAACGGTGGAGATGGTGAGCCAGCCCGACAATCCGTACGAAAAAATGCTGCTGGTGCTGGGCCGTGATGATAACGACCTGCTGACCGCCGTCGAAGGTATCGCGCAAGGTGAACTGCTGCTGCGCGGCGATACGTCCACCATCGACAGCGTAAAACTGCTGGCTCCACGCCAGGCCTACGATGCGCCAAACTGGGTGCGCACCGACCGCCGCACCACCTTTGCCGAGCTGACGCAATATCAGAACCAGCTGCAGGCCGACGGCTTGCAGCCGAACCCCATCAGCCTGACGCTGAACCTGCCGCCCGATCTGTTCCTGGTGCGTGCACGCGGCATCGATATGGATCTGATTTACCGCTATACCTCGCCGATTCAGCAAGACGGCTCGCGTTTAGCTGTACACCTGAACAATCAGTTCATGCAGGATTATCCGCTGACGGTAAAAGATACCGCCGGTCAGCAGCTGATGCGCATTCCGCTGATGCAAGGGCTGCAAGACAGCAACCGCCAGTTGACCATTCCGGCACTGCGTCTTGGCGTGGTGAACCAACTGCGCTTCAGCTTTGACTATGCCAATACCTTTATTGGCGGCACCGCCGATGGTCGCTGTGAAACCGTCACTGCCGTTGGTCACCACGTGGTGATCGACGATCACTCCAGCATCGATTTCTCCGGCTATCGCCACTACATCGAGATGCCGTCGCTCGGTGCCTATGCTAACGCCGGTTTCCCTTACAGCCGCTACGCCGATCTCGCGCAAACCCTGGTGTTAGTACAGCCGAAGCCGAATAACGGCGAAGTCAGCACCATGCTGAATGCCTTGGGTGCCATCGGCGCGCAAACCGGTTACCCGGCACTGCGCGTGCAAATGAGCGATAACTGGCAGCAAGCCAAAGACAAAGATGCTGACCTGCTGATGATCGGCGGCATCCCGCAGGATCTGCAGGATGATAAGAAGATCAACTTACTGGTCGAGGCGGCACGTAGCTGGATCAACATGCCTACGCGCCCGATCACCGCGCAGAATGTGCCGGTCTCAGACAGTGACCGCAAAGTGGAAAGCCAGACCGGTATCAGTTCACGCGGCCCGATGGGTGCGATTGTTGGATTCCAGTCGCCGTTTAACGATCAACGTAGCGTTGTCGCCTTGCTGGCTGACAGCCCACGCGGCTGGGATTTACTGAATAACGCGCTGCTCGACAGCGGAAAACGTGCTGCCGTGTTCGGCTCTGCCACCATCGTGCGGGAATCGGGCGTCACCAGCGTGCGCGTGGGCGACACCTACTTCGTCGGCCATCTGCCATGGTGGGAACGCTTGTGGAATATGCTGGCAACTCATCCGGTGTGGCTGGCGATTTGTGCCGTGGTGGTGGTGATTCTGTTTGCACTGATGGCATGGCGTCTGATGCGCATGGTCAGCCGTCGCCGTCTGGCCGAGCTGGATGATGATGAATAAACTGCCACTTGGGCTGCTGATTGCCAGCATCCTCGCGGGCCCCGGCGTGGCAGCCGATGGCCCGCAGGTTTCGCCGGTCGCGTGGCTGCTGATGCAGATCCGCACCGGTGAATCCACCAACAAATACGACCTGGTGCGGCAGTCACTCTATCGTCTGGAAAAAATCGATCCGGACAATCCGCAGGTGCTGGCGGCGCAAATCCGCATGGCACTGCGTCAGGGCGATCAGGCCAAAGCGCAGACGCTGCTGGATGAATTGAAGAAAGTGGCACCCAATGACATCGCCACACGGGAATCCGAAACCGGCCTGCGCTTGATGAGTGCGGAAGGTCGCCAGCAGTTGCAACAGGCACGCTTGCTGGCCACCGCCGGACGCGTAGAGGAAGCCAAAACGGCGTGGGATGCGCTGTTCCATGGCGTCTTCCCGGACGTCAACACCGAGCTGGAATACTGGCGTCTGGTGGCACGTTTACCGGGCCAACAGCTCACCGCTTATCGTCAGTTGCAGGGGCTGGAGCAGCGCTATCCCGGCAATATCGGCGTAGAACTGCAGCTGGCACGCATGGCGTTTGATAACAATCAGCCGAATGAAGCGCTGAAGCAACTGCGCAGCCTGGCCAATCGTGATGGCGGGCGTGATGCGGCTTCAGAGCTGTGGCTCCAGCAGATCCAGAATCAACCGGTCAGCGACCGCACTGTGGCCAGCCTGCAGCAATATCTGCAGGTGTTCACCTCGGGTGATGCCCAACAGCGCGGCCAGGAAGAGCTGGCACGGCAGCAGAAATTGCTGGCCGATCCAGCCTATCGTCAGCGTATGCGTGGCCTGGCGCTGGTGGATGCGGGCGGCGGGGCCGGTGCCATTGCCTCATTGAGCGCAGCGCTGAAAGCCAACCCCAATGATGCCGAGTTAATGGGTGCCATGGGCCAGGCGCAGGCGCGTGCCAACAACCGTGCGGCAGCCATCAGCTGGCTGCAAAAAGCCATTCAGGCCGGGCAAGCCAGTACCCAAATTGGCAAATGGCAGTCGCTGCTGCAAACCAACCGCTATTGGCTGGCCATCAATAATGGCGATGACGCGCTGAAAAAAGGCGATCTCTCTGGCGCAGAACGTCAGTATCGCAGTGCGCAGGCCATCGATAATCGCGACAGCTGGGCGTTGATTGGCCTGGGCGATGTGGCTCAGGCACGCAAAAATGAGGCGCAGGCGGAACAGTTCTGGCAACAGGCGCTGCGTCTGGATCGCAGCAATACCACGGCGGTGAGTCGGTTGGCTGGGCTTTATCAAAGACAATCTCCCGCACGCGCCATGGCGTTTATCAATTCCCTGCCTGCCGCACAGCAGCGCTCCCTCGCCGATACCCTGCGTTCGCTGCGCAGTGACAGCCTGCGTGCGGAAGCCGATGCGCTGGCACAACAAGGCCAGTGGCATCAGGCGGTGGTGAAATATCGTCAGGCGGCGCAGGACAACCCTAATGACATCTGGCTCTCTTACCGCTTAGCCGGGGCGCTGCGTAACAGCGGCGCAGAGGCACAAGGCGCACAAGTGATGGACGCCATGGTGCGCCAGCATGCGCAGGAACCCGCCGCACTCTATGCGTGGGCGCTGTGGCTCTCCTCTGGCGATCAGGATGATGCGGCATTAGCGGCACTGCATCGCCTGCCTGAAGCGCGCTGGGACAGCAATATGCATGAGCTGGCCGATCGCTTAACCCAAGACAAAGTCTTCGCCCAGGCCAGCGAACTTCGGGCCAATGGCAAGGAACACGCGGCGCTGGCACTGTTAAACCAGCAGCCCGCCTCACAGCGACGTGACATCACGCTGGCCGACTGGGCGCTGGAGCGGGGTGATGCCCAATCCGCGCTGAACGGCTATCAACGCGTGCTGCAACAGGATGCGCAGAACAATGATGCGGCATTAGGCCGCATTGAAGCGTTAATCGCCCTTAAGCGCACGCAGGAAGCGCGGCAGGCACTGCACGCCCTGCCGCCAAGTGTGGCGCAGCAAAATATCAACAGCGGAAGACGCGTGGCACTGGCCTGGCAAAACAGCGGCGACAGCGTGCGAGCGCAGCAGCTGCTGAATGATTTAAAAAACCGTGTGGCCAAAGAGCCGCCGTCGCAGAGTAAAGCGCTGGTGTACCGCGATGCCGCACGGCTGGAAACCCCTGAGCTGGCGCAGCAGGATTATCGCAAGGCGATGGCCGCCAGCGGCATCAGCCATGATGTACCGATGAGTAATGATGACTACACCCGCCTGACGCGCAATGACGACCAGGATGACTGGCTAAAACGCAGCATTCGCAGCGATGCGGCCGACCTGTATCGTCAGCAGGACACCACCTTCACGCTGGAGCAGGATTACTCACGCGATAAGGGCAACGGCGGCACGTCTGATTTTACCGCGCACACTACCATGATGCAGGCGGAGACGCCTTTCGCTGACGGACGCAGCTTTGTGCGTGTCGATCACGTATTGGTGTCAGCGGGGACTTTTTCCACCACCGACGGCAGCCACAGTGAACGGTTCGGCAGCTGTAATGATGATAATTCAGGTGGCTGTAGCCGCGACTTCACCCAGCGCGATGAAGGCACGTCAATTGGCGTCGGCTGGCACAATGACCGCTGGTCAGGGGATATCGGCACCACGCCGCTCGGTTTTGAAGTGACTAACTGGGTGGGCGGTTTAAGCTGGAAAACCGATGTGAAAGATATTGGCGTGACCTTCACCGCTTCGCGCCGACCGATTTCCAGTTCGCTGCTGGCATACGCGGGTGCCCGCGATCCGTCAGCCAATGGCGGGAAAACCTGGGGCGGCGTCGTGGCGACCGGTGGCTCCATTGGGCTGAGTTACGATCAGGGCGAGGCCAATGGCGTGTGGGCCGATATCAGCGCCCATCAAATTACCGGTGAGAACGTCGCGGATAACAGCCGTGAACGTTTGATGGCGGGTTATTACTACAAGCTGATCAACGAGAACAACCGCCGCGCAACCATTGGCCTCAACAGCATGCTGTGGCATTACCAGAAAGACCTCAGCGACTACACCTTCGGCCAGGGCGGCTATTACAGCCCGCAGCAATATTTTTCGCTGTCGGTGCCGATTACCTATCGTCAACGCACCGAAAACTGGTCCTATGATCTCGGTGGCTCGGTGTCCTGGTCGCAATCGCAAACCGACGGTCAGCAGCGCTATCCGGTCAATCCTGGCTTTACGCTGGCATCCAATCCCACCTCTGACAGCAGCTCAGGTAACGGCTTCGGTTATACCCTGCAAGCGGTGGTGGAGCGCCGTCTGACGCCGCACTGGTCGGTGGGCCTGGCGATGGATATCCAGCAAGCCAAGGATTACACCCCAAGCCATGGGTTGATTTACATGCGCTATTCCATGGCAGGCTGGAACGGGGATATGGACATGCCGCCACAGCCATTGGAGCCGTACGCGGATTTTAAATAAGGGTCTGCACGGGGAATGAAACCGGTCGGCATGAATGCCGACCCTACGCGGATGACGATTGTAGCGTCGCCATTTATGGCGACCGGTACGTCATCCGCACGCTGTGATTGTTAACGCTTCTCTTGATACGCCAACCACGTCAGCAGCTGCAAACTGGCCGAGAAGTAGTTCTGATCCGGCGCTAAACGGTCGCTAAGATAACCGGTTTGGTTCAGAGTCAGATCGCGGATAGCCAGTAGCCCACCGTCCATATTGTATGGAGCAGGTGTATTGGCGAGCACATCAAACCAGGCTGGTGTGGTCATGCGACCATAGCCCTGCCAAACACGTTGGAACGGCACCAGACGTAAGCTTTGCGGATCGTACCACCAGATATTCAGCGGGATACGAATCGCGTCATAGCTGAAGCGGTTGGAGTATCCCACCGCAGGTGCGACTGAACCATCCGCGTTCAGCGCCACCCAATCCAGCGGCAGGCCGGTTTTGCCGAAATGCATATCGCCCAGCAAATCCATCCCGTCATCAATCAAGCTGTTCCACACGCGCAGATGGCTACGATCGGCAAACTCTTTCCATGCCGCAAACAGGAAATAAGAGGGATTCAGCACCACATAGCTGTTTTTGTTGAACCCTTGTGCGCCAGGCAACATCACCGTGCGCCCACCAAAGGTGATCACGTTCTGTTTGACGATAGCCCGCTGAATACGGTCAGAGGTGGACTGATAATCACCGCCCCACTTCTGCCCTGCACGTTGCAGCGCCCATGCAATCAACACATCGCCATCGGACGCGTTGTTTTTATCCGCAATCGGATTGGCTGCACCTGGCGTGTAACGCCAGTAGAACAGATCATTCTGTGGATTGCGTAAATGGCTACGCGTCCACTGCCACAGCTTATCAAAAGTGGCACGATCGTCGTTTGCCACCGCCAGTAACATGCCGTAGCCCTGACCTTCGGTGTGGCTGACATTGTTGTTAGCCGTATCGCTGATACGGCCATCGCTGCTCATAAAACGGCTTTTAAAGGTACTCCAGCCGTCTGCGGCCGCCTGGGCGCTAAAAAACATCACCATGAAACACAGCATCCATTGACGCCAGAACCGCATCACTTTCATCACAGCATCCTATTGATATCGATAATGCAACGTACCGCCGTCGTTCTTCTCGAACGTGACCGGCACCGCCGCACTGCCACCTTGCGCCTGTAACCACTGGGCATAAACGCCCGCCAGCACGGCGCTTAAAGCCAGTTGCCAGCGCTCAGCATCCACATTGCTGTCGCCCTGTGGCAGCGCATGGTGCTGAATGAGAATCGCATTTTCCTGCGGTTGCAGTTGGCTGAAACCCCAGTTGAAACGGGCCAGCTGCAGATTCATTTCGCGCTCCAGATCCTGCACGGTGCGCGCTTCTGCTAAAGGATAGCGTTTTGCCAGCGATGCGCCCACGTCGATGAGAAAACCTTCCGCTTCCTCACCCGCATTGTTCAACATGCTTTCAATCATCACGCTGACCAGGTCGAACCAACCTGGCTGATGTGGATGGCTGACGCGCGCGGTTACTTGCTCACTCATTAGTTGTCTCCGAACATGTAACGGAAGTACAGATTCGCTGTGCTCTCGTTGTAATCGCCAAAGGTGTCGTAGCCTAACTGGCCGCCAATGGTGACATCTTTGTTGATCTTGTAATCGGCACCGGCATGCAGGTTGTAACCGATACCGTTTTTGCTGTCGCCGCTGTAATAGGCACTCTTCACATAACCCTGATCGGCCAGGCTCTGCATTTGCGCCTGGTATGTCGGATCATTCGGGAAGTAGGCGCTCTTATCCTGGCTGTACGACTGATAACCCACCGAACCGCCGACGTTCACTTTCAGGTCGTCAAACTTGCGGGTGAATTCGATAGGGAATGACACCGACGCATAGTTTTGCGGGCTGAAGTAACCGCCCTGGCCGTAGCTGAAGTAGCTGAGGTTTTTCGAGAAGTCCATCCACGACAAACTCATCCCGGCTTTCAGTTCGCGGTCATCGGAGTGGAACGGACGCACATAGGCACCGGCGGTCGCCTGCACGCTATTGTTGCTTGCCACGTTTTCACCGATGTAGCTGTACGCACCACCGCCCACATAGAAACCGGCATCGCCGTTATCGTAGCTCAGTAAAGCGTTACCGCCGTTTTTGGTGACGCGGCCCCAGCGCTTACCGCTGGTTTTGTCTTCGACGCCAACGTAAGAGAGCAGGCTGTCAGTCATCGCGCGACGTTCACCGGTGAGGATCAACGTCAGGAAGTCAGTCAACTTCGGCGACCACTGCACACCACCGACCAGCGTGCTCAGATCCTGCCCGAGCGGGGTACTGCCGAGGTCAATCTTGTAGCTGTCGCCTTTCAATGCCAGGTTCAACTCAACGCCGGTGGCCTTCTGCGAATCGGTGGACGAGGAAGGCACATCGTCAATTTTGGCATCGCCCGAGGCCACCACATTCCCCTGCACCAGGGCGTTGGTGCCGAAGCGACGCCATGCGTCACCGGCCGCACTGCCTGCCGTCAGAGAAACCGGGGTCATAGTGAAGTCAAAGCGTGACTCGCCAAACGGCACGGTGGAGAAAGTCAGCGGCGCTTTGGCTTCGGTCAGTTTACTCAGACCCGATTCGCCATCACGACCGCGCACCTGCATTTGCCCCTGCACCCAAGTACCGGTTTTTTCTTGCAAATCGTCCATCATGTTGTCGATTTGACGCAGCGTCTGGCTCTGCTGCACCGCTGGCGTATTACTTGCCAGCGTCACGCCTGCGGCACTACTGGTGGAGGCATCCGGTGCTGACTGCCAGGGCATGACGGCACCATAGGCAGAAGGTGAGCCTGAAACCGGCGATGTGCTGCGGTTGATGAACGGGTTGTCGGCCAAGGCCAGACCACCGACGCTCGGCACGCTGCCCGTCTGTGCACCTTGCAGGCCAATCAACTGACCGCGTGCGGTGCGCAAGTAACTCATCGCCTGGCTGTGCTCGCCGTTAGCTTCTGCCACACGCGCCAGCAGCAGCAGACGGTCTGGCGTCTGCTCGTTACGCAGGCCACGCGTTAAGGTATTCGCTTTATTCACATCATTATTGGCCAGCGCCACATTGATGGCTCCGGTACGCGCGTCTTGCGTTGGCGTATCCTGGGTCATCAGGTAGTCATACACCACGCCGGCTTCTTTGTTCATCTTGCCGGACTGATAGAGGCGCGCCATCGCGAACATCAGATCGCGGTTTTGTGGATCGTGCTGCAGTGCGCCCACCAGCTTGTCGTAAGCGGCGGCGTACTGTTTCTGCTCGCGCAGGCGATCCACTTCATTGATCACGTAACCGTTACGAATACTCGCCAGCTGAGTCGGTGTACTGCGCGACTGCAACTCTGGGCTGCTGAGGAAGCTCTGCGCTTCGGTATTCAGGCCCGCCTGGTTCAGCACCGCCACCTGGGCGGCATAGTCACCGGCGTTACCCTGAATGCCACGCTGCATATTGCTGCGCACCACCGACACGGCAGTGGTGAGATCGCCCGCTTTCGCCAGCTTCTGCGCCAGATTACCCGCATCCACCGGGTTGGCTGGCGGGGTAGAGGCCAGCGCACGCAAGGTGTTAGCCGCTGCCGCATTTGAACCCTGCGCCAGATACTGATCGGCGGTTGCCATTTGCAGGTTGAAATTCACACGCTGCGCCAGTTCGCGCATGTCGCTGCTCTTGCTGCCGTTCGGAATGCGCGACAACAGTAAACTGGCCTGCTGCCAGGCACCGCTTTCGCTGGCGTTCAAGGCGCCGGCATACAGCTCATTGGTGCTGGCCCCGCTGCGCATGGCAGGCTGCATAATATTGGCGGCCATCATGTTATCGCCCTGGGCGCGATAAATACGCGCCAGATCAAGACGCAACCAGCCGTCGTTCGGGTAGCGCTGGATACCGCTGTTGAGTGTGGCAATCGCTGCACTGTTGTTACCGGCAGCCAGTTCACGTTTGGCCTGCGCACGGATCGGATCGGTGCTGCTGCCGCGCGGTGCCACGCTCTGACGCACGCTGTCTGGCAGTGATGCCAGCAAGGTATTCGCCTCTGCGCTGCGGTTTTGCTGACGCAGTACGTAGAAGAGACCTTCTTTGGCATTACGGTTATTGGCATCCGTTTGCAGGATAGCGCGATAGGTCTGCTCTGCCTGATCAAGTTGATTGCTGCGACGCTGGACGTCCGCGCGGAACAGCTTCGCCGCAATGCCTTTCTCACCGTCGGCCTGCGCCAGCGGTTCACTCAGCGCCAGCGCCTGGGCGCTGTCACCGTTCTTCAGCGCCTGCTGGGCAGTCGCCAGCTGGGCATAAAAGCGCGCATCCGCCGCCTGTTTCTGGCGTGTATCACTCTGGTCGCCGCCCAGCTGCGCGGCGCGTGTCAGGTAGTCCGCCGCTTCGGCGTAACGCCCAGCACGCTGAGCCACATAGCCCATACCGGCCAGCGCATCGGCATCCTGCGGGTTGGCCTGCAGCACCTTTTCAAAGTTGTTCTGTGCATTACTGACATCACCGCTGTTCAGCGCGGTAAAGCCAGCGCCTTTCTCAGCTCCACCGACGTTTTTACGGTAGTAATCCATCACCGCATTATCCTGCGGGTGGCGCTGCTGCCAGGTTTGATACAGCGAAGCATCGGACGCCTGTGGCCCCAACCACAGCAGCGCCTGACGCAATGAGCGGTCAGCATCTTTATTGCCATCGGCGAGGGACGCGAGCAAATCGATCCCCTGACGACGGGTAGATTCCTGATAGGTCATCGCCTTACCCAGCGCCAGTTTCGCGCCGGTATCCTGCGGATGGTCGGCAGAGAACTGACGCAGCGCTTCTACCGCCTGGGGCAGCAGCGCGCGGTCACCCGCCATCGTCAGGTAATACTCTGCCGCCACGCTCGGGGGTGGCTCATTACCGTTAAAGGTATTACGCCAGGTTTGCAGTGACGCCGCGATGTTGCCGCTGCGCGCCTGCTGACGCGCCAGCGACAGCTGCGCCTGTGGAATGGTTTGCAGCTGACGCGCGTTATCCAGTTCGGTGAGATGCGGATCGTTGGGTGATGCCGCGCTCAGGCGTGCACGCCATTGCGCCGCTTCCGCCGTGCTACCGCTCTGCTGCGAATAGAGCGCCAGCAGATAAAGCGCCTGAGTGTTGTTTGGCTCCACCATCAGCACTTTCTGCAGCGAAGATTTGGCTAAATCGTCATGCGCTTTCTGATGCCAGTAAGCCGCCTGATCGAACAGCGCTTGTAACGCAGGATTGGTACTCTCTGCCGCGAACAGCGGCTGAGAGAGCGTCAATGCCCCACCCAGAATCAGGGCATGACGAATACCGGCACTTAACAGATTTTTTTTCATTGTTTTTATCCTTACTTCTTGCCGGACTTGCTATCAGCTTTCGGGTTGAGACGTCGCCACGCATGACGTTTCAGCATCGCCCAGGCGCCACCGCCTACCAACGCTGAGAGCAGCAGTGCCGCCAGCGCCATCAGCACGGAGTGCTGGTTGGCATACCACACCACCATCATGTACCACGGCATTTCACCGCTCGGGAATTGCGGTCCGACACGGAAGCTGCGAATGCCGTTCTCATCGGTGATGATGGCGGTATCGCCACGAATACCGGCGTTGATGCGTGAAGAGTTCAGGTCCTCATGCAGGCGCAGCAACTGTTGGTCACTGGTCGCCACGGTCATCACCACCAGACGATCCGCATTCCATGGCGAGCGATAGCTGACAAAGCCACGCCACGCTTCGTTCGAGGAGAAGTAACGATCGGCATCCAGCTGCTGGCGATACCAGTCACCGGTCAGCCAGCCGCGCAGTTTGTCCCAGGTGGTCGGGTCTTTCACGCCCAGCGTATTGCCACTGGTTTCATACGGCGTATTCGCCAGCATCTGCTGGTTAAACTCGCTGTTCTGCGTGGTGCTCACCGCCAGCAGATCGCTCTGCTGCAGACGCGTCAGATTGGTGCCGCCATTCGGCAGACCAAACAGCACCTGGTTCTGCACCAGCGGCACGCCTGTGGCGTTACCGGCGCGTGAGGACATATCCAGCAGCGTGGAGATCTCGGCATCGGTAGGTTTTTCTGGCAGTAGCAAGGTGGTCTGCGAGAAGTCCGCCAGCCGTGAGAACGGGAACGACGCGCCCACGAAGTACGACAGGTTCGGCAGCATGGTGAAGTGGCGCGTGTGGCTCAGGTCAATCCACGAATCATCTTCAATGCGGCTCTTGATGTTGTTGTTGAGCAACACACCGCAAGGTGCATCCGCTTTCGGTTTGATGTTGAAGTACAGCGCCAGCTGGTTGTCACCGTAAATCAGATACGGCTCCAGCTTCAGGGTGTAATGCTCCTGACGCGCGTCGCCACCCAGACGATGCCAGGCGCTCTCCAGCAGACCGACTTTATTTACCGTCAGGTTGCGCAGGAACGTGCCGTTAATCATCACGTTAAGGAACGATTTGTTCTCATCAATCCAGCTTTCTGATGGGAAACGGTAGTGCAGTTCCACCGGAATGGTGTCGCCATCCCACATGAACAGATCCGGTGCCGCGCGGAAGTTGACGCTCAACGCATCGTGCCAGATACCGGTGGTGGTCAGGCTTTGATCTTTACGCAGCAGCTCGCTCAGGCGCACTGGACGGCTGGTATTGATCCAGCGTGGCGCGTCATAGGGCTTACGCACACCAATCTGCTGTGGCTGAACGTTCAGGCTGCTGGCATCCGTGGTCAGCGGCTGGGTGGTTAAACGGTTTGCCGCCTGCCGTAACTGCGCGTCGTCCGCCCCTACCACTAACAGCAGTTTGTAGACCGGGTTGTTCGGGTTATCGATCACTTGCAACAGTGGGCCATTGGTGGCCGGCAAGGTCACCGAACCAATCTTGTCACCCGGATGACCGACCAGGATGCCGTTGTGCTCTGGCAGATCGCCACGCACCACCGGGAAACGGATACCGCGATAATCAGACTGAATCCCCATCCAGGAAGCCACTAAAGCCGCAGCGCTCACGCTGTCAGGTGCCACATTGGCGGCAAAACCAAAGGTCACGCTGGCGGGCGTCATGCGTTGCGCATCAATGAACGGACGCGGGAAGTTGCGCAGACTGGTGCCAATATTCAACTGCTGCCCTTCGAGGCTCAGCGTGGTTTTCGGCAGAATTGAGACCTGATACTGCTGCGCACTCTCTTTTTCGCACAGCAGCTTATCCGCATCGTTGATTTTGAAGCTGAGGTTGTTGCTCGATACCACCATCGCCGCAGGGATATCCAGCTGATAGTCGCTAACATCACTGTCGCTGGAGCCCAGCGGCAAGGTGCCCAACGGCTGGCCGTTGAGCATCAACTGCAGTGAGGTATTGCGCGCCGCCAGCGCTGCAGAAACACGCAGCGACAGATTAAGGTGTGCGTTGGTGATCACCTCATCACTTGGCAGGGTGAACACGATACCGGATTGCAGCTGACCACCGGTCAAGGTAATGCCCTGCGGCTGGCCCATCTGAGCCACCGTAATCGTGCTGCTTACCGGCTGGTTCAACATCGCGGTAGTTGGCGCGGCGGCTACCGGCGCAACAGGGGCAACGTTCGGCAACACCATTTCCGGTGCAGGAGCCATATTGTTGTTCGTTGGCGCACTATCAACCGGTGCAGGCGCCGCGCCCGTCGTATCGGCTGGCGCAGCGTTCTCAGTGGCGGGCGCGTTGTCTACCGGTGCGTAAGGCGTGGCACCGGCGGCTTGTTGTAACTGCGTATCCGCTTCACTCTGAATCCCTTGCGGTGGCGGCACGTCAGACAGCGCCGAGCTGTCTTGGGTAACCGCGGGCGTTTCCGCCCAGGCAGGGGCGAGCATCAGCGCCGTTGCCAGCGAGCTCGCCAGCAACGTTTGAGTCAAGTTCTTCATGCAGCGCTGTCCTCTTTTACGGCGGCCTGGTTGTCACGCTTATGCTTCTGACGGCGATCTTTCCAGGTCAGCCAGAACAGCTCAAACACGGTACGAATAATGGTGCCCAGTGAAACCAGCGGGTTGTCCTGCTTGTACTCGGGCTGAATCCACGCATCGGCACGCGCCAGTACCACGCGCACCAGTTCACGGCGGCGCGAGAGCGGCATATCGCCAAAGCGCAGACGAATGGTTTCGTCATCGCCGGAGATTTTGCTCACCGGGATAGTGATAGCACCCGATTTCAGCAGCAGGTCAATCTCTTCGATTTCATCGGTCTCGTGGCGATTGTCTGGCGCATCCAACTGCGCACCACCCATCGACAAGTCGCTGGTTTGGGTACGTGAAGAGATGCCGCTCGCATAGTGAATCACCGCCGGAATCTGCACTTCGATACGAATGGTTTTACGTACCTGCTTGGTTTCACGCGCCACGGCAATGGCCGCCATCAGGATGATCAGGCTGAACACCGCCCAGCCGACGTTGAGCGCGATAACATAAGGGTCAACACCAAAGTAATCATGCGCCGTGGCGCGCACCACGCCCGCCACAATGCCGATAGTCAGCAGCACGGCGACAATCACATGTGGACGCACGATGTGGAAGTCGAAGAAGCCCTGATCCAGCAAACCGCCTTTATCCGTTACGTTAAATTTCCCGCGCTTAGGGGCCAGCATGGTCAACAGCGTCGGAATCACGAGGTGGAAACACATCACGGTTTCGTAGATTTCACCCCAGAAGGTGTAACGGAACTTGCCGTTCATGCGGGAGTTGACGTACAGCGACATCACCAGGTGCGGCAGCACGTAGGCAAAAATCAGCGAGGCTGACGAGTGAATGATGTTCAGGTTGAACAACAGATACGCCAGCGGTGCCGTCAGGAAGGCCACGCGTGGCAGTCCAAACTGGAAGTGCAGCATGGCGTTGAGGTAGCACAGGCGTTGCTGCCATTTCAGACCGCGGCCAAACAGCGGGTTATCAACACGGAAAATCTGCGTCATGCCACGCGCCCAGCGGTTACGCTGTATGACGTGCAGGCCCAGACGTTCGGTGGCCAGGCCGGCAGCCAGTGGAATCGCCAGGAAGGCGGAGCCCCAGCCCAGACGCTGCATTTTCAGCGCGGTATGCGCATCTTCGGTGACCGTTTCGACAGCAAAACCACCGATTTCTTCTAACGCACTGCGACGGATAACCGCACAGGAACCGCAGAAGAAAGTCGCATTCCAGTTATCGTTGCCCTGCTGCACCGGACCGTAGAACAGTGCACCTTCGTTTGGAATGCTGCGCGCAGCGCGCAGGTTACGCTCGAACGGGTCCGGAGAGTAGAAGTAGTGCGGCGTTTGTAACAACGCCAGCTTAGGATCTTTCAGGAACGGGCCGACCGTTGCTTGCAAGAAAGTACGGGTGGCAACGTGGTCACAGTCAAAGATGCAGATCAGCTCACCTTTGGTGATTTTCATTGCATGATTGAGGTTACCGGCTTTCGCATGGCTGTTGTCGTCACGGGTGATGTAACCCACGCCCACATCCGCCGCAAACACCGCAAACTCACTGCGCTTGCCATCATCCAGCAAATAGACTTTCAACTTGTCGCGCGGATAATCGATGCACTGGGCCGCCAGCACGGTATCACGCACGACATCCAGGCTTTCGTTGTAGGTCGGCACGTACACATCCACCGTTGGCCACAGGCTGGTATCCTCCGGCAGCGGTTCAATGGTGCGTTTCAGTGGCCAGGTGGTCTGCAGGAAGCCCAGAATCAGGATCAGCCAGACATACAATTCGGCCAGATATAAACCGATGCCGAGAATGGCTTCGATCTCTGAATTAAATTGCAGCGTCTCTGTGGTGCGCCACCAGATATATCGGGTCGACATCAGCGCAGAAAGAATAACCATCACAACGGTTATTTTGCGGCTTTTGCTGAAGCCCAGTAGAAACATCATCCCGATGCTGATTAAGCCAAAAATATATTGTTTTTGGCTGTCCATAGGCGTGATGACGATTACCGCGGCGACCGGTGCAAGCACCAGTAGCAGCAGGTAAAACCCGAGTTTACTCATGATTCACCCTAAAGAAGCTGTGTTGTTATTATTGCGCCAGGCAACAGCCTGGCTTATTTAATAATGACTGCGAATGGGCGCCTGAACTTCACCGTTACCCACGGTAATATTCAGGATATTTGCCACACGTTTGGCCACCAGTTCGATATCAAACGCGGCCGCAGAGGCAGGGCTGAAATCAAACACCGACTGTTGTGAAGCATTGGCTTCCGCGACGCTTTCATCGCGGTGCACCACACCCAATAAGTTCTCACCCAGACGCTGCTGCATAAAGCCGGTGACTTCACGGCTAATATTGCGGCGGTTGTCGCTCTGGTTAAGCACAAAATAATGACCACGTTTATTATTCAGTGGCTGACCTATCATGCGGTCATTTTCTATTTGCGGCAGAAGCGAGACAGAAGCGGTATCTGCAAGCATCACCACTAAATGCATATCGGCAAGCGCGGTCATGGCTTTAAGCGCCGGACCTGGACCTGGAGGAAAATCAGCAATAATCACCAGTCCCGGATAATTCAGCACGGTATCCAGACCGCGTTTAAGGAAATGTGGATCTTTAACCAGATTCTCTTCGAAACGCTCACGCTGATCTTCAGTGACGTCACCGTACGGCATAACAAAAATATTACCGCCGGTGGTGAGAATGGACTGGCTCCAGTCGGCCTGCTCTTCAGAGCGAGCAACAAAACCACGGCCGTCGTGCAGCGGTACACCAAAATGCAGACGCAATGCGTTCTGGACATCGAAATCGATTGCCAACACCTTGCTGCCGGCACGCGCCAGACTCCATGCAAGATTGGCCGCCATGGTGGTTTTCCCTACTCCCCCTTTAGGCGAGCACACACAAACTAACGGCATAGCGCGATTTTCTCCAGTAACGGTTTTAGTAGTGTTTCTTTAGAAATATTAGCAGGTTCCGCGGGGCGTGAACGGAACAGCGCACCAAAGCGAGACGGTGCAGCAGGAGCCGGCTGTACCGGTGCGGCAAAAGTCGGTGAGGGTACAGGTGTCGCAACCGGGCCAGCGCTAACCACAGTGTGTGGGGCGGGCGCAGGTGTGGCCGCAATCGGTGCGGGTGCTGCCACGAGGGGCGCAGGTGCTGCGACAGGTTCAGCAACCGGTTTCGGCGGCGGCGGCGGAAACAGCGAAGTGGTCGCCTGGCGCTCAACCACGGTCGCTTTCGGCGCTTGCGCGATTGCTGAAGGTGCGGGTTTCGCCGCTGGAGCCGGTGGGAATAAGGAAGAAACACCACTCGGCGGTGCAGCGGGCACGGATTCTACCGGCGCAGTCGCGGCCAGGCTATCGAGAATCGATCCGCGCGTAGTGCTGCCAGCGGCAGCTATTGGCGCCTGCAGAGGTGCAGGTTGCGCAGGTGCGTCAAACTCATCGCCACGAATCGGTTGGGGTTGCGGCAGGTCAATGCGCTGACCGCTGCCTAATTCCGGCTCATTATTCGTGGCCAACTGGCGAATAATGGCCCATTGGCTGTGATCCGCGTCCTGCGATTGCCCAGACATATCCTTAAAAGCGATATCAAGCGTGTGCGTTTTTTCTTTGAAACGCTGCAGATCGTCGTAATTCTTCATGATCAGAGCCTGTAAAAACGGGAGGGAATTTGCCTGGAATATAACACACACATTAAAAGACGGTGAGAGAAATCTGATTATTAAAACAACATGTTCAATAAAAGAGTTTTATCTTCCTGATTGAAATTCTACATATGCAAATAGCATGCTGTTATTTATGACCGGAGATTAATTAATATCGATTAACTGAAATAATAACGGGGTTAACATTAACCTAACTTACTGAAAAACCTTCAAAGTGGTTCAAGTTACGGATTTTACACCTGTGTGATAACACTCACACAATCCTGACATTATTCAGAATTTGCCTTAACGATTTATATCGTAATCAGGACCAATTTATTACTGATTCACTGGCGTAATACATTTCAGACCTCTTTTTTTTCTCCGCACTCAGCCGTTAATTTTACTGAAGTATGAACCAGCAAAAAAGAAAGGCTCCCGAGGGAGCCTTTAGCTATTTTTGGCGGTAATTTACGGAACGCCCACTGGCTGATTCTCATCCTGATCAACCGCAAAGCAGGCGATTTGCTGTTCGCCATACTGTTTTAGCTTGGGCTGCAATTGTACACAGCTGCCAAAACGACGGCGGCAGCGCGCGTTAAAGGCACAGCCCGGCGGTGGATTAAGCGGGCTGGGCAACTCACCGGTAAGTTTGATGCGCTCACGGCGCTCATCTGGATTGAGTCGCGGCGTGGCAGACAGCAATGCCTGAGTATAAGGATGGCGAGGATTGCTGAAGATCGCCTCTTTGCTGCCTTTTTCAACGCAGCGGCCCAGATACATCACCATCACTTCGTCGGCTATGTGTTCAACCACGGACAGGTCGTGAGAAATGAACACATACGACAAACCCAAATCCTGCTGCAAATCCATCATCAGGTTGAGTACCTGCGCACGCACCGAAACATCCAGCGCCGAGACAGGTTCATCGGCAATCAAGACGTCTGGGTCGAGCATTAAACCACGCGCAATGGCGATACGCTGACGCTGCCCACCGGAGAACATATGCGGGTAACGGTCATAGTGTTCGGTTTTCAGACCGACCTTCGCCATCATCTCCAGGGTTTTTTCCCGGCGTTCCGCTTTGCTCAGCGAGGTGTTGATCACCAGCGGCTCTTCAAGAATCTGGCTGATTTTTTTGCGCGGATTCAGCGAGCCATACGGGTTCTGGAAGATAATCTGAATTTTCTGGCGACGCAGCTTCTGGGCCTGCGGATCGTGCTTCAGCAAATCCTGACCGTGCCAATAGAGCTGCCCTTCGGTTGGCGTTTCAATCATGGTTAACAGGCGACCCAGCGTGGATTTACCACAGCCAGACTCCCCCACCACCGCCAGCGTTTTGCCACGCTCAAGGTTAAACGAGACGCCATCCAGCGCTTTGACCAGGCGCTCCTGGCCAAACAGCCCTTTCTTCACCGGGTAGTGTTTTTTCAGGTCAATCGCCTGCAGCAGGTAATCCTGCTCAGTGTTATTAAGACTCATAAGTCGGTCTCCCGGCATCATCCAGTGGGAAATGGCATTTAGACTGGCGGCCCGGAATGTCGCGCAGTTCAGGTTCTTCACGGCGGCAGCGGTCGGTCACGTACGGACAGCGTGGGTTGAGCAGACAGCCGGTTGGGCGGTCATATTTGCCCGGCACCACACCTGGCAGCGAAGCCAGACGCGCTTTATCGGCGGCAAACTCCGGCAGCGCACGCAGCAGCGCCTGGGTATACGGATGACGCGGCGCTTTGAAGATATCCACCGCTTTACCGCTTTCCACCACCTGACCTGCATACATCACGATGATGTGTTGCGCGGCTTCCGCCACCAGCGCCAGATCGTGGGTAATCAGGATCAACGCCATGTTTTCTTGCTTCTGCAAATCCAGCAGCAGTTCGATGATCTGTGCCTGAATGGTGACGTCCAGCGCGGTGGTCGGCTCATCTGCAATCAACAGCTTCGGTTTGCAGGCAATCGCCATGGCGATCATCACACGCTGGCTCATACCGCCCGACAGCTGGTGAGGGTAGACATCCAGTCGCGAAGCCGGGTCGGGAATGCCCACCTGCTCCAGCAGGTCGATGGCACGCTGACGACGGGTGCTTTTGCTGCCGCCCTGATGCACCTTCAGCGCTTCCATAATCTGGAAACCGACGCTGTAGCACGGGTTAAGGCTGGTCATCGGGTCCTGGAAGATCATCGCCACTTCAGCGCCCACCAGTTGGCGGCGCTCTTTTTCGGAGATGCGTTGCAGGTCACGCTGGTTGAACTCCAGCTTTTCGGCCTTCACACGGCCGGGGTAATCAATCAGCCCCATGATCGCCAGTGAACTGACAGATTTACCCGAGCCGGATTCACCGACAATCCCCACCACCTGGCCTTGTTCAACCTGGTAGCTGATGCGGTCTACGGCGCGGAACGGTGTTTTTTCGTCGCCGAAATGCACCGATAATTTTTCTACATTTAATAATGCCATCTCGGTGCCTCTTTACTGCTTGAGTTTCGGGTCGAGTGCGTCACGCAGACCATCGCCCATGAGGTTGAATGCCAGTACAGTGAGCAGGATGACGACACCAGGGAACGTCACCACCCACCAGGCACTTTGCGCATACTGCAACACGTCTGAGAGCATGGTGCCCCACTCTGGTGTTGGCGGCTGCGCCCCCATTCCGAGAAAGCCCAACGCCGCCATATCGAGGATGGCATTGGAGAAACCTAATGACGCCTGCACGATCAGCGGTGCCAGGCAGTTAGGCAGAATATTGACGAACATCTGGCGCAGGGTACCGGCCCCCGCCACGCTAGAGGCGGTGACGTAGTCGCGGTTGACTTCCACCAGCACCGCAGCACGGGTCAGACGGATATAGTGCGGCAAGGCGACGAAAGTGATCGCCAGCGAGGCGTTGACAATCGACGGGCCGAAGATCGCCACCAGCACCAGTGCCAACAGCAAGCTTGGCAGCGCCAGCATGATGTCGACCAGACGCATGATCACGGCATCCACCACTCCGCCGAGGTAACCGGCCATCAGGCCAAATATCACCCCGAGCACCAGTGACAGCACCACCACCAGGCAACCCACCAGCAGAGACAAGCGCGCACCGAACATCAGACGCGAAAGGACATCGCGGCCAACGTCATCGGTGCCGAGAATAAATTTCCAGCTACCGCCTTCCTGCCACACTGGCGGGTGCAGCAGTGCATCGCGGAACTGTTCGGCAGGCGCGTGCGGCGCCAGCACATTGGCGAACAGCGCGATCAGCAGCATCAGAATGATGTAAACCAGGCCAATCACCGCGCCTTTGTTACGTTTGAAGTAGTGCCAGAATTCCTGAATGGGGGTCATCGGCTTGGGTGCAGCGGTCACGCTTGCGGGATCAACAGTAGACATGATTCCCCCTTATTTCTTATGTCGAATGCGCGGATTAACCACGCCGTACAGCAGATCAACCAGCAGGTTGACCACGATAATCAGAATCGCCACCAGCAGCACGCCGCCTTGCACCACCGGATAGTCACGGCGTTGCAGCGCTTCAATGAGCCAGCGACCAAGTCCCGGCCACGAGAAGATGGTTTCGGTCAGAATCGCACCGGCCAATAAGGTGCCAACCTGTAAACCGATAACGGTGACCACCGGCAGCATGGCGTTACGCAGCGCATGCACCACAATCACGCGCATGCGCGTTAAGCCTTTAGCGCGCGCGGTGCGGATGTAGTCTTCACCCAGCACTTCCAGCATCGAGGATCGCGTCATACGCACAATCACCGCCAGAGGAATGGTGCCGAGTACGATGGCCGGCAGAATCATGTGCATCACGGCATCTTTGAAGTCACCCGGTTCGCCCCAGATCAGCGTATCAATCAGCATGAATCCGGTCAGAGGATGGCTATCATCAAGGAAGATGGTGTCACTGACACGCCCAGAGACCGGCGTGAGGTTCCATTGGACCGACACCAGCATGATCAGCATGATGCCCCACCAGAAAATCGGCATCGAGTAACCGGTCAGTGAGATACCCACCGCAGTGTGATCGAATACGGAACCGCGCTTCACCGCCGCCAGAACCCCCACAGGAATCCCCACGGCCACGGCAAAGATCATGGCGCAGATACCGAGTTCCAGCGTGGCTTTGAAACGGGGAACGAATTCATCCCAGACTGGAATGCGGCTTTTCAGCGAGATACCGAGATCGCCATGCAGCACACCATTGATGTAGGTGATGTACTGTTTCCACATCGGCTGGTCGAGACCAAACTGGGCCATCAGTTGGGCATGACGTTCAGGAGAGATACCGCGCTCGCCCGCCATGATCAGCACCGGGTCACCGGGGATCAAATGGACAAACGCAAAGGTCAGTAAGGTAATACCGATAAACGTTGGGATGACAAGGCCCAGACGTCGGAGTATGAATTGCAGCATAAGCCGGGTTCTCAGTCTTTTCCCGTGGCGTTGCCGCCAGGGTCTACATTGCTCACAACACGCAGCCGGCATGGCCGGACGCGACGCAAGAAGCGCTTCAAATACCCGTCAACCTTCACGCTGCAACTGCGTTGGCTTCATTCGCTCACCCCAGTCACTTACTTGAGTAAGCTCCTGAGGATTCACCAATTCGCCGCCTTGCTGCAGAGTGAATTATTTAGGGTATGCATTAATTTAGCCGGAAAAAAAGTGCGGAGTTCGGGCGACGAAGGGGCCGCCCGAGGGCCAGCAGCGCTGGCCCTACCCGCGATAATCCGAAAGGTTATTCCTGGATATCGACGTTTTCGAAGTGATGTTTGCCTAATGGATCAACCACATAACCGGTCACTTTCTTACTCACTGGCTCATAGACGGTTGAGTGAGCGATGATCAGCGCTGGCGCCTGGTCATGCATCACTACCTGAGCCTGCTTGTACAGTTCAATACGTTTGTTGTGATCGGCTTCAGCACGTGCAGGCTGAATCAGGTCTTCAAACGGCTTGTAGCACCAGCGAGAGTAGTTAGAACCGTCTTTCGCCGCTGCACAGCTGAACAGCGTGGCGAAGAAGTTATCTGGGTCCCCATTATCACCGGTCCAGCCCATCATGACGGTCTGGTGTTCACCGGCTTTAGCACGCTTGAGGTATTCGCCCCATTCGAAGGTGACGATTTTGGCTTTGACGCCAATTTTCGCCCAGTCAGCCTGAACCATTTCGGCCATACGGCGCGCGTTCGGGTTGTAAGGACGCTGTACCGGCATTGCCCACAGGTCGATGGAGAAGCCATCTGGCATGCCTGCTTCTTTCAGCAGTTCTTTCGCTTTAGCAGGGTCGTAAGCGTAGTCTTTAACAGCATCGTTGTAGCCCCACATGGTCGGTGGGATCAGGTTTTTCGCGGCCTGGCCAGCGCCCTGATAAACCGCATCGATGATGGCTTGTTTGTTGACCGCCATGGTCAGTGCCTGACGCACTTTGACGTTATCCAGCGGTTTTTTCTCGGTGTTAAATGACAGGTAACCGACGTTCAGACCAGGCTGTTCCATCAGGTTGATTTTGTCATCTTTTTTCATGCTGGCGATGTCAGCCGGGTTTGGATACGGCATGACCTGGCACTCACCTTTCTGCAGTTTGGCGTAACGCACAGACGCATCCGGGGTGATGGAGAAGACCAGGCGATCAATCTTCGGCTTAGTGCCCCAGAAGTCTGGGTTCGCTTTGTAGAGAATGCGCGAGTCTTTCTGGTATTGCTGCAGCACGAATGGACCGGTGCCCACTGGGTTGAGGTCCAGTTTTTCTGGCGTGCCGGCTTTGAGCATGTTGTCCGCATACTCTTTAGACAGGATTGAGGCGAAGTCCATGCCAAGGTCAGCAATGAACGGCGCTTCAGGACGGGTCAGGGTGAAGCGTACGGTGTAGTCGTCAACTTTGTCGATTTTGGCGATCAGCTTAGGCATGTCCATGCCTTCGAAGTATTCGTAGCTGCCGCCAGAAACACCGTGATATTTGTTGTTTTTGTCGAGCTGGCGCTCGAAGGAGAACACGACGTCATCGGCGTTGAATTCACGGGTTGGCTTGAAGTCTTTGGTGGTTTGCCACTTCACGCCTTTACGCAGGTGGAAGGTATAAGTTTTACCGTCCGCGCTGACGTCCCATTTTTCTGCCAGGCCCGGCTGCAGCTCAGTGGTACCGGTTTTGAACTCAACCAGGCGGTTGTAGATCGGTACGGAGCTGGCATCGTAAGTGGTACCCGATGTGAAGAGCTGTGGGTTAAAGCCTTCCGGCGAACCTTCTGAACAGTAAACGAGGGTTTTCGCCTGGACACCCGCGGCAACAGTCATAGCAATCAGGCTAAGACCGACCTTCAGCATCCTGGATTTAGCCAGGGAGTTGATCATGTTTTGCTCCATTGTGATGTGATGTTGTGTGCGTCGCCCGACCTCTGAATTTTTTTATGCGGTTCGGGCAGCATGCGAGTGGTTTATTTTCTCCGACAGAAAAACGCTGTCAGGATCGCCCTACTCTGCATGTTATTGACGCATCAATTTGTCAACAGTTGCAAAGAAGGTCAATACAAGGTGGGGTTATTTACACAGAGTGTGAGTAAGTGCAAGCAACGATAAAAAACAGCCTTCTCGCGCTGAGCCAAAATTAAAAAAGGTGATAAAGCGCGCAATGCCGCGTGATTATCTGGCTATGTAGCCAGATGACAGTGATTATCACCGCTAAAAAACACACAAAACTTGTTGGTAAATGTCGATTATCTGAACGATTCCCCGTGCGTTATGACGTTCAGGCAGCGAAATATGCTGGCTTAATGGCATAAGAAATCAGCAAAAAGCAAAAAGCGGTCATAAGAAGAATGTGTCGCGAATTAAGGGAGCAGGGTCGATTGGATAAGGGCTTGAGTATCGAGATAGGGATAAATAGCATGAAATTGGAAGTTTTGATGTGAAAAGGGAGATTATCAACCTTTGTTAAACCTAAGTGCTTTGAGTTTTGCGTATGGCTCAGAGAAGGGGGCTCGATCGCAAAGACGGCGTAAATACATCCCTGTAGCCTCTACCGCCGGAGTATTCGCCCCATCCATGGGGCTCACCCGCAAGCGGGCAACGCTTCGCGTTGTGCAAAATTGCTCCCGGCAATTTTGTCCATGCGGCGGACGCTTTGCTAACCGAGCCCCCTTCCCATCGCTAATTGGCAGCAGTTTCGCTTTTCTAAAAGCACGCAGGGAGTTGGGCAAAGGAGGGAATGCGGGGTCCGGAGTAAAGCGTCACACGCCAGGGATGGCGTGTGCCGAGCGATCAGGGACGAGACAGCGTCTTTACGGAGTGGCCCCGTATTTCATCCTGACAGGTACGTTTTTGAATGGCTTCTATATCGCTGCCCAACACAACGCAGCGGAGTTGAGCAAAGGAGGGAATGCGGGGTCCGGAGTAAAGCGTCACACGCCAGGGATGGCGTGTGCCGAGCGATCAGGGATGAGACAGCGTCTTTACGGAGTGGCCCCGTATTTCATCCTGACAGGTACGTTTTTGAATGTAAGCAGCCTGATCTACAGACGAAAAAAAACCCGCTTTTACAAGCAGGTTTCTTAAATATGGTCGGCGAGAGAGGATTCGAACCTCCGACCCACTGGTCCCAAACCAGTTGCGCTACCAAGCTGCGCTACTCGCCGATGGGGGCGAATATTACTGCTCCCACTTTAGAGCGTCAATCCCTTTTCCATTTTTTCCAGCCGATCGCCTGAAAAGCAAGCAGTGGGGCAAAAAACCCCACCGCTCAATGGTTTCACAGCAAAGCTTACAGCGTTTTAGCTGGGGTCGCGGCAGGCGCCTGACACCAGTTATTCGCTGGGTTAATTCCGCCATCCGGCGAACTGTAGCCCAGACAGCCTAAAATCGTATCAAACAACTCCACATGACGATGGGTCTTACCCACGCGCTGCTGGGCCTGTAAACGATCGAAGTTACTGCGATTGGTCGGGTCAGCCAAATACTTATCGGAAGCCCACACCATCATCGGCACACGGAACTGCTCTGGCGGGGCCATCTCACGCGGTGTGCCGTGCAAATGCATATTCTCGCTGATCGACTCACCGTGATCGGCGGCATAAAACACGATGGCTTTCTTATCACGCAACTGATCGAGCACGCTATCCAACATAGTATCGACATACAGAATCGAATTGTCATAAGCGTTAATCAACTGCGCTTTACTGCAGGTCTCATCCACGCCCATACACTCGGGCTGATAACGGGCGAAACTGCGCGGATAACGCTGTGAATAAAGGTAATGTGAACCCTTAGTATGCAACACCACCAAATGCTTACCTTTCGGGAAACGCTCCAGTGAAGCCTGCAACTCCGGCACCAACAACATGTCATCGACGGCTTTACCCTGATTACGCTTCTCTGAACCAATTTGCTCGCGGAACGAGAAATTATTCACATCGGCGTTATCGTAAAACCACACTTCGCTCTGCATCGCGAACAGCTCGGAAGTGAAGCCCAACTCCTTCATCACCGCAAACACATTCTGCTCTTTCAGCGTGCGTCCTGGGTTATCCATGGTGCCGCCCTCGCGCACAAACATACAACGCAATGACAGCTTGGTTGCGGTATCGCAAGACTCACCACGAAACGCCACCAAATTCTTCTCTTTCGACAGCTTCGGCGTGGTATCGCGGTCATAACCTAACAGGCCCATATGATCCCAGCGCGTGGTCTCGCCAATCACAAACACCACATAGGTATCATCAAGCCCGGCTGGCGCAACGTAAGTAAACTTCTTCGCCGGGTCCAGCAACTCCGCGCCATCCATCTCCTCATCGACCTTGGTCCAGGCAAACAAACCTAACGCCGCAATCCAGTTAGAAGGCAAATAAGAGTGCGCCACCACACCGCCGTAGCTCGGCAAATCAATATTGGTGATCTCTTCATTCACCTTTTGCAGCTTGTCGAAATAACGAATCGGCAGCCACACCAGTGCCACGCTCAGCAGCAACACCAGGGTCGGCTTCAAACGCTGCCCTGGCGTCTTTAACTGCTCAAACAGTGTCTGGCTCAGATTATTACGCCAAATCAACAGCAGCGGCAGGGCGCTCACCAGCACCATCCACACCACAAAATGCAGGCCAATCACTTCTTTTGAAAGATCGACATCGGTGGTCATCACCGACGCGACAATGCCGTAGCCAATCACCACGTTGAAGAAGGTCATGTAATAGGCAGCAGCGACCGAAATCACTACGCACAGGGTGGCGAGAATGCGATAGGCCCACTTTCCACCGAGCGACAACAACCGCATCAGGAAGAAGGTCAGCAACACCGCGGCCAGCACTTCTGCCCCAGCAGACAGCCAATCAGTAAGGGTGGATTTCGTTAAGAAGCCGTCAAAACGGCGATAAAAAATCGGCAAATTCAATAAGATGCCGAGATACAACGCAAGCAGCAGCGACAGCTTTTGCTGCGTTAAACTCTTAATATAATTCATCTATTTTTTAATTCCTGACCCGGTGTCAATAAACCAACCTTAAATGTGACTATTTAAAGTCAATAGAGTTCGTCCGTGAGAGAGAAAAGCGCAAGCAACGAGCAGGAACGGGACGAATCTGAACCGGAACGGCATTGAGGGCGCATGCAGCGCAGCAGTAGAACATTTAACCAATGGTTAGACCAGCGAATTGTATTTCGATCCCATTAAAGGTGAAAAAGGCCCCTTGCGGGGCCTTAAACAACATCAGTTAATAATGTTCAGCGTCACATCAATATTGCCGCGCGTCGCATTGGAATACGGGCAAACGATGTGTGCCGCATCCACCAGCTTCTGCGCCTCTGCTGCGTCCATCGCTGGCAGGTGAATGTTCAGTTTGGCTTCGATACCAAAGCCGGTTGGGATTGGGCCAATACCGACTTCACCTTCAATCCACGCGTCTTTTGGCATGGCGATCTTGTCACGGCCAGCGACAAACTTCATTGCACCAAGGAAACAGGCTGAATAACCCGCCGCAAACAGCTGCTCTGGGTTGGTCACTTCGCCGTCTGCACCGCCCATCTCTTTTGGCACACCCAGCTTCACATCCAGCACGTTATCAGAGGATGTCGCACGTCCATCACGACCACCGGTAGCTTTGGCTTTTGCGGTATAAACAACTTTATCTAAAGACATGATAACCTCACTATTCGCTATATAATCGCGCACGACTTATCAATGCGCAGCTTTTACCTTGATATCCAGAATGCCGCCACAGCGGCATCCACCCTTTTTATCTGGCGCGATTCAGATTATCGCGCAAATCATCCAGCTGGTTTTTCAGTGCCGTCATGGCTTCATTATCACAGGCTGTGGCGCACTGTACCGCTTCGGGAATGGTTTGCGCTTTCTCACGCAGCGCACGACCTTCATCGGTTAACGTCACCACCACCTGACGCTCATCCTGGCGCGAACGCTGACGGCGCAATAATCCGGCGGCCTCCAGACGTTTCAGCAACGGCGTCAGCGTGGCGGAATCGAGGAACAGCTGCTCGCCAATCTCCGATACTGTCACGTCATCTTGATTCCACAACACCAACATCACCAAATATTGCGGATAGGTAATCTCCAGCCCGGCCAACAGTTGACGGTAGACTTTATGCATCGCGAGATTCGCCGAATACAGGGCGAAACAGAGGTGTTGATCAACCTGGAGTGGCATCTGCTTCACTTTTTTGTCATCTTGTTTACTGTTCATGCGATTCAATATAGATAGCGCGCTAGACAATTGCAAGCAACTTTATTCCGGAGCGTGAAAGATGCGTGATTCACTGGAAGAGCAAGCGCGCCGTTATGCCACGCAAGCACATGCTGCTGCGGGACAGCGTCGCAAATACACCGATGAACCCTATATTGTGCATCCAGCCGCAGTAGTCCAACTGGTGCGTAGCGTCACCGATGATGAACAGATGATTGCCGCCGCCTGGCTGCATGACACGGTAGAAGACACCCCCAGCACCTTACAGGACATCGAAAGTCACTTTGGCCCGCGCGTGGCAAAGCTGGTCGATATGCTGACAGACAGCGCCCAACCCAGTGCGAAAAATCGTGCCGCTCGTAAACTGGCGCACTTTCGTCATACCGCCGAAGCCTCACCCGACGCGCAAACCATCAAGCTGGCGGACATCATTGATAACACCCGCGCCATCGTGCAGTTTGATCCCCACTTTGCCCGCATCTATCTGGTGGAAAAACAGATTCAAATTCAGCTATTAAATGAAGGCGATAAACAACTGTGGAAGCAGGCCGAGCAGATTATTCAGCACGGAATCGGCCAACTGGCGCAACCTCCACACAGCGTGCCGGAGAGTTGGTTTGTGAAACAGGCGGCGAAATACGGTGGATTGAGCTAAAAAAAACCCGCCGTGCAGGCGGGTCAGAGAACCGATAATCGATCTTAATCCAGCAGTTGTCGCCCCAGATACGGGTTTGCTTGCAACAACTTCATCAATTTACGTGCCGTAGCGGATGGGCGCGTACGTTGCGCCTCCCAGCTTTTTACTGACGAAACGCTCACCCCCATCACGCGGGCGAACTCATCCACCTGCATGCCGGTCATTTCGCGTAAACGCTGTGGCTCGGGAACTGATACTTCATTGAGGGAGATTTCTGATACGGCGTGCTGCGCGTCACGTGTCAAAACAATCTGCTCAAGGCTACTAAGCAACTCGACCATTGGATCTTTTATTTCCATAGAGAACTCCTTAAAACTCACTATGAAGCACGTGAAAGTAGAGAGGTAAGCGCCAGTTGGCGCTGAAACCGACGTGTTGCACACTGCGAAAGATGTCAAAACGATGCAACAAATAGCCGGGACTCTTAGTATGGGTCAGATCCCCGGCTTTGCTGCCTGATTGCTGATTATTTTTTATTCTTACTTATGTCACAGCGGGATCGATCACCATAAGTAACTGACCCGCCTGCACTTGCTGCCCGGCCTGGCGATACAGCGTATGGATTTTTCCACTCACCGGCGCCACGATCGGGATTTCCATCTTCATCGATTCGAGAATGCCTACCGTGGCTCCCGCTTTAATGTCACTGCCTTCGTCAACCAACCATTGCCACACGCTACCCGCCACCTGGCTCTCTACCGGGCGACAACCCGCAGGCACCGCGATCTCTTCTGAACTCTGTTCCTGCAACTGACTGTCAAACGTAAACTGACCTTCCGCACGCCAGCGCGCCAGTTCGCTGTCGAATGCCTGCTGGCGCTGCTGCTGGAAGTGCTCAATCTCAGCGGCCTGTTCCGTCAGCATCGACTGATAATCTGCGAGGCGGAATTCGCCCTCCTCCACGCGCAGCGGGTAATCCCCCCACGGGAAACGTTCGCGGATCGTCAATAACTCCTCAGCACTGACCGGATAAAATCGGATTTGATCAAAGAAGCGCAGTAACCACGGCTGGGTAAAGGCTGCGGTCTGTCGATCGCGGTTCCACATCTGCATGGTGCGGCCAACAAACTGGTAGCCCCCCGGCCCTTCCATGCCGTACACGCACAGGTATGCACCGCCAATGCCCACCGAGTTTTCCGCTGTCCAGGTACGAGCAGGATTGTACTTGGTGGTGACCAAACGATGGCGCGGATCGAGCGGCGTCGCCACCGGCGCACCGAGATAGACATCGCCCAGCCCCATCACTAAATACGCGGCGCTGAACACAATCTCTTTCACCGCATCAACACTCTCAAGGCCATTGATGCGACGGATAAATTCGATATTACTGGGGCACCAGGGCGCATTGGGGCGCACCGACTGGTCATAACGGGTGATGGCTTCACGGCAAGCGGCATCGTCCCAGCTGAGTGGCAACCACACCGTGCGTGACGGCACGGCCGCATCAGACAAGTCGCCCAGTTGCTGATCAGCGTGCAATATTTGCGCCAACAGCTCACTTCTTGCGCAGGTCTGCGCATCGTAATGCACCTGCAGTGAACGGATGCCGGGGGTTAACTCTTGCTGACCCGCCAGCGGATGCGCTTCCAGCCACTGCATCAGCGCGTGCACGCGAAAACGCAGCGCGATATCCAGCATCAGATCGCCATATTCCACCAGCAGGAATCGGTCGCCCGCTGCACGCACGCTGAGCGACGGACGCCCATTCGATGCCGCATGATGGTGCAACACGGGATCAATCAGGGGCAGTGCAGCATTCACTGTAAGCGGTGCTGATTGCAGTTTGATGATCTCTTCACGTTGCGCCTGCGCCAGACGATCGGCGGTAGTCAGATCGATCGGCAGAAAGCGCACACGATCCCCGGCTTTCAGCTGACCCAGCTTCCACAGATCGGCTTCGACAACCGTGGCCGGGCAAACAAAGCCACCCAGCGAGGGGCCATCGGGGCCGAGGATCACCGGCATGTCACCGGTGAAATCCACGGTGCCGAACGCATAGGCGTTGTCGTGGATGTTGGAGGGATGCATACCCGCTTCGCCACCATCGCTGCGCGCCCAGGTGGGTTTGGGGCCGATCAGACGAATACCGGTGCGGCTGGAGTTGTAGTGCACCTGCCACTCCGCAGCAAAAAATTCCACCATATCCTCATCGGTGAAAAAGGTCGGCGCACCGTGCGGGCCATACACCACCCGCAGCTGCCACTCCCCGTTGAGCGCGGGCACTAATGACGCAGGAAGTGTCGCCTCTGGCAACAGCTTAGGCGAGGCCAGATGCAGTACGTCACCGGCACGCAGTGCGCGTCCCGCGTGTCCACCAAATTTACCCAGCGTAAACGTACTGCGGCTACCGAGGTAATGCGGGGTATCGAGCCCACCCGCCAGTAACAGATAACTGCGGCTGCCCGCACTGACCTCACCGAGCGTCAGGGTTTGCCCCGCTTGCGCACGGATAATCTGGTGCATCGCCAGCGATTGCTGATCCAAATCCGCGGCAATCGGCGCGCCGGTAAGCACAAAGCTGCACGCCTGATTAAAACGCAGGGTCGGGCCATGCAGCGTGATCTCCAGCCCGGCGGCCTGCGCATCATTCCCCAACAGGCGGTTGCCCAGTTGGAATGATCGGCTGTCGAACGGACCGGAAGGTGGCACGCCAACGTGCCAGTAGCCCACGCGCCCCGGCGCATCTTGCACCGTGGTTAAGGTGCCACCGCTGAGAATGTCCAGCGTTGGGGGCTGCCACTGGACGCCGCCCAACGTGGCGGTAATGACACGCCCTTGCTGCACTTCCGGCAGTGCGCAGAGATGGCGCAGCCAGAGCAAATTGGTTTCGATACCGTAAAGCGCAGTTGCATTCAGCGCCTGCGCCAGGCTATTGAGCGCCAGATCGCGATTGGCGGCGTGCACAATCACTTTTGTCAGCATCGGATCGTAGAAGGGCGACACCTCCATACCGCTCTCGACACTGCTGTCGATACGCAGCGTGGCCTGATCGATTTCGGCCGGGAACTGCACATGGCTGAGTAAACCGGCGCTCGGCTGAAACTGCTTAGCAGGATCTTCGGCGTAAAGCCGCACCTGAATGGCGTGGCCGTGCGCCACGGGTTGAAGAGAGGCAAGAGGCGGCAAGGTTTGTTGCGCCAGCTCCACCATCCAGCGCACTAAATCGACGCCGTAGACCATTTCCGTTACGCCATGCTCAACCTGCAAACGGGTATTTACTTCAAGGAACCAGAACTGCTGGCTGGCATCGTCATAGACATACTCTACCGTTCCCGCGCTGCGATAGTTCACCGCACACGCCAGCCGCACCGCCGTGGCCTGTAACTCGGCGCGCACTGCTTCGCTCAATCCCGGTGCCGGCGTTTCCTCCATCACTTTCTGATTACGGCGCTGCGCCGAGCAGTCACGCTCGCCCAAGGCAATCACGTTGCCCGCGCCATCGCCAAAGATCTGCACTTCAATGTGGCGAGCGCGCGCGATAAATTTCTCTAAAAACACGCCATCATCGGCGAAATTATTGCCTGCCAGGCGTTTCACACGGGTAAAAGCCGCTTCCAGCTGTGATGCATCATCACAGCGCTGCATGCCAATACCGCCCCCGCCCGCAGTGCTTTTAAGCATCACCGGGAAACCAATCTCATTGGCCATCACCTGCGCTTCTGCCAGCGAGGTGAGCAGGCCACTGCCCGGCAGCAACGGCACCTGGTTTTCCTGCGCTAATGCACGCGCGCGATGCTTGAGGCCAAATGCCGCCATCTGCTCAGCGCTCGGGCCGAGAAACTGCACGCCAGCCGCGACACAGCGGGTGACAAACTCCGGGTTTTCACTGAGAAATCCGTAACCTGGATGCACCGCCTGCGCGCCACTCTGCGCGGCAATCTCCAGTAGTTTTTCTTGGTTAAGGTAAGTGTCTCGCACCTGCCCATCGCCCAACGACCAGGCTTCGTCCGCCAGACGCACATGGCGGGCATGGCGATCGGCTTCGGCATAAACTGCAATCGCCCGGATATTCATCGCTTGCAGGGTACGGATAATACGCACGGCAATCGCGCCACGGTTGGCAATCAATACGCGATCAATCATGAGTGAACTCTCTTATTACGGCAGGTCGTCCTGCGCGGACCGTGACGGCAAAAAACGGGTCGTCCCGTTGCGTCAAAGGATCACCACACGCTGACTAAAATGGGCGTTGGGTTGTAACCGTTGCAAGGGTTGTTGAGCTGCGGGCAGTTGGAGATCAGCACCAGGATGTTCATCTCCGCCACCATCTCGACATATTTGCCCGGTGCCGAGATGCCGTCGGCAAAGGTCAATCCGCCTTCATTCGTCACCGGCACGTTCATAAAGAAGTTGATGTTGTGGGTGATGTCGCGGCGCGTCAGGCCGAATGCTGGATTCTCTGCCACCGCCAGCATCCAGCTATCGCGACAGGAGTGCATATGCCGTTTTTCCAGATCGTAACGCACGGTATTGCTCTCGCAGGAGCAGGCTCCGCCCAGCGTATCATGGCGACCACAGGTATCGGCGGTGATAGTCAGCATCGGGCGATCGGCATTGGACCGCAGCACGCTACCGGCGCTGAGGAACACATTCTTCTGCCCACGCAGCGTATCGCTCATGCTGTAGCGCTCGGCGGTGTCGTCAGCATTAAAGAACAGGGTATCGGCCGCCTGATTGCCTTCCAGATCGGTAATCCGCAACGTCTGGCCCGCTTCAATGCGCTGTAACCAGTAATCCCCGGCATTGACCTGCTGCTGGAATTGCGCATCGACGAGGTTGAGCACACTTTCATTGATCATCACTCTTCTCCTTGCAGCTGATACAGCGTGTTATTGCGCAGGCCGCGCTGGTTTTCACTGCGTTGCAGGCAGATGTCTGGCAGCGGCGCGCGTTGGGCATCGAGTTCGATCTGCACCGGCTGGCGCGGATAGTCGCTGGCCGTGCTCAATGGATGGGGGCAGGTGTGCAGAATGACTAAAGTGTCCATGGCAAAGCGCAGACGCACGGAGGCACCCGGCGCGCCCTGTTTCTCCAGTTTCAACGTGCCGTTATCATCGGCGCGTACCTGGGCAAACAGGTTGAGGCAGGCCGCCATATCTCGGTGGCCTAAACCGTACTTCGCCAGTTCGGTGAGGAAGCTGTCGTAACCGTTTTGATGACGCAGATTGCGCGCTTCCTGATAGTCACTGACGCCAAAGCGCGCGGCGGTTTGCTGCGCGTTCAGCGTGCCGCACACCGTTTCGTGCCAGCCAAAACTGTCTTGTTCGATGCCGCAAAAAATGCGCCCCATATCGGAGTAGAGGCAGTGCCCCGCCGTCAGGCGGAAGGTGTGTTGGCACTTCAGCGTGTCGGGCGCGTTGTAGCGCTCCAGCAGATTTTCCGGGTTATAAAACAGCAGGCCCACATTGGCACCGCCTTCGATATCGGTCAGCGTCAGCGCAGTGCCGCTGCGCATCACCAGTGACCAGTGTGAACCCGCCGGTAACAGCGTTTGATAAGCATTCATGCTTCTCTCCTTTAAGCCACCTGCGGCTCAGACGGCAAGCCAGCCGTAGGCTGATCGCGGTCGAGTGGCAGGTCATAAGTGATAGTGGCGCCCCAGGCTTCTGGCGCATGCGGGTCGTGACGCAGTTTGTCGAACACCAGCAGGCGCGAAGCCAGGCTGAAGCCCTCTTTCAGGTCATGGGTAATCATAAAAATGGTCAGGTTGTGCTGTTGCCACAGGCGGGTAATCAGCTGGTGCATCTCGCTGCGAATGCCGGGGTCGAGGGCGCCAAACGGCTCGTCGAGCAACAGAATGCGCGGTTGCTCCATCAGTGCCTGTGCCAGTGCCAGGCGCTGCTGCATGCCGCCAGAGAGTTGGTGCGGATATTTGCTCTGCGCATGTTCCAGCCCCACCTGCGCCAGCATCGCCTGCGCTCGCTGGCGAATCTCCAGCCGTTTCTTCCCCCACACGCGCCCCAGCCAGCGTGCGGTGCTGAACTCTTCCGCCAGCATCACGTTGCCCAGCACCGTCAGATGGGGAAAGACCGAGTAGCGCTGAAACACCACGCCGCGCTGAGCATCCGGTTCGTCCGGAATCGGTTCGCCATCGAGCAGCAGTTGCCCTTTGGTCGGTGATTCGGTGCCGAGCAACATGTTGAGAAAGGTGGTTTTGCCGCAGCCGGATGCACCGACAATGGCCACAAACTCGCCCTCTTCCACGTCGATATTGAGTCGCTCCAGCACCACTTGATCGCCGTAATGCTTTTGCAGATTTTTCAGTTGCAGTAATGGCATCGCTCGCCCCTTGGTTATTTCGCGTGATACCACGGCCAGCAACGACGGCTAATTAGCCGCAGCAGCAGGTCGAGCATAAAGGCCAGTAGGGCAATCCATGCTACGTAAGGCAGGATCACATCCATCGCCAGATAGCGACGCATCAGGAAGATGCGATAGCCCAGCCCTTCGGTGGCCGCAATGGCTTCGGCAGCAATCAGGAACAGCCAGGCGGAGGCCAGCGACAGGCGCACCGCATCAAACAGGCGCGGCATCAGTTGCGGCAGGATCACGCGCCACAACACCTGGGCACTGTGGCCGCCCAGCGTCTGCGCTTTCACCAGCTGTTCACGCGGAATTTTCTGCACCTGTAGCTGCAAATCACGCGCAATCAGCGGGGTGATGCCAATGACAATCAGCACCACCTTTGACACTTCACCTAAGCCGAAACAGATAAACAGAATCGGCAGAATCGCCAGCGGTGGCACCAGCGCCACTACCGTCACCAGCGGTGCCAGCACCGCACGCACCACCGGTAATGCCCCGGTGAACAGGCCCAGCGCCAGCGCCAGCAGGGCGCTGATCACTACGCCACTGAGCAGGCGCATCAGACTGGCGGCAGTATCGGTCCACAGCAGGTATTCACCGGTGCGCGGGCTGGGTTCAAACGCCATACGGCTGATGGCCTCGCCCATGGCATTAAATCCCGGCAACAGTTTGTCTGCGGCGTTCAGGCTAAGACGCGCATCCGACGCGAACAGATAGACCAGTAGCAGCGCCAGCAGTGGCAAGATGCCAAGCAGCAGGCGGCCGAGCGGCAGCGGTTGGTAGTTGATCAATTTACGCATCGGCTTCGCCTCGCTTACAGCTGCCCAGCGGCCGCCAGTTTGGTGTATTCATCGGTGAAGCGCAGTTTCAGGTTATTGGCATCCCCCCAGTTACCGGCTGGCGTTTCGACCCCCACCACATCGGCACTCGGTGCGCCTTCACCTAGCAAGCCGTGTTTGAAGGAGAACTCGGCGACCAGTTGCATGGTGGCTTTAAGCTGCGGGCTATCAACAAAATCGAGGGTGGTTTTGGCATCGCTGAACAGGTGTGTTGCCGCCAGTTGCTGATCAAATCCCGCCAGATCGGTGCCTGATGCCTGCGCCATTTGCGTGCGTGCTGCTTTCGCGCTTTCGCTCTGGCCCGACATGGTTTTCAACGTTTCATACCAGGCACCGGTCAGCGCTTTGCCGAGCTGCGGGTACTTTTTCAGGGTTGCGGTGTTCACCACCAGCAAATCGAGGATTTCGCCCGGGATCTGAGCAGAGGAGAAGACTAAGTGACTGTCCGGCTGCTTTTCCGCTTCGGCCAGCAGCGGGTTCCAGGTCACGATGGAGTGCACATCCTGAGTGCCAAACGCGGCCACCAGATCGGCATCAGCGGTATTAACCACTTTGACATCCTTCTCGCTCATGCCGGATTTCTCCAGCGCACGCGCCAGCAGATAGTGGGACACCGAGAGTTCCACCAGATTGATCGGCTTGCCTTTAAGCGAGGCGATATTGCCTTTGCCTTTCAACAGGATGCCGTCATTGCCGTTGGAGTAGTCGCCGACTATCAGCGCGGTGCTGTCCACGCCACCGGTGGCCGGAATGGTCAGCGCATCCATGTTGGTCATGGTGCAGCCGTCAAAACCACCGGCGGTGTACTGGTTCACCGATTCGATGTAGTCGTTAACCTGAACAAACTGGATATCAATGCCGTATTTATCGGCCCATTTTTTAACGATGCCGCTTTGTTGGGCAAAGTCCCATGGCATCCATCCTGCGTAAATGGACCAGCAAATCTTGAAGGAGGGTTTATCGGCGGCCAGCGTGTTGACGCTGAACAGCACGGCAGTGCAAAGCAACAGCAGGCGAAGGCAGGCTTTGATCATGAGGATTCCTCTGACGTTAACGGGCTGAAATAAAGCAGGAGGCGGCGAGCAACGATCTCGCTTTCCTCCCGGGCTTTTATCCCGCCGTGTAACCGTCAGAGGACGGTCGGTCACTCTCGGACCAGCATCTTTCGATCGGAACCCTAGTGACCCATTGCAAATTGTCTGGCGACGTCGGTTGCCCGCTATCGCTCCTGCATCTGATTAATGACATTCAAAAAAAGTGCCAATATTTATCTCATTGAAAAACAAAAAAATTATCAAATGCACCGCCGGATGATGACCGATCACTGCACAGCCATGCAGCAGCTGCGCACCAACATGTCGCAAGCTGCACTTGCCTGAATTTGATACAGCTCGCAATTTCTCACTGGCACTAAAAAAACTTTTACTGACTGTTCAAAGGGTTATTCCTTTCTTCGCACCGCCACAACCGAACCAATCCAACATTGGTTCACTTCTTGCCTAAGCTGAGAAAGCCCATTGCTCAGCGTTTCATCAATAAAACTGCTGGATAAGCCGGAATACCGATCTTTTTCTGATGTTTAAACAGGCGAACCAATCATGAATCATTCGTCAGAGAGCGCCCGAAATTCCAGTTCTGCCCTGGAGCAATTGCGTCAACTGATCCAGCAACACGAGCAACAACCGGATCGCGCCCTGCCAACGGAACGTGAATTGGCGGAACGCTTTAACGTCGGTCGTCGCGAAATCCGCCGTGCGCTGGATGTGCTGGAAGAAGAAGGACGTATCTGGCGTAAACAGGGTAAAGGCACCTTTGTGGGCCCGGCAGCGCCAGTACAACCTCTGGCGCTGCACGATCTGCCACAGCAGTCCAATCTGCTGGAAGTGATGGAAGCGCGTTTGCAGCTGGAGCCGGGCCTGGCAAGGCTTGCCGCCCTGCGCGCCAGCAAAGAGCAAATTGCCCTGATGCAGCGTCTGCTGGAGCGCATGCACGGTATCACTGCGCCAGAAGATGGCGATCAGCACGAACTGTGGGACAGCGCCTTTCATCGCGCCATCGCGGAAGCGGCGGGTAACCGCCTGATGCTGGGTCTGTTTGATGCGGTGGATGCCGTGCGCCGCGACCCCGGCTGGCAACATTTGCGCGTGCAGGCACGCACTCCGGCCCGTCTCGATACCTACGACAGCCATCATCAGCGCCTGGTCAATCACATTGCGCAGCGCCAGCCGCACGAAGCCGCCGCCGCGATGCGTGAGCATTTGCTGGCACTACAACAGGCGCTGCTGGAAGCGCTCTACTCTCACCAAGAGGAGTCGCCATGAGCGGTCACCCGGTTTTAGCGGTACGCAATCTGCGCGTCAAATTTCGCGGTTCTCCCGTCACGGTGCTGGATGATATTTCCCTGACGCTGCATGCCGGGGAAACCCTGGCGCTGGTCGGTGAATCCGGCTGCGGCAAGAGCATCACCTCATTAACCTTAATGGGACTACAGCCCAACAGCGCCGAGATTATGCAAGGCGAGATGACCTTTGATGGGCGCGACCTGCGGAATCTCAGCGCCAGCGACTATGCCGATTTGCGAGGCAATCAGCTGGCGATGATTTTCCAGGAGCCGATGACCTCGCTCAATCCCGCCTTTACCCTCGGCGACCAGCTCAGTGAAGCGGTGATGCGCCACCGTAACGTCAACCGCCGCACCGCGTGGGAAGCCGCTCTAAGCATTTTGCAAAAAGTGCAGATCCCCGCACCGGAGATGCGCCTCAAAGCCTATCCACACCAGCTCTCTGGCGGCATGCGTCAACGCGTGATGATCGCCATGGCGCTGATTAACCAGCCGAAACTGCTGATTGCCGACGAACCGACCACCGCGCTGGACGTCACCATTCAGGCGCAGATTCTGGCGCTGCTGAATACTCTAAAGCAGGAAACCGGCACCGCCGTGCTGATGATCACCCATGACCTGGGCGTGGTCGCCGAAGTCGCCCAGCGTGTGGCGGTGATGTACGCCGGACAGGTGGTGGAAAGCGGCAGCGTAGAGGAAATTTTCAACGACCCCCAGCACCCTTACACCATTGGCCTGATGGGATCGATTCCCAGCCTGAGCGGCCGCAGCGGCGCGCTGGCGACCATTCCCGGTCAGGTGCCGCTGCCGGAAAACATGCCGGCAGGTTGCCGATTCGCCAACCGCTGCCCGTTTGCTGAAACGCGCTGCCAGCACAATCGCCCGGCGCTGCGGGCGCTGGCCCCCGATCATCAGGTGGCGTGTTTCCGCGCACCGCTGGAACAGTACGTTGCGCTGGGAGAGATCGCATGAACCCGATTTTAGAGTGCCGTGATTTAAGCAAAACCTTCGCTGGGCCCACCCGCCTGTTTCAACGCAACCGTGGCGTCACGGCGGTGGACCGCGTGTCGTTACAGGTGATGCCGGGCGAAACGTTGGCGATTGTCGGTGAATCCGGCTCCGGTAAATCGACGCTGGGCCGCTTGCTGTTGCGCCTGCTGGCAGCCAGTGCGGGCGAAGTGTTGTATCAGGGCGAAAGCATTACCGATGCCAGCGGTGCGCGCCTGAACCAACTGCGCCGCGAGCTACAAATCATCTTTCAGGACCCTTTCGCCTCACTGAATCCGCGTATGACGGTGCAACAGATTGTCGGCGAACCGCTGTGGCTGCATGAAAAGCTGAGCCGCGAAGATCGTCACGCGCGCGTGGCCGAGTTGCTGCGCACCGTGGGTTTACCCGCCGCCTGGGCTGAGCGCTATCCGCACGAGTTCTCCGGCGGTCAGCGTCAGCGTATCGGCATTGCCCGTGCGCTTGCCTCTCAGCCCAAACTGCTGCTGGGCGATGAGCCGGTTTCGGCGCTGGACGTTTCTGTGCAGGCACAGGTAGTAAACCTGTTGGAGAGCCTGAAACAGCAGTTCGGCCTGACCATGATCATCGTCGCCCACGGTCTGGCGGTGATCCGCCATATGAGCGATCGCGTGGCGGTGATGTACCTCGGGCAGATCGTGGAAGTCGCCAGCGTGGACGAGATTTTTGATGCCCCGCTGCACCCTTACACCCAGGCACTGATCGCCTCTGCCCCGCAGATGCAGCCGGGGGCCAGCCGTCAGATTCCGATGCTGCAGGGCGATCTGCCTAATCCGGCCAATCCACCGTCCGGCTGCCGCTTTCACACCCGCTGCCCTTGGGCCACCTCGGATTGCCGTCAGTTTGAACCGATCAATCAGGTATTGAGCGGTGGACGCCAGATTGCCTGTCATCGCTGGCAGGAGATTAACCGCGATCGCAGCGTCATCACCATCGCACCGCCTTCCGCTGCCTTTTTACGACGCCGCGCGCTGTTTGAGCAGGCCGTCAAACAACAAGCTTAACCCTCTGGAGATTCGCCTGTGAACAAAGCTCGTCATACGTTATTCACCGCCTTAAGCGGCTTGTTACTGCTCGGTGCCAGTGCCCACAGCCAGGCTGAAAGCGTTATTCGCATTGGTCTGGGGGCCGATCCGGACATGCTCGATCCCCATCTGGCGCGCACCTATTACGGTCGCTTTGTCTTTGCCGCGATGTGTGACCGTCTGGTGGATGTGGATGAAAATCTGAAGGTGGTGCCAGGACTGGCAACCGACTGGGCATGGAGCGATGAGGGCAAAACGCTGACCATGAACCTGCGCAGTGGCGTGACCTTCCAGGATGGCGAAAAATTCGATGCCAACGCGGTGAAGTTCAATATTGAGCGCGCGTTAACGCTACCGGGATCGCTGCGTAAAAGCGAAATCTCCTCGATTGACAGCGTCGAAGTGAGCGGCCCAATGCAGGTGAAATTCCACCTGAAAAAACCCGATGCGGCGCTACTCAGCCAGTTAACCGACCGCGCCGGTGCCATGCTGGCCCCGGAAGCGGCGAAAAAATCCGACTTCGCCACGCATCCAGTCTGCTCGGGTCCGTATCAGTTTGTCAGCCGCGTGCAGCAGGACCGCATTGTGCTGCAACGTTTTAACAACTACTGGAACAAAGACGCCTATCACTTCGATAAAGTGATCTTCCTGCCGATTCCGGATGCCTCAGTGCGTCTCGCTAACCTGCGCGCAGGCGATCTCGACCTCACCGAAGGCGTCGCCGCCAGCGATGTGAAAACCGTTGAAGCTGACAGCAAGCTGGCGTTAGCCAAAGTCACCGGCCTCGGTTATCAAGGCATTACCTTCAATATCAATAACGGCAAAGTCGATGCCAATAGCCCATTGAAAGATGCGCGCGTGCGTGAAGCCTTCTCGCTGGCGATCGATCGCGATGCCCTGAATCAGGTGGCATTTGAAGGGCTGTATACACCAGCTAATCAGGCGTTTTCTCCGGTAAGCCCTTATCACGTCAACACGCCTATCGCCGCACGCGACGTGGAGAAAGCCAAGGCGCTGTTGAAAGCCGCTGGCGTCACCACACCACTGAATCTGACACTGATGGTGACCAACAACCCCACAGCACAGCAGGTCGGTCAGGTGATTCAGGCGATGGTGGGCGAGGCAGGCTTTAACCTCAATTTACAGATGAGCGAGTTCGCCACCTTACTGGATCGCCAGCAGCGCGGCGATTACCAGCTCAGTTTGTCAGGCTGGTCAGGTCGTCCCGATCCGGATGGCAGCATCTACTCCTTTATCAACAGTAAAGGCACGCTGAATGACGGGCGCTACAGCAGTACGCAAGTCGATGAGTGGCTGAACGCTGCCCGCCTCACCAACGACCAGGCACAACGCCAGGCGCTCTACGGCAAGGTGGTGAACCAACTGCAAACCGATATGCCTATCGCCTATCTCTACTTTGAGCCGCGTATTTTTGGCATGACGAAAAAGTTGCAGGGCTTTAAAGCCTGGCCGGATGGTTTAGTCCGTCTGGCCGGTGTGAGCCTGGCGCAGTAAACCGCTGAGGAGCGATGATGCTGGAACTGATTGTTAAACGCCTGCTGCTGGCCATTCCGACGCTGCTGCTGGTGAGCATTATGGTGTTCGCCTTGCAAAAACTGCTGCCGGGCGATCCGGTGCTGGCGATGGCCGGAGAGGAGCGCGATCCGGCGGTGATTGCGCAGCTGCGTGCCGAGTATCACCTTGATGATCCGATTTCTACCCAGTATTTCTCGTGGGTGGGGAGTGCGCTGCAAGGCGATCTTGGCATGTCACTGCGCACCAAAGAGCCCGTCACCGCACTGATCGCCAGCAAACTGCCGGTGACGCTGGAGCTGTCGCTGTTGGCGATGATCATTGCGCTTTCGATTGGCATCAGCATGGGCATCATCGCGGCGGTGCGTAAAGACAGTTGGGTCGATCACACCACCAACTTTGTCGCGCTATCCGGCATTTCGGTGCCGCATTTTTGGTTGGGTATCCTGCTGATCCTGCTGTTTTCCGTGCATCTGCAATGGTTGCCCGCCTCCGGGTTTGTGCCGATCAGCGAAGATGTGGTGCAGAACCTGAAAACCTTGTTGCTGCCTGCGCTGGTATTAGGCACCGGCCTGGCGGCGACGCTGATGCGGCATACCCGCGCCTCAATGATCGGCGTGCTGAAAGCGGATTACATCCGCACCGCACGCGCCAAAGGGTTGCTGGCACCAAAAGTGGTGCTGAAGCATGCCTTCCGCAACGCGTTAATGCCGATCGTCACACTCACCACGCTGCTGTTTGGTGAACTGCTGGGCGGTGCGGTGCTGACTGAGCAGGTTTTCACCCTGCCTGGTTTCGGCAAGATGATTGTTGATGCGGTCTTCAACCGTGATTACGCCGTGGTGCAAGGCGTGGTGCTGGTGGTAGCGATCGGCTTTCTGCTGCTGAATCTGCTGGCGGATGTGCTCTATCTGTTAATCAACCCGAAAATGCGAGGCTAGCCATGAGCGAGGTTTTAACAGCGGGCGCAGTGCCCGCGGTCACACGCCCTAAGCGCCGGGTACTGAATAAATTTCTGCGCAACAAAAGCGCCATGATAGGTGCAGTTATCGTTGTGCTGTTTGTCGCCGTGGCGCTGCTGGCGCCCTGGCTGGCACCCGCCGATCCGATCAAGGCTAATTTCCTCGCCGTGCGCAAAGCGCCTTCGGCACTCTTCTGGTTTGGCACTGACGAACTGGGCCGCGATATTCTGTCACGCCTGATTTGGGGTGCTCGCACCTCACTGCTGGCGGGCTGTATCTCGGTGATGATCGCCATTTTGATTGGCGTGCCGCTGGGCTTGATTGCTGGCTACTGGCAAGGATGGTGCGACGGCATTATTTCGCGCTTTATCGAAGCCCTGCTGGCCTGCCCGTTTTTGATTCTGGCCATCGCCTTGGGTGCCTTCCTGGGACCGAGCCTCTCGAATGCGATGATCGCGATTGGCCTGTCGGCGATGCCGATTTTTGCCCGCCTGACGCGAGGCCAGGTGATCGCCATCCGCCATGAAGAGTATATCGACGGCGCACGTGCCATTGGCTTGCCGGATCGCTGGATCATCTTGCGCTATGTGCTGCCCAACGTAATGTCTCCGATTCTGGTGCAGGCCACCCTGGCAATTGCCTCCGCCATTATCACGGAAGCCAGCTTGTCCTTCCTCGGCCTGGGTCAGCAGCCACCTTCCCCTTCCTGGGGAGCGATGCTGAATACCGCCAAAGGCTATCTGGAGCAGGCACCCTGGATGTCGATTTTCCCAGGTCTGGCTATTTTTCTTACCGTGCAGGGCTTCAATCTATTGGGTGACGGACTGCGCGATGCGCTTGATCCGCGCAATGACTCACACTAAGGAACCGTTATGAGTGATTTGGATTTCAACGTTAGCTACGCCTCACACCGTGCCCCGATGATGGGACGCAATGCAGTGGCAACCTCACAGCCGTTGGCGGCACAAGCAGGCATGCGCATGTTGCAGCAAGGCGGCAATGCGGTGGATGCCGCGATTGCCACCGCCATGGCGCTGACCGTGCTGGAACCCACTGGCAACGGCATTGGCAGCGATGCGTTTGCGATTATCTGGGATGGCAAACAGCTGCACGGCTTGAATGCTTCCGGTCGCTCCCCCGCCACCTGGAGTGCGGATCGCTTTGCCGGGCACAGCACCATGCCGGAAATCGGCTGGGAAGCAGTGACCGTACCCGGTGCGGTTTCCGCCTGGGTTGCGCTGGCCGAGCGCTTCGCCACCCTGCCGCTTACCACACTGGCGCAACCGGCCATCGAATATGCCCGTGATGGTTTCCCGGTTTCGCCGTTGATTGCCCACTTGTGGCAGCGCGGTTACAACAAACTGAAAGCCCAACCGGGCTTTACCGCGTGCTTTGCACCGGATGGCCAGCCCCCGCGCGCGGGTGAACTGTTCCGTAACCCGGCGCAGGCTGCGACGTTGCAGAAAATCGCCGAAACGCGCGGCGAAGCGTTTTATCGCGGGGAACTGGCGGAGAAAATCGTGGCCTTTGCCGAGCAGCATGGCGCAGCGCTGAGTATGGCCGACCTCAACCACCACCGTGCTGACTGGGTCGATTTGCTGTCACGCCCCTTTGCCGGTGGATCGGTGCAGGAACTGCCGCCGAATGGTCAGGGCATCGCCACGCTGATTGCATTGGGTATTCTGGAGCAGTGGGATATTGGCCGTTATCAGCCTGATTCGGTGCCGTGGCTGCACCTGTCGATTGAGGCAATGAAGCTGGCACTGGTGGATCTGGATCGCTACGTCACGGATTACGATCATCTGGAATTCCCGGCAGAGCTGTTACTGAGCGACCGTTATTTGCAGCAGCGTGCGCAACTGATCAATCCTGACCAGGCCGGTGATTTTACCTTCGGTTCACCGCAGCAAAGCGGCACCGTCTACCTCTCAACCGCCGATGCCAGCGGTATGATGGTGTCGTTCATCCAGTCCAACTATATGGGCTTTGGCTCTGGTGTTGTGGTACCGGATACCGGCATCAGCCTGCAAAACCGTGGCTGCGGCTTCTCACTCGATCCACAGCATCCCAACGTGGTGGCAGGCGGGAAACGCCCTTTCCACACCATTATCCCGGCATTTGCTCTGGATGCCGCAGGCCAGCCATTGATGTCATTCGGCGTGATGGGCGGACCGATGCAGGCGCAGGGGCATTTGCAGCTGGCGTTGCGCATCATGCAGCATAAACAGAACCCGCAGGCGGCGATTGATGCCCCACGCTGGCGTGTCGAGCAAGGCCGCGCAGTGGTGGTGGAACCAGGGATTGATCGTAACGTGCTGGCGAAGCTGCGTGAGATGGGGCACCAGATTACGGTGGAAGATCCGCTGCAAAGCTACAATTTCGGCGGTGCGCAGGCGATTGTGCGCGATTCGCAAGGCTTCTACATTGCCGCCACCGAAAGCCGCAAAGATGGGCAGGCACTGGTGTTTTAATATCGGTGCGCATTAATGCGCACCCTACGAAAAATTGCATCCAACTTTGTGAGGTCGCCATTTATGGCGACCGCCAGCCGTTGTACACGCCAGGCCATTGCACTATTCTTTAGGACCATTCCCACTGAATCGTATATATAGCCATAACAGGAGTTCAACATGGCGTCAGGATTATCCCGCATCTGGATGCGTACCGGCATGCTTATGGTCAGCGCACTGGTAGTGCTGCAACTTACCGCCTGTGGCGATAAAGAAGGCGATCAACGTAAAGCCTTCACCGATTTCCTGCAGAACACCGCCATGCGTAGCGGTGAACATCTGCCCAGCCTGAGCGAAAACCAGAAGCAAACCTTCGGTAACTACGCCAGCGACTACGCCATCCTGTATGGCTTCTCTCAGCAGGCCAACCAAGCGGTTGAACAAGGCATGCGTCCCGTGGTGGATGAGCTGGCGGCAATCCGTGTACCGCAAGATTATCTGACCCGCCGTGATTCTCTGCGCCAGGCGAGCGGCAACCTGAGTGTGCTGTCGCAACAGATTCAAAGCGCCAAAATGCAGGCCGACAGCAGCAAAGCCACGCTAAAGCAGCCCGACGATCTGAAAAAAGTGTATGACAACGTGTATGCCAAAGTGGTGACGCAGCCTGCCAGTACCCTGATTCCCCTGCTGCCTCAGCTGCAGGCATTGAGCCAGGCGGCGGTGCAAACCGGTGACTATCTGCAATCACAGGGCACTCGCGTGAGCTTTAACGACGGCGGCGTGCAGTTCCCAACTCAGGATCAAGCCACGCAGTACAACACGCTAATGAGCAACCTCTCCAGCAATGCACAAGCACTGACCCAAGCGCAAAATGCCGTGCAGGGTGGTTTGTAACCGCGCGATGTAACCTGATGCCGGGCGGCCAGACGGTCGCCCCTACAGTCGTTATCCCTCCGTCCTTCTTTTCAGATTTTTCGTCACTTCCTTACAACTGACTTTTCTGCGTAGACAGAGTGTGATCTGGCGCATTTTCGACCAAAAAATGTTTGTGATCCAAATCACATTTACGAGACAAACCTCATCCTTGCAAAGGTGACTTAAGTCACATTTATCACCTTGTTTTGCTTAATATTTCGCCACCGTACTTTTCTTACACCCCAATAGTGTGATCTACGTCACCTTATAGCACCCCAACCACCCCAATATTGCGTGATCTGCATCACACTTATCCCGGATGCTACGCAGCGTAATAAACTAGTGCTAGAGTCCGCGTGCATACAGTGATGCCACGGCCCGCGCCGGAATGGCTCAATAAAAGTCTTAACAAAAACAACCGCGCTCTTATTGCAGCGCGTCTCAATAAGGGGTGGGTTTATGTCCTCATCAGCGAAGGTCAAGGTCCAGAGCTTTGGTCGCTTTCTGAGTAACATGGTGATGCCAAACATCGGTGCGTTTATCGCCTGGGGTATCATCACAGCACTGTTCATCCCAACCGGATGGATTCCTAACGCAACGCTGGCGAAACTCGTCGGCCCAATGATCACTTACCTGCTGCCACTGTTGATCGGTTTCACCGGTGGACGTCTGGTGGGCGGCGATCGCGGCGGCGTGGTCGGTGCTATCACTACCATGGGCGTGATTGTCGGTGCAGATATGCCGATGTTCCTCGGCGCGATGATTGCCGGTCCACTGGGCGGCTGGGCGATCAAAACCTTTGACCGTATGGTTGATGGTAAGATCAAAAGCGGCTTCGAGATGCTGGTTAACAACTTCTCAGCCGGTATCATCGGTATGCTGTTGGCGCTGCTGGCGTTCATCGGCATCGGTCCGTTGGTAGAAGGTTTGTCGCACATCCTTGCGGCGGGCGTAAACCTGATGGTGCAGAACAACCTGCTGCCATTGACCTCGATCTTTGTTGAGCCAGCGAAAATCCTGTTCCTCAACAACGCCATCAACCACGGCATCTTCTCTCCTCTGGGCATCCAGCAGGCGAGCGAAGCCGGTAAATCTATCTTCTTCCTGATTGAAGCTAACCCAGGCCCGGGTATGGGCGTGCTGGTTGCTTACATGATTTTTGGTCGCGGTAGCGCCAAACAGTCTGCAGGCGGTGCGGCGATCATCCACTTCCTCGGTGGTATCCACGAAATTTACTTCCCGTATGTGCTGATGGCACCGCGTCTGCTGCTTGCAGTTATCCTCGGTGGTATGACCGGTGTGTTCACCCTGACCGTGCTGAACGGCGGCCTGGTGTCTCCTGCTTCTCCAGGTTCAATCCTGGCTGTGCTGGCGATGACACCAAAAGGGGCTTACTTCGCTAACATCGCTGCCATCATCGCCGCGTTTGCTGTCTCCTTCGTGGTCTCTTCTATCCTGCTGAAAACCAGCAAAGTGAAAGAAGATGACGATATCGAAGCCGCGACCCAGCGCATGCGTGATATGAAAGCGCAGTCAAAAGGCCAGACCGTTGCGGGTTCGCCAGTGATTGCCGATGCCAACAGCGTTGACGTCAGCCACGTGCGTAAAATCATCGTCGCTTGTGATGCCGGTATGGGTTCCAGCGCCATGGGTGCAGGTGTGCTGCGTAAGAAAGTGCAGGATGCCGGTCTGAGCAATATTTCGGTGACCAACAGCGCGATCAACTCGCTGCCGGGGGATGTTGACCTGGTGATCACCCACCGCGATCTGACCGAACGTGCGATGCGCCAGGCGCCGCAAGCGCAGCATATTTCGCTGAACAACTTCCTCGACAGCGCGCTGTACAGCAACCTGACCGAGCGTCTGGTGGCCGCCAACCGCAGCGAAGCACATCGTGAGACGGTGCAGACCACGCTGGCAGACAGCTATGACGACGGCAGTGCCAATCTGTTCAAACTCGGTGCAAACAACGTGTTCCTCGGCCTGACCGCCAGCAACAAAGAGCAGGCGATTCGCTTTGCCGGTGAGCAGTTGGTGAAAGGCGGTTACGTCCAGCCGGAATACGTCGAAGCGATGCTGGAGCGTGAGAAGCTGACCCCGACTTACCTGGGTGAGTCTATCGCCGTACCGCACGGTACCGTGGAAGCCAAAGATCGCGTGCTGAAAACCGGTATCGTGTTCTGCCAGTATCCCGCCGGTGTGCTGTTTGGTGAAGAAGCGGATGACGTTGCGCGCCTGGTGATCGGTATCGCGGCACGCAACAACGAACACATCCAGGTGATTACCAGCCTGACCAACGCGCTGGATGATGACAGCGTGATTGAGAAGCTGGCGAACACCACCAGCGTTGAAGAAGTGCTGGCGTTGTTGTCGCCTAAAGCGTAAACCACGTTTTAACTCCCTGGGGCGGGCAAGCCCGTCCCACATTTCCGGGGCGGATTTGCCCGCCCTTTCGTCATTTGATATGGGTCAAATTTATGAAAGCGTTACATTTTGGAGCAGGTAACATCGGCCGCGGTTTCATCGGTAAGTTACTGGCTGATGCCGGTATTGAACTGGTGTTCGCGGATGTCAATCAGGTGGTTCTTGATGCCCTTAACGCCCGTCATGAGTATCCGGTTCATGTGGTTGGCGAGCAGGCAAAAGTTGAAATGGTGACCGGCGTCAGCGCCGTTAATAGCACTAGCGACGACATCGTGACGCTAATTGCTGAGGTTGATATCGTTACCACGGCGGTTGGTCCGCAGATTCTGGAGCGCATCGCAGGTGGTGTCGCGAAGGGGCTGGCCAAACGCAGCGATAACGGTAATGTCCGTCCGCTGAACATCATCGCGTGTGAAAACATGGTGCGCGGCACCAGCCAGCTGAAACAGCACGTGTTGAAAGCATTGCCAGAGCAGTATCACGCGTGGGTAGAAGCTAACGTCGGCTTCGTCGACTCCGCTGTGGACCGCATCGTGCCGCCATCTGAAGCCGGCAGCAACGATCCGCTGGAAGTCACCGTGGAAACCTTTAGCGAGTGGATCGTTGACAAAACCCAGTTCAAAGGTGCACTGCCGAACATTCCGGGCATGGAACTCACCGATAACCTGATGGCGTTTGTGGAACGCAAGCTGTTCACCCTGAACACCGGCCATGCCATTACCGCTTATCTTGGTCAGTTGGCCGGCCACGCCACCATTCGTGATGCGATTCTCGATGAGAAAGTGCGTGCCGTGGTTCAGGGTGCGATGCAGGAAAGCGGCGCGGTGCTGATCAAACGTTACGGTTTTGACGCCGATAAGCACGCGGCCTATATCCAGAAAATTCTCACCCGCTTTGAAAACCCGTACCTGAAAGACGATGTTGAGCGTGTTGGCCGCCAGCCGCTGCGTAAGCTGAGCGCCGGTGACCGTCTGATCAAGCCAACGCTGGGCACGCTGGAGTACAGCTTGCCGCACGCCAGTCTGGTGCAGGGCATTGCCGCCGCCATGCATTATCGCAGCGAAGCCGATCCCCAGGCGCAGGAACTCGCTGCGCTGCTGGCAGAGAAAGGCCCACAGGCCACGCTGGCGGAGATCTCTGGACTGGACGCCAATAGCGAAGTGGTCACCTCTGTGGTGAGTGCTTACAACGCTATGGCATAATGCGCGCCCTTTAATAGCTCATTCGGGCACGGTGGCCAACCGTGCCCGTCGGCGGTATCTGAACGATGCAGGCAATAATGGAAGAGAAGCAAGCTTTTGAAAACCGGGTGCTAGAGCGCCTGAACGCCGGTCGATCGGTGAGAAGCTTCCTGATCGCCGCCGTTGAGTTACTCGCCGAAGCGGTGAACCTGCTGGTCTTGCAGGTGTTTCGCAAAGACGATTATGCCGTTAAGTATGCGGTGGAACCCTTGCTGCTGGGTGATGGCCCGCTGGGGGAACTCTCCGTGCGCCTGAAGCTAATCTACGGCCTGGGCGTGATCAATCGCCACGAATATGAAGATTGTGAACTGTTGCTGGCGCTGCGTGAGGAGTTGAATCACGACACCAGCGATTACCGCTTCACCGACGATGAAATTCTGGGTCCGTTTGGCGAACTGCATTGCGTCGTGGCCTGGCCACCGCAGCCCGACTTCACCCGTGAAGACGATGCGCTGCGCAGTATGCAGCAGCAACGCTATTTGCAGATGGTGCGTTCCACCATGGTGCTGTCGTTGACGGAGCTGATTTCCCGCATATCGCATAAGCAGGCGTTTAAGAAACCTGCGGTTTAGGCAAATCCCCGCTTTGCTGCAAATTCACCCCAATTTGATGTATCCTTTGCCTGTTTTCCTTAACGAGTTTCCCCCTGATGAAAGAACAAGAAAAAGCCGAGATCAAACGCCTCAGTGACCAGTTAGACGCGTTGAATCGCAAAGAACCGCAGCTGCTGGAAGCGGGCGATGCCGAAAAGCTCGGCGAGCTGTTGAAAGAGAAAGAGACGCTGGTGCAGGAAATTGAGCGTCTGCGTAATGTGCGTGATGAAAAACTGAGCAAAGAAGCGCAGCAGTTGCAGAAGCTGGGCTTCAGCCGTGAAATCACCAAGAAAGAACAGGCTAACATGGGCGCATTAAAGAAAAGCGTGCGCGGCCTGGTGGTGGTGCATCCGATGACCGCGCTGGGGCGTGAGATGGGGCTGAAAGTGATGACCGGCTACGCGAAGCAGCCGTTCTGATACGTGATTACGCGGCGTGTGATACGTCGCGTTCTACGCCGCCCGCGGCCAGCAGCACCTGCTCATTGAGCGTATCCAGCATGGCGTAACGGCGGCGATACTCTGCGCGTTTCTTGCTGGCAATCTCTTCAAGATCCTTCCGCTCCATACGCAGTGGCAGCGTAAACATTTCATCCTGACGCATTTCCCCGCCCAATGAGCGCCAAAACTCGCTGTAGCTGGCAAAGAATTTGTCGCTCTTGCTGTGACGATAGCGCAAACTGCGAAACACATGAGTGGTATCCCCCACCGCCGTGATAGCTTGTACGCCGCACTGCTGCGCTAAAATAAACACCGCTTCCATCAGTAAACGTTTCGGGAAGACACCCTGCGCGGCTTTTGTCGCATCACGGATGACATCGTTAGAAATGTGTTTCCGCGGCCCCTGTAATCCACCAATCAATAATGTTCGCGTGTTTTTTTCCTGAATGATGGAAAACGAGAGTGAAGCAATATTCATGTTTTGATAATGCAGCGTCAGGGTTATTTCACCTTCACGATCAAAATGTCCCGGACAGCAGTGAATAACAAACGCCTCATCATTTTTTCCCGTAAAGGCAGCAATCACGTTTTTTGCCGGGCTTAACATCAGTTGACGCAGGCTGGCATTATCCAGCTTATTCATCAACTGGTAATGGTCCAGCAATGCTTGTGCACGCTGTGCCACACTGAAACCGGCACACAGATAAGGGCGATGCGGTTTGGCAGGCAGTAAACCCTGCATACACAACAGCTGTGGCAGAAACGGCAGCTTCGCCAGTTCGTTGAGGTAATTAAAGGTGCTAATTGGGAATACCAGAGAGCGTAACGCATATTTAAAGCGGAACATTTTACTGTTCCATAATTTATCCGGTGTGACTTTGCCACTGATTAACGGCAAAAACAGCGCGGTCGACGAATCATTATCCGTCACAGAGGTTGTGATAGTAGACATAGTTATTTTAGCTTCGCGAGATCGACTGCGGCTACTGTATGCCCCAAATTATCAACGACGCGTTAATAACGACCACAAGGGAATTATCAGTGAGGGAAATATCGGAGTGGTTGAAGAAGTGTTTAGGTTTCGTAAAGAAGAAACCGGTGAAACAGGTTCACCGGTTGAGCACGATGGCAGGATTACTTAGCAGCAGCGAAACGTGCAGCCGCTTCGTCCCAGTTCACTACGTTCCAGAACGCTTTGATGTAGTCAGGACGTTTGTTCTGATACTTCAGGTAGTAAGCGTGTTCCCACACATCCAGACCGATGATTGGGGTACCTGATGCGCCAGAGATGGCTTCACCCATCAGTGGGCTGTCCTGGTTAGCGGTTGAAACCACAGCCAGTTTGTCGCCCTTTTTCACCAGCCACGCCCAGCCTGAACCGAAACGGGTGGTAGCGGCTTTCTCAAACTCAGCCTGGAAAGCTTCAACGCTGCCGAAATCTTTTTCGATAGCCGCTTTCAGTTCGCCCTGCAGCGAGGTGCCCAGTTTCAGGCCTTTCCAGAAGAAGCTGTGGTTAGCGTGGCCGCCCGCGTTATTACGCAGTGGGCCTTTTTTGTCTGCTGGCAGCTGATCCAATTTAGCGATCAGTTCTTCAACCGGCAGGTTAGCGAATTCGGTCCCTTCCAGCGCTGCATTGGCGTTGTTAACGTAAGCCTGGTGGTGTTTAGAGTGATGGATTTCCATCGTCTGCTTGTCGAAGTGCGGTTCCAGTGCATCGTATGCGTAAGGCAGGGATGGCAGTGAATAACTCATGTTCTTCCTCTCCATTTAATGTTTTGCAGCATCACCTTCGCAGTGTGCCGCGTAAGCAGTCGGATCATTATAGTTAAAATCATGATCTGGAAAAGGGTTATCAATGCCTTAGAAATGATAAGGATTTGATGATTCTGGAAAAAGGTGCGCACAGACCGCTACACACCTTCTTATGGGGAGTGATTAACGGCCTAATTCGGTCAGAGATTTGTCCAACGCACCGACCAGCCAGTCGATATCCGCTTCCTGGAACGCCAACGGTGGACGCAGCTTCAGCACGTTACCGTATGGCCCTGCCACCGAGGTCAGCACATGGTGATCGCGTAGCTTCTCAGTGAGGTCCAGCGCCAGTGCTTTATCCGGGGTTTTGCTCTCACGGTCCTGTACCAACTCGAAGCCGATAAACAAGCCTGCACCACGCACATCACCTATGCTGTCATGGCGATCCATCAACTTCTGCAATTCGGTCAACAGTTTGGCACCCACCACGCGGCTATGCTCCTGCAAACCTTCTTCTTTAATCACGGTGAGCACCGCCTGCGCGGCGGCCATCGCCACCGGGTTACCGCCAAAGGTATTGAAGTAAGGGATGTCGTCACTGAACGCCGCCAGCACATCACTCTTCGCCAGCAGTCCAGAAACCGGAATACCGTTGCCCATTGGTTTGCCAGTGGTCACCACATCCGGCACCACGCCGTGACGGGCGAAGCCCCAGAACGCATCACCGGTACGACCAAAGCCGGGCTGCACTTCATCAGCAATGAAGATACCGCCGTTGGCATGTACCACATCCACCGCTTTCTGCAGGAAGCCCGCTGGATTCGGCAGCACACCATCGGATGAGAAGATGGAGTCAGCGAGGAAGCCAGCAAATTTAATGCCGTGGGCTTTCATGTCGTCGATTTGCTTCTGAATTTCATTGGCAAACCATTCACCCAGATCCGGTGCATTTACGCGGTAAGCATCCGGCGGTGACACTAAGCGCGTGGTTGCCGCCAGCGGTTGGCCGCTGCCCAACGCAGGAGAGACGCCTGAGGTGAGGTCGCTGGTGCCATGGTAGGCTTCCTGCGACACGATAATCCCAGTACCTCCACTGAAAGCACGCGCGATACGAATCGCCAGATCGTTCGCTTCAGAACCGGTACACATATACATGGCGCGGTCGATGGCATCCGGTGTGGTGGCCAGCAGCTCATCGGTGTAGTCCAGAATACGTTCATGCAGATAGCGCGTGTGGGTGTTCAGCATTTTCATCTGCTGATTGACGGCTTCAATCACCGCTGGATGGCAGTGCCCAATGCTCGCCACGTTGTTGTAGACGTCGAGGTATTTGTTACCTGCGGCATCCCACAGATACTGGCCTTCACCGCGCACCAGATGCACCGGCTTACGATAGAACAGGCGATATGACTCGCCCAACACTTTGCTGCGCTTGTCTGTCAGCTTGCGGGTTGCCGCATCCAGACCGTCGGCGTGCTCAGCACGAAAACTGTTGGTGTCCATGATGGTGGAACGTGTAGCCATGGTAACTCCCGTTGCGAAGGTGAAGGGGTGCATGATGAATAACCGTTTGCAGACATCATGCCTGCTTTACTGAGAAATGCAACTAAATACACAAATACAACCAAATACACATGACGCCGTGATGACACTCAGGTAAGCTTAGGCTCAGATCATTAGGCTACAGGGAAATGTCATGCTGCAGGAAACCCGCTTACACCGCATTCGCGCCCTTCTGACCACGCAACATCAGGTCAGTACGGAACGCATTATTAAAGAATTGGGCATTTCGCGGGAAACGGCACGGCGCGACATTATTGAACTGGAAGCGCAAGGGTTAGCCCGCCGCGTACACGGGGGGTTGGTGGCGATGGACAGCCAGCCGGAACCACCGTTACAGGTGCGCCGCAATGCGCAGGCAAAAGAGAAGCGCGCTATCGCCGTGGCGGCTGCACAGCATTTACAACCGGGCCAGACGCTGTTTCTCGACGCAGGCACCACCACCACCATGCTGGCAGAAGCGCTGCGCACCATGTCAGGCCTGACGATTATCACCAACAGTTTGCAAGCCGCCCTGGCGTTGAGCGCTGCTGAAGAGCATGAGACGTTGAATAATCAGGTGATTTTTCTCGGCGGTATGATGATGGCGGGCGCACAGCAGACGCGTGGTGAGATGACAGTGGGTGAGATTTACCGCTATCGCGCCGATGTGGCGCTGCTTTCGCCGGTGGGTATTGATGCCAAAAACGGCGCCAGCAGTTTCCATCCGCACGAAGCTGCCATTGCCCGCGCCATGGTGCAGCAGGCCAGTCGCACTATCCTATTAGCCGACCACAGCAAACTCGGTGTGATAAGCCGGACGGTGTACGCGCCCATCAATGAGGTGGATCTGCTGATCTGCGATGGCGGCCCGACAAAAGCAGGCGCACTGGCAGCATTACAAAAAGCGCTGCCGGACGTGCAGGTGGTTTAACGCCATTTGCGGCGTGATGCTCGTCAGTTAAGAACTCAGGCCGCTGATGAATGAGTGGCCTGTCTTTTCAGTGCGGGCTCTGCCGCCACTACTGCCCCCTCTGGGCCGTCCTCGCACCGCTAAAGCGGTACCTTCGACTTCCACGTCGTGCCGGACGGACCGTTCGCGGATGACCATCCATGGTCGGCCGCGAACTGCCCCACGCCTCCCCGCGTGGGTCTCCTGGCCCAACGTAAAAGTCTCAGCGCTGCGGATAGCCCTGAGGGTGCAGCAGAGGCGTCAGAGCTTCAGACTGTGTGCCCTTTTTGACAAGTCGCACTGAAGCTCATGAGCTGGCTGGGGCCGCACCGGGGCAGGCATTCCGCAGCGCTGAGCTGAGCGAGAATGCCAGGAGAGCCCGCAGGACGCGGGCGAAAGGTGGCGCTGGAACATGGATGTTCCATCGTGAACTGAACCCCTTAACCTGGACTCTTTAAGTCAGCTTAATTTGATTATGAGTCCGGTACTCCACCGGACTCAGTCCGCCCAGTCCCATCTTTATCCGCTTGTCGTTCCAGANCACCGGTCCGTAAGGCAGACGAGTGAAGTGAAGGCACCGCGAAGCGGCGCGAGGACCGCCAGCCCCGGTGCGGCTCCAGACGGCGTTAACGCCATTCTCTTAACTGGCAAGCACTACGACGCTTGCATCTTTATTTAATGATCGGTAATTTATTTGTATGTTCAAAACGCATTGAGGTGCGCTATGACGGAAGTTATCGACACGGTTAACCGCAAAACGCGTGGCCGCCCAAAAGTGTTTGACCGCAACGATGCATTAGACAAAGCATTGATGTTGTTCTGGGCGCATGGCTATGAAGGCACATCGCTGTCTGATTTGGTCAATGCAACCGGTGCAAAAGCGCCAACGCTGTATGCAGAATTTGAAAATAAAGAGGGTCTGTTTCGCGCCGCGATGCAGCGCTATATCGAAACCTTTAGCGCCCAGCGTAACGCGGTGCTTAACGATGACACTCTCGATGTGAAAACGGCTATTGAAGCCTATTTCCGCGCCACTGCGGCCTGTTTTACCGAGTGTGATAAACCGGCTGGATGCTTCTTTATTTGTACATCCAGCGCCCTCTCATCGGGTTCGGAAGAGATCGCCCATATGCTGGCGCAGCAGCATCACGCTCAGGAACGCGCTTTGCAGCAGTTCCTGGATAGCCGACAGCAGCGTGGTGAGTTGCCGCAATGCGCTGACAGCGCAACCCTGGCGCGTTTTTTAGCCTGCCTGTTGCAAGGCATGTCCGTGCGCGCACGCGAAGGTGCAGCACGCGATGATTTAGACAAAATTGTGGATACGCAGATGGCCATTTGGCCCGCGTTGGCGGGATACTGTGAGCTAACCGCGAAGTAACCGGTTGGGCGCACCGCACCAGGGTGCGCCCTTCAACTCCGATGCTAAGGCATAAAAAACATCGGTTTTAATGCAGCACTGACCGGGCTGTTATCCGCGTTTGACGGCATCAAATCTTTCATCGAGGCCCACCAGCGCTGGCATATTTCGGTATTCGCCACCGCTTCCCAGCGCGCTTCTGATTCAATCTCCACGCTGGCGAACAACAGGTCACGCTCGGCATCCAGCCAAATCGCATAGTTGTGCGCACCGTGGGCCTTCAACGTTGCTTCCAACTCCGGCCAGATGGGCGAGTGTCGGCGCAAGTACTCATCGTGACAGTGCGCATGCACCTGCATCACAAAGGCTTTACGCAACATCGCTGCGCTCCGCCTGCAGTGCCGCTGGCCAGGGTTTGACATTAAAGCGTTCACCCAAGGCGACCAACTGTTCCGTGGTGATACTCTGGCGAATGCCGCCCATCGACAAGGCTTTCACCACCACTTCAGAGGACTTCTCTGCGGTATCGATCAGGCCAAAAGTTTCATCCAGATTCGGGCCTGCACCAAAGATACCGTGGAACGGCCACATCACCAGACTGTGTGATGCCATGGCATCCGCAGTAGCCTGGCCGATCTGATCGGTACCCGGCACCATCCACGGCAGGATGCCAACGCCATCCGGGAACACCACCAGACACTCGGTGCTGCCTTCCCACAGCAAACGGGTGAAGCGTGCAGAATCAAGGTTCACCACATAACTCAACGCCATAAAATTCGTGGCATGGCAGTGCATAATGACGCGGTCAGCGCCGTTAGAGACCTGCTTGCGCACGCTGTGCGACTGGAAATGAGCCGCCAGCTCTGACGTTGGCAAGCCACCGTGACTCAAACCCCAGTGAATTTTGTAGGACAGCCCTTTGTCGTCAACCTGAAGTAACGCCAGGCAGTCGGCGGGATCAAGCTGCACATTGCGGAAAAATTTGCCCGAGCCGGTCACCAGGAACCAGTCATTCGCCAGTGCCGGTGCGGGTTTGGTTAACTCGATGCAGCGCGGTTCGGCATAAAAATCAGCTGACCAGGCCAGCGCCTCTTCCGGCAGCAAGCGCAAACTGACATTGCCCCCGTTGCGCTCGTCCCAGCCTTTTAACCACATATCACTGGTCGCCTTGACCATATCCTGCACAAATGAAGAAGCGAGAATCGTGTTTTGCATGGGTTATCCCTTAACGTAGACGCAGTGTTTGTTGTTCATAATGACGGACTTCGCTGAGCCAACTGGCATCAGCAGGGACATCGTGACGCAAGCACCAGGCTTCCCAGACAGCCTGCCATGGCAATGACTTTTGCTCCTCCAGCAGCGCCAGACGTGCGGTGTAATCCCCCTCCTGCTCCAGTTTGCGCAGTTGGTCACTCGGCTCCAACAGCGCACGCAGTAACGCCTTTTTGGCATTGCGGGTACCAATCACCCACGCCGCGATGCGGTTGATAGAAGCATCAAAGAAGTCGAGGCCGATATGCACTTTGTTGAACAGCTTGTTACGCGCAATTTCAGTGGCAATAGCCTGGGTTTCATCATCCAGCAGCACCACATGGTCGCTGTCCCAACGCACCGGACGGCTGACGTGCAATAACAGGCGCGGGACATACAGCATCGCGGTGGAGATTTTGTCGGAGATCACTTCAGTGGGATGGAAATGCCCGGCATCAAGCGTCAGCGCGGTCTGGCGGCTGGCAGCGTAGCCAAGGCAAAACTCATTGGATCCCACGGTGTAACTCTCGGCACCAATCCCGAATAACTTACTTTCGACGGCGTCGATATGATGACTGGCATCGAGTTTTTCGCTGATCACTTCATCCAGCGCGCTGGCTAAACGTTCACGCGGCGCCAGGCGATCAATGGTGAGATCTTTCATACCGTCCGGAACCCAGATGTTCATCACTGAGGGCGTGCCCAGTTGTTCACCAAAATGTGCCGAGATGCGGCGACTGGCCTTGCAGTGATCAATCCAGAACTGGCGGATGCCTTTGTCAGCGTGTGACAGGGTAAAACCATCGGCACTTAAAGGATGCGAGAAGCAGCTTGGATTAAAATCGAGCCCTAATTTATGCTGTTTTGCCCACTCCACCCAGTGGCTGAAGTGTTGCGGTTCGATAGCATCACGTTCTACCGGCGTGTCGCTTTCCAGATAGATGGCGTGCAGATTGAGGCGCTTAGCGCCTGGAATCAGCGACATGGCTTTTTCGATATCGGCGCGCAGTTCATGCGCATTACGCGCGCGTCCCGGATAGTTACCTGTGGCCTGAATCCCGCCGGTGAGTTCGCCGTTGGGGTTTTCGAAGCCGCGCACGTCATCCCCTTGCCAGCAGTGCATCGACACAGGAATCCCATCCAATTGCGTCATCACCTGCTCCACATCAATTCCTACGGCAGCGTAACGTTGTTTAGCCAGTTCATAAGCTTGTTCAATCAGCTTTGTCATAAGCAAGTTCCTTAGCAGGTTGGCTCAGCGCGGAAAATCGTGCCTGGTGGGCTGCGAAGACGCTTGAGCGCTGAGGTTCAAAAGTTTCTAACGGGAAATTCTGGCTGATGCAGCGGCGTAAATCGGCCACATCGCGCAACTCACCGAGTGCAATCAGCTGGCAGCCGACATTCCCCAGGGTTGAGGCTTCAATCGGTCCGGCGAGTACCGGTAACTGACAGGCATCGGCGCATAACTGGTTCAACAGCGGATTCTGGCTCCCCCCGCCCACCACATGGAGCTGGCGTATTGGCGCATCGCGCAACTGGCTAAGCTCGCCGATCACCTGGCGGTACAGCAACGCCAGGCTGTCAAAGATGGTGCGCGCAAGAGCCGCAGGGGTGTGCGGAATTGGCATATGTTGCTCGGCACAGGCGTTCTGTATTTCCTGCACCATGCTATTGGGATTAATAAAACGGTGGTGGTTGGGATTGATCAACGTGCGACAGGCGGGCTCTTGCGCTGCCTCGCCAATCAAGACGCAGAGATCTGAGATATGCAGCTCACTGCATACGCGCTGGAGGAGCCATAAGCCCATGATATTCTTTAATACCCGGTAACCCTCTGCACCGCCTTCATTGGTGATGTTGGCTTTCAACGCAGCGGCGCTGACACAGGGCTGCAAACTTTCAATGCCCATTAACGACCAGGTGCCGGAGCTGAGGTAGGCAGCATCATCCTGCATCAGTGGCGTGGCGACTACCGCACTGGCGGTGTCGTGGGTTGCCACGGCAATAACGGGAATCGCTTTACCCGTGGCATTTGACCAGTAACCCACGGTGTTGCCTGGCGCGCTGGGCTTGCCAAACCAGGCGGCATCAACGCCCGCCCAGGCCAGCAGATCGCTGTCCCACTCACCGGTTTCGATGTTCAGTAACTGCGTGGTGGTGGCGTTGGTGTATTCCCAGTTCATCCTGCCGGTCAGACGGTAATGCAGATAATCCGGGATCATCAGCGCGTGTTTCACCTGCGCTTGCCAGTCTGGCTGCTGCTGGTGCAGCGCGCGCAGTTGATAGATCGTGTTGAAGGGCAGAAACTGAATGCCGGTGCGTTGGTAGATGGCCGCCTTTCCGAGATCGTTGATGGCCTGCGACATCTGCCCGTCAGTGCGCGGGTCACGATAACTCACCGCCTCACCGACACGATTCCCGTTGGCATCCAGCAGCACCAGGTCCACGCCCCAGGTATCAATACCGATACTGTCCAGCACGATGCCCTCATCATCCAGCTGTGCTAACCCAGCCCGAATCTCTTGCTCCAGACGGTCAAGGTCCCAGCAGTCGTAGCCCGCACGGCGTATACGTTGATTGGGAAAGCGGCACACTTCACGCAGGCTTAGCTTTTGGCTGGTCGAGGTCCACTGCGCGAGCATCACGCGCCCGCTGGATGCGCCTAAATCAATGGCAACAATGTTACGCATACTCATGGCGTTTCTTCCTGTGATGAGAGGGCTCTAGCGTATAAATCCTGAGGTTCTGGCACCTTCCCCTTACTGCCAGCGCGTGAAAGTGTCTGGCAGACGGGCAAAGATGATCGTGAGAGAGCTCACAGAACCGCATCAGGGTAGAGTTGTGAGCGTTACCGCATTTCCATCAAACACTTGGGCGATCTTGAATAAAACGCCATTTTCCTGCGCTGGACGGTTCAAATTTCAAGGTAAGGTGCCGAACGCCTGAGTAGACTCGGTTGCAAAGTTGTTAACGAGAGGCGCATCATGACCGTTTTGCACAGTACAGATTTCTTTCCTGAGGGAAACTACGCGATTGCCATTGAGCCGCGCGTACCGCAGTCGGCCTTCCCCGAACATCATCATGATTTCCATGAAATTGTGCTGGTTGAACAAGGTTCCGGCATCCACGTGTTTAATGGTCAGCCGCAAACCTTATGTGCCGGTTGCGTCTGTTTTATCCGCGATCACGACCGTCATCTGTATGAACAAACGGACAATCTGTGTCTGACCAATGTGCTGTATCGCAGTCCCGCGGCGTTTCGCTTTCTTTCCGGCTTGCAGTCACTGCTGCCGGGAGAAGAGGATGGCAACTACAGTTCGCACTGGCGTATTAACAACAAGGTTATGGCGCAGGCGTTGCACATTGTGACGCAGATGAAGCAGCAAGCGATCTGGTCACTGGAGCGCCAGGCGCACCAGGAGCAACTGTTTTTGCAACTGCTGGTGCTGCTGCGCGAAGCCGGTCACAACGATCAAGCGCAGGATCAGGAAGCACGTCTGCATCGGTTGCTGGACTGGCTCAATGAGCACTACAGTGAAGATATCGTGTGGGATGCGTTGGCCGATCGTTTCTCGCTGTCGTTGCGTACGCTGCATCGTCAGATGAAACAGCAAACGGGTAATACGCCGCAGCGCTATCTCAATCGGTTGCGTCTACTGCAGGCAAGACATCTATTGCGTCATAGTGATATGCGCATTACCGACATCGCTTACCAGTGTGGATTTGGTGATAGCAACCACTTTTCTACCCTGTTCCGGCGAGAATTTGGCTGCGCGCCCCGAGCGGAGCGCCAGCAGATGATGTAATCGGAGTTTTTCATGTCGCTGATATTGAAGCGCGAAGACTATTTCCCGGCCACCAGTCTGCCGATAGCGGTGGCCGAACGCATGCCGCAACCCTCCTTCCCCCCTCATCGCCATGAGTTCAGTGAGATTGTCATTGTCTGGCGTGGCAATGGCTTGCATGTGCTGAACGATCGCCCCTGGCTGATTACCTGCGGGGACGTGTTCTACATCCGTGATAATGACTGTCACAGCTATGACAGCGTCAACGATTTGGCGTTGGATAACATCCTTTACTGCCGCGATCGTTTCCGTTTGAGTCTGGACTGGAGCCAACTGCTGCCACCGGAAGAGGCTGATGCGCCCAGCTGCTGGCGCTTAACCACGCGCGGCATGGCGCTGGCGCGCGGAGTGATCAGTCAACTTGAACGCGAAAGCCGCAAAAGTGATTCATTATCCATTCAACTTTCTGAAGCGCTGTTCCTGCAATTAGCGTTGATATTGCGTCGCCATGGCTATGCCGCCGATCGCCCGTGGGCGCTGCCAGAGGGAGAACAGCTCGATCTACTGATGTCGGCTTTACAAGGCGCGCTGCATCGTCCGTTCGATCTCAATCTGTTCTGCCAGCAAAATCAACTCAATGAACGTGCACTGAAACAGCTTTTCCGGCAACAAACAGGAATGACGGTTGGGCACTATTTGCGCCAGCTGCAATTGTGTCAGGCGAAGTATCTGCTGCGCACTCAGGATTGTTTGATCAGTGAAGTCGCCGCACGCTGCGGCTTTGATGACAGTAACTACTTTTCGGTGGTGTTCACGCGGGATACCGGCTTGACGCCGAGTGCCTGGCGTCAGCGCTTTGTGCCACAGCGCGAGCCTCAGGACACCTCAAAAGCCTGACGATGCAGATAGCACGTCAGGCTCTCATGGCGTCTTTAGTTAGCCATGCCCAAGCCGACAATGTTTGCGGCGATGATGATCACCACACACCCCAGGGACAACACGCGCACCGGACGTTTCCCTACCGCATTCCATTCTTTCAAAATCAAGCCAACCAGCCCGCCGCACAATACATACAGGCTCATGTGCAGCATCCAGCTGACAAAATCATACTGTGGCGGGATCTTGGCGTGGCCCCACGCATAGAAGAAGAACTGCAGATACCACATGGTGCCGCCAAGAACCGCGAAGGCGATGTTGGCTATCAGCATCGGTTTGGCCACCGAGAAATCCCGACGAACCGACAATTCTGGTTTCACCGCCAGGCGGATAAAGCAGAATGCCAGATTCACCAACGCCCCGCCGCCCATAATCACCACATAGCTCGGCAGTGCCACATACAGCGGGTCAATGCCCAGGTTCGCCGCTGCTTCATGCATCGGTTTTGCTGCATCCATGGCGAACGACATGCCCGCCGAGAAGATGCCGCACAGCACCGCCAGCACTAACCCTTTCTTCAGGTTAAACTCTTCCGCATTGATGCCAAGTGCACGCTCTTTTAACAACCCCGCACGCGAGACAATCGCCACCCCCACTAACGCCACCAACACGCCGAGCAGTGTCATTCGTCCACCCGGTGAACTGAACAGCTCAACGAAGCGGCCCTGCAGTAGCGGTGTCATCAGCGTGCCGACCACCAGCGTAATCCCGATGGCAATCCCGATGCCCATCGACATGCCGAGATAACGCATGGTCAAACCGTAGTTGATGTTCCCGACGCCCCACATGGCACCAAACAGAAACACCGGCAACAGTTGCGAGAGGCTAAAACTGCTGTAGTACGCCCAGAAGTTGGGCAGCAGCACGGCACTGACCGCCCATGGCAGGATCAGCCACGACATCACGCCACCCACTGACCACATTGTTTCCCATGACCACTTTTTTACCTGCTTAAACGGAGCATAAAAACATGCGGCACTGGCGGCACCCACCAGATGCCATAAAATACCGGCAAGAATGGCACTGTTCATTGTTATTCCTTCGTAAGGTTGAGGCCCACAGGAAACCGAGAGTTTCCCGATTACTGGCAGTCTACGGTGCGCCGCTTTTCGTCAGCCTTTGAATGGCTGCCGGAAAGCGTAGAGTGCTGGCAATATTCGGCGGGTCTTCAACACCAGGATCACAAAATCGGTTTTGCAGTTAAAACAGCGATTATTTTTTATAAGTGACTTATTATTGGGGATATTTTTCTTTTTTGTTGTGTTGATCAACACAGTTTTTGACTGACTGCCAGCTTGCTGCGTAACATGGCACCCATACAAAGTCGGCCTCTGTGCTTCCCCAGGAGACGTTATCGCCGTATAACGTTGGAAAAATCATCGGAACGAAGGATTGAGATGAATAGCAAAAGGTTGACGCTGCTGCTGTCACACCCGGTAAGCCGCGTGATGCTGGATGACATCCGCGCCATCGTACCGCCTCAGGCGTTGAACGTTTTCATTAATGGATTAGATGAAGATCGCTATGCCACACTCGATTGTGTTCAGAGTGAAGAGAACTGCGCCTTGCTGGCGTCGGCGATTGTGGTGTGGCGTCAACTCGGGCACGTTCACCGTATTCATTATCAAAAAGGCGAACATCTGCGCCAGGTAGATGACGCTACGCAATTCCAGTTATTTAGTATGATGAAGACGCACCGCGCCATCGTTCAACTCGCTTAACACTCAGGATCGCTATGAAAATCGGACTGCTTTTCCCCATTGCCATCATCATTGCTGGCGTCAGTTTCCTTGCCTGGTTTATCGCCAGTGGCGCCGCGATGCCCGGTTCCTGAGTTTTTAAGAACAATTCCTTCGGATTGCTAACCCGCTGAATGCGCGGCATTTCATCAGGAATGCTGCGTCTGTCGTGCTGTTCTTCCCTTCTCTGCCATCCCCTCATCTGCGCTGGCAATGACAAAAAGGTGCTACACCTTGATCTGTTTCACTCTGCATTTCACACAAAATTAACGAAACCGATCGCGGAGCCCTACATATGACAACACACCATCAACATTACATTAATGGCGCGTTTGTAGCCGACCAGCATGATAAATGGATTGAAGTGATCAACCCTGCCACCGAAGCGCTGCTCTCACGCATCCCTGAAGGCACCCGGCAAGACGCCGCACAGGCGATTGCTGCTGCAGAAGCTGCGCAACCCGGTTGGGAAGCGCTGCCCGCAGTGGAGCGTGGTCAATGGCTGCGTAAGATTGCCACCGCTATTCGTCAGCGTGAGCCGGAACTCACCGCCACCATCGTGGCAGAAGGCGGTAAGACGCAAGGCCTGGCGCAAACCGAAGTGATGTTCACCGCCGATTATCTGGACTATATGTCCGAGTGGGCGCGTCGTTACGAAGGCGAAATCGTTAACAGCGACCGCCCAAATGAAAACATTTTCGTGTTTAAGAAAGCCATCGGCGTCACCACGGGCATCCTGCCATGGAACTTCCCGTTTTTCCTGATTGCGCGTAAAGCGGCGCCTGCCCTGATCACCGGCAATACCATCGCCATCAAACCCAGCGAGTTGACGCCAAACAACGCGGCTATTTTTGCCCAAATTATCGATGAGATTGGTCTGCCGAAAGGTGTAATCAACTTCGTGTATGGCTACGGTCCAGAAGTGGGCCAGGAACTGGCCGCTAACCCTACCGTGGGTTTGGTCAGTTTAACGGGCAGCGTAGGTGCGGGCATCGCCACCATGGAAGCGGCGGCCAAAAATGTCACCAAAGTGTCGCTGGAACTCGGCGGTAAGGCTCCAGCTATCGTGATGGATGACGCCGATCTTGAACTGGCGGTAAAAGCGATTGTCAGCTCTCGCGTGATCAATACCGGACAAGTGTGTAACTGTGCAGAACGTGTTTATGTGCAGGAAGGCATTTACGACCGCTTTATCACTGCGCTCACCGCGGCGATGAAACAAGTGAAATTCGGTAACCCGGCGGAACAAACTGATATCGATATGGGGCCGCTGATCACAGCAGCGGCGCTCGGGCGCGTAGAGCAGAAGGTGGCCAATGCGGTAGCGGACGGCGGTAAAGTGGTGTTAGGCGGCAAACGCGCAGGCGACAAAGGCTTCTACTTTGAGCCCACCATCATTACCGGCGTGCGTCAGGAGATGGAGATCATGCGTGAAGAGATCTTTGGACCCGTCCTGCCGGTGATGACATTTAAGACGCTGGATGAAGCAGTGGCATTGGCCAATGACTGCGAGTATGGCCTGACCTCATCGATTTATACCCAGAATCTGAACACCGCAATGATCGCGCTGCGTCAGCTGAAGTTTGGCGAAACTTACATCAATCGCGAAAACTTCGAAGCGATGCAAGGCTTCCATGCGGGCTGGCGTAAATCGGGAATTGGCGGTGCCGATGGACGTCATGGTCTGGAGGAGTATCTGCAAACACACGTGGCGTATTTGCAGTTCTCTTAATTAAAACTTCAGGCTGGCACCCTGCCAGCCTGAAGTTTGCAGGGAAACGTAGCGGCGCAATTTATTGCGCAAACAGGGGGCGGCCTTCAGGCCGCCCCCGCAACTCAGGACACGCGCTTCTGGCTGCGCAGCAGTGCCAATCCACTTAGCACTGACATCGCCATCAGGTAGTAACCTGGTGCCAGGCTGGTACCTGTCGCATTGATCAACAGCGTACAAATCAACGGTGCAAAGCCACCAAATACCGTCACTGCCACGTTATAGCTGATCGCCATGCCGCTGGCTCGGGTACCAATCGGGAACAAGTCCGCCATCACCGAGGGCACGGTCGAGAAGTAGATCGACTTAAGCAAGGCCATCCAGCACACCAAAATAATCAGGGTGGTCGGCGTGGTGTGATTGACCACCAGTTTGAACGCCGGATAGATAGTGACGATCAGCAAAATCAGTGAGCCCCACATCAGCGGCACACGTCCTACACGCTCTGCCCACAACCCCATGACTGGCGTCACAACGGTAAGAATCACGCCCGCCAGCAAAGTAGCGGTAAAGGCAACCGAACCGGATAAATGCAGATTTTTGGTGGCGTAGGTCGGCACGTAGTTCAGCATATAGTTGACTGCCGTTGAGATCACCATCAGGCCAATCGCCAACAACATCAGCTCTTTCTGACGCCCAAACAGACGCTTGAGCGGTGCGGCTTCAGGCTGTTGTGCCTCGAAGCTGGCAGGTTCATGCACGTGGCGACGGATATAAATCCCTAACGGACCAATCAACAGGCCGAAGGCAAACGGTATACGCCAGCCCCACTCCTGAATCTGGCTTTCACTGAGGATCTGCGTCAGCCCAAGGCCAAACGCCGAAGCCATCAAAGTACTGGCACCCTGTGTAGCAAACTGCCAACTGGCGATAAAGGCTTTGCGCTCGGGAAAATGTTCCACCAGAAACGCGGTTGAGCTGCCAAATTCCCCGCCCGCAGAGAACCCCTGCACCAGACGCGCCAGCAAAATCAGAATCGGTGCCATCAAACCAATACTGGCGTAACCCGGCATAAAGGTAATCACCGCGCCGCCCAACATCATCAGGTTGATCGATAACAGTAAGGCTTTTTTACGACCATGACGGTCGGCATAGTTACCCAATACAATTGCGCCCAGCGGACGGATCAGGAATGAAACACCGAAGCTGCCAAACGTCAGTAACAACGACACCGAGGGGTCGCTGGTTGGGAAGAAAGCATGGGCAATATAGCTGGCAAAGAAGCCATACACCGCGATATCAAACCACTCCAGCGCATTACCGATACAGGTGGCAAACAGCGTTTTGTGCAGATTTGGCTTGGTCGCACTCAGCGGTGCCGCCGTGTTGAGGGTGCTCATGCTGCACCTCCTGTATGTTTACGATGCTGTGCCACTAAATCGCTGCCTTTCTCACCGAGATCCCACAGCAGCCGGGTCATCATTTGCAGACCTTCACGCGCGATCGACTTCAACATATTTTCGTTGACGCCATGCTGACCACAGGCCGGATAAGAGTGCGGAACCCATAGCGTGGGGAGGCCGAGAATGTCGGAGAACACTTCGTTAGGCAGTGAGCCGCCCAGATTCGGTAACAGCGCCGGCTTTTTGCCGCTGGTTTCTGCCATGCTGGATAACACCCAATCCACCAGCGGATCGGTCGGATCCAGCCTGGTGGCCGGTGATCCCCGCATAAACTCGACCTTCACATAGCCAAAGCTCTGCTGCGCAAGATGGTCGCTGATATGTTGCGCCAGATTCTGCCAATCGGTGCCGACCACAAAGCGCAGCTGACATACCGCTGTTGCTTCACCAGGGATGGCATTCATCGGTCGCGCGGGGTTACCGGTCAGGAATGACAGCACCTCCAAGGTATTCCAACCGTACAGACGCTCTGTTGGCGTCAATAACGGCTCGCCCCAGTTCGCGTCGATTTCGGGGTCGCCTGGCATGCCACCCACTTCGATATCACTGAGGATGTCGCGCACCTGCTGGGTCAGCGAATTCGGTTTTAGCGCTTCAACCTGTAACACGCCCTGCGCGTTAACCAGTGAGGCAATGGCATTCGCCAGTTGTGTACCCGGATTGGTGAGTAAGCCACCCCAGTTGCCAGAGTGGTAGGCGTTGTCGCGGGCGGTAATGGTCAGACGGAAATTCACCGCGCCGCGTGAGCCGAGGAATAAAGTCGGTCGCACCGCATTCAAACGCGGACCATCGGAAGCGATAAACAGGTCCGCTTTTAACAGTTCACCATGCTGCTGGCACAGTTGCGCCAGACCCGGTGAGCTGATCTCTTCGCCCATCTCAAACAGCAGTTTGCAGTTAAAGCCGAGGCGGCCACCGCGCGCTTGGAACACCTGCTCCAACGCCGCCAGATTCACACAGTGCTGGCCTTTGTTGTCTGCGCTGCCGCGCGCGTACCAACGATCGCCTTCTTCGACCAACTGCCAGGGCGATAAACCTTCGCGCCAGTTTTCATCATCGCCGAATACCACATCACCATGCCCGTAACTCAGCAAGGTCGGCAATGCGGGATCTTCGATGCGCACGGCCACCAGGAAAGGACGATGAGCGGCTTCGCTGTTCTCAATAAAATGCAGGGTAAAGCCCAGCGCAATCAGCTGCGGGCCAATCTCATCCTGTAAATAACGCTGTAATTCGCTGTCGCGATCCTGACGCTGGCTTTCGGTACGCTGCGTGACGCGCCGTGCCAGTATCCGCTGAAATTCCCCGCTATCGAACCAGGCGGTGGCCTGTTGTACCGCGTGTTGTGCTGTCATGTTTGCTGATCTTTTATTCGTATTATGGTTTTGTCATCTTTGCTGAAACACTGCTTTGCCACAATTATCAATTTATCGAGTAAGATTTGCTTTTAAAGCAAAGCTTGGTTGCCCGTTTTCGAGGCATGCACCAGCATGAGGCACGCGCATGTTAAGTAATGAAATCCGCTATTTTCTCGCTGTCGCCAATACGGGATCGCTCAGTGCGGCCAGCGAACAGCTGTTTGTTGCCGTCTCCGCCATCAGCCGTCAGATTCAACGCCTGGAAACTCAGGTTGGCGTGCCGCTGTTTGAACGCCATGCCCGGGGCATGGTACTGAACGAAGCCGGGGAAATTTTTGCCAGTCACGTGCGCAAAAACATGCTGGATATGGAGTATGCGCTGGCGGAGATCAAAGGGCTGAAAGCCGTGCGCCGCACGCAAATACGCGTTGCCTGCACCGATGGCTTGGCTTTCACGCTGTTGCCCACGCTGATAGCCACCTTTCGCGAAGGCAATCCAGGTATTTTGTTTGATATTAAAGTCGCCAGCACGCAAGGCGTGGCGGAACTGTTACGCAGCGGCGAGTGCGATGTCGCGTTGCAATTCAGCCTACACGCTGAGCGCGGCGTTGAGGTTATCGGTTCCTGGCCCGCGCCGGTGCTGTTAGTGATGCATCAGACGCATCCGCTGGCCAGCTCACCACAGGTGGCTCTCAGCGACATCAGCCACTATCCGCTGGCCCTGCCACAGCAAAACACCACGGTACGCCAACTGTTCGAGCTGGCGAGCCATATGAGCGGCAACCTGATTGAGCCGGTTATTACCTGCGATACCTTTTCAACGCTGTTCCAGTTTTTACTACGTACGCCGCTGGCCTTAACGATTTGCAGTGCCTTTACGGTGTTGCAGGAGGCAGAAACCCATGGCTTGGTGCTGCGGTCGGTGGGGATTGATCAGCTTAGCCAGCGTAATCTGCAATTGCAGGCGCAATCAGGGCGGCCCCGTAGCGCCGCCCTGAATGTGTTTTTGGCTTTTTTACAGCAGCAGCTGAGTGCGTTGACTAATTCTTAATATCGACCGGATAGAAGATATGTTTGCCAAAAGGATCAATTGTATAGCCGCTGACCGACTTGCTCACCGGCTCGAAAATCGTGGAGTGCGCAATCATCACGGCAGGCATTTGGTCGTGCATGATCTGCTGTGCTTCGCGATACAGCGCTATACGCTTGTCGTGGTTCTGCTCAGCGCGCGCCTCGGTAATGATCTTCTCAAACGGTTGATAACACCATTTAGATGAGTTAGAGCCGCCGTTTGCCGAGGTGCAGCTGTAAAGTGGGCCAAAGAAGTTATCTGGATCGCCGGTTGCCGTAGTCCAGCCCATCAACGCCGCCTGATGCTCGCCGCCCTTCACGCGTTTGAGGTATTCACCCCACTCATAGCTGACAATATTGGCTTTGATGCCCACCTGCGCCCAATCGGCCTGAATCATCTCGGCCATGCGTCGCGCATTAGGATTGTAAGGACGTTGCACCGGCATCGCCCATAATGAAATTTCGGTGCCCGGCTTGATGCCAGCTTCCTGTAACAAGGCTTTGGCTTTCTGCGGGTCGTAGTCGTAATCTTTCAGATCCTTATCCGCGCTCCACACATCCGGCGGCAGGATATTTTTCGCCACGGTTCCGGTGCCTTTGAAAATCGCGTCGATGATCGCCTGCTTGTTGATGGCCATCGCCAGTGCCTGGCGTACTTTGACGTTATCCAGCGGTGCTTTGGTGGTATTGAACGACAGGAAGCCAGTGTTCAAGCCGGATTTTTGCTCCAGCGTTAAATCTGGGTTAGTGCGCATCTTGTCGAGATCGGCCGGATTAGGAAATGGCATCACCTGACACTCATTTTTCTCCAGTTTGGCATAGCGAACCGAGGCATCAGGCGTGATGGAGAAGACGATGCGGTCCAGTTTCGCTTTGCCCTGCCAGTAGTCCGGGAAGGCTTTATACAGAATGCGCGAGTCCTTCTGGTACTGCACCAACTCGAACGGTCCAGTGCCAATCGGTTCCATATCCACTTTTTCTGGCGTACCGGCTTTCAACATCTGGTCTGCGTATTCGGCTGAATGAATCGAGGCAAAATACCACGCCAGATCGGCGAGAAACGGCGCTTCGGCATGTGCCAGCGTGATGCGCACTGTATTGTCATCGACTTTATCGATGCCTTTGATCAGCTTCGATAATTCAAGGCTGTCGAAGTTAGTGTAATTGCCCCCCGAGACGTTGTGGTACGGATTTTTCGGGTCCAGTTGGCGCATAAACGAAAAGATCACATCATCGGCATTCAAATCACGCGAAGGCTCAAACAGTTTATTGCTCTGGAACTTCACGCCCTTACGCAGATGGAAGGTGTACACCGTGCCATCTGGGCTGATGTCCCAGCTTTCCGCCAGGCTGGGCACCAGCTCAGTGGTGCCGGGTTTGAAATCGACCAGCCGGTTGAAAATCGGCACGGCACTGGCATCCACACTGGTACCGGAGGTGTATAGCTGTGGATTGAAGTTTTCCGGAGACCCTTCAGAACAGTACACCAACGTCTTCGCTGACACCCCGCCAGCCAGTGCCAGACCTAAGGCACTGAGTGTGAACTTCACCATCATCTTTTTCATTTTCGACCTCGTTTTTATTGACTTCCATGAGCCCTCATCGGTATGTATTGATTATTAACATGATTTATCTGCTGTGTGTAATGCACATCGCGCAAAGCTTATAAGGAATAGTGATGACAGAGCCTCTTGTTCGCCAACTGACCCAGCGTTTCTATCGTTATCTGGCGGTCTCCAGCCAGAGCGATGCCAAATCCACCACCTTACCCAGCACCCCATCGCAACATGCTATGGCGGAACTGCTGGCAGAGGAGTTGCGTGAATTGGGTTTGAAAGATGTGGTGATTGATCAGCATGCCACCGTGACCGCGGTGAAACCTGGCAACCGGCCCAACGCACCGCGCATTGGCTTTATCACCCATATCGATACCGTGGACGTTGGCTTATCACCCGATATCCATCCACAAACCCTGGCGTTTAAAGGTGAGGATTTGTGCCTCAACAGCCAGCAAGATATCTGGCTGCGTGTGGCGGAACATCCGGAGATTGCACCTTATGTGGGTCAGGACATCATCTTCAGTGATGGCACCAGCGTGCTGGGAGCCGACAACAAAGCCGCCGTAACGGTAGTGATGACCTTGATGGAAAATCTCAAGGGCGATCATGGCGACATCGTGGTGGCGTTTGTGCCTGATGAAGAGATTGGCCTTCGCGGCGCGAAAGCTCTTGATCTGGAGACACGCTTCAACGTGGATTTCGCCTGGACCATTGACTGCTGCGAGCTGGGTGAAGTGGTGTATGAAAACTTTAATGCGGCGGCGGCTGAACTGGTGTTTACCGGTGTACCGGCGCATCCGATGTCGGGCAAAGGGGTGCTGGTTAACCCGCTGCTGATGGCACACGATTTTATTTCACGTTTTGATCGCTTAGCCACGCCTGAACATACCGAAGGCCGCGAAGGCTATATCTGGTTTAACGATATCAACGCCAATGCCAGCCGCGCGGTGCTGAAAGCTTCGATACGTGATTTCGACCTGGTCGGATTTGATGCGAAGAAACAGCAGTTGGTGGAAGTGGCGGATGAGATTGCTGCGCTCTATCCCACCGGGCATGTGGCGTTAACCATCAGCGATACCTACAGCAATATCAGCAATGCTGTGGGCGAAGATCGTCGGGCGATTGATTTGATTTTTGCGGCGTTGGATCAGGTGGGCGTGGAGCCGAAAGTGATCCCGATGCGTGGAGGCACGGACGGTGCAGCGCTGTCGGCTAAAGGCTTGTTGACGCCGAACTTCTTCACCGGCGCGCACAACTTCCACTCACGTTATGAGTTTTTACCGGTGCCATCGTTTGTGAAGTCGTATCAGGTGGCCGAAGCGTTATGTTACTTAGCCGCTAAATAATTTTGTGTGGTGATTAACCAGGTGCGCATGAATGCGCACCCTACGACTGTAGAGTCGCCATTTATGGCGACCTGGCTAACAGCTGTTATTTGCTGGCTGTTACATCAATACCCGGGAAGAATTTCGCCGCCAGCCTGGTGACAGTACCGTCAGCCTGCACTTTGCTGATCGCCGCATCCAGCTCACCCTTCAGCTTGGCATCGCCCTTACGCAGACCAAAACCAATACCAGAACCAAGGATGGTGTCATCTTCAACCGGTTTGCCGACGAAGGCGAAACCTTTGCCCTGCGGCTTATCGAGGAAGCCAGACTGTCCCGCGGCTGACATCACCAGCGTGCCGTCAAGGCGACCTGCCACCATGTCGTTATAAACCTGGTTCTGATCCTGATAAGAGGTGACGGTCACGCCCTGCGGTTCCCAGTGCTTCTTCGCGTAAGTTTCCTGGATAGAACCCTGCAGTACGCCAATGTTTTTGCCTTTCAGCGACTCCGCGGTTGGCAGCAGTTTCTCACCCTGCTTCACGATGAGCATGGTAGGAATGCGGTAGATTGGCTTGGTGAAGTCGATGCTCTTACCACGTGCTTCGGTGATGTTCATCGCCGAGTTGATGGCATCGAATTTCTTCGCTTGCAGCGCAGGGATCAGCGCATCAAAGCTGCTCTCCACCCACTTACAATCAAAGTTACCCACCTGACAAATCGCTTTGCCCAGTTCGATATCAAAACCTTCCAACTCACCCTGCGCGTTGCGGCTTTCGAACGGTGGATACTGTGATTCCAGTCCGTAACGTAAGGTTTCCTGCGCCAGCGCGTGTGCAGAAGTCAGCATACCCACAGCCACAAACAGTGCGTTTAACTTTTTCATTATTCTTCCCCTAATTACCCTTTAACCCGGCACAGCGCTTCTGCGCCAGCCTGCAGTGTTGCGTCGTCTTTCGCGAATGACAGGCGAATTAATTTATTGTCAGTGCCGTCCATATAAAACGCCGACAACGGAATGGTGGCCACACCGTGATCGACGATGAGACGTTTTACCATTTCACTGTCGCTTTCGTCACTGAAATGTCCGTAACTGGCCAACATAAAGAAGGAACCGGCACTTGGCAGCAGCTTAAATGGTGAATCTTGCATCAAGGCCAGCAGGCGATCGCGCTTTTCCTGGTAGAACGGCGAGAGCTGCAGGTAATTTTGCGGGTCCTGTAAATAGTGGGCAAAACCGACCTGCATTGGAGTATCTGCCGCATACATCATGAACTGATGCACTTTGACGATCTCCTCCATCAACGCTGCTGGCGCCAGCGCATAGCCGACGCGCCAGCCGGTGACGTGGAAAGTTTTACCAAACGAAGAGACCACCACGCTGCGCTGCGCCAGTTCCGGATGCGTTGCCATACCGCAATGGGCACGACCATCAAACAGAATGTGTTCATAAACTTCGTCTGACAGCACCACGATATCGGTGTTGCGCGTGAGTGCCGCCAGTTGTTCCAGATCAGCTGGTGTCAGCACCTGTGCGCTCGGGTTGTGCGGCGTGTTGATGATGATCATGCGGGTGCGTGGTGTGATGCTGGCACGCAGCTCATCCCAGTTGATGGCGAAATCAGGCACCTGCAGTTTCTGGCCTATCGGCGTGGCACCCTGTAAGCGCACTACTGGTGCATAACTGTCGAAGGCCGGCTCAAAGAAAATCACCTCATCACCGGGATGAACTAACGCGGAAATCGCCATATAGATGCCCTGGCTGGCACTGCCGGTGATCAGCACTTCGCTTCCTGCATCATATTGCTGGCCGTAAAGCGTGTGGACTTTCTCTGCCAGCGCTTCACGCAGTGCCGGTAAACCGGTCATGGACGCGTACTGGTTATGTCCTTCACGCATCGCTTTGCTGACCAGTTCCACCAACTTCGGATCGCAAGGGAAATTCGGTGCGCCCTGAGACAAGTTGATAGCTTTGTGCTGTGCTGACAGTTGGCCGATGACGCTAAAAATCGTCGTGCCGACATCAGGTTGTTTGGAAGAGATGTTAACACTGCTATTGAGGGTCATCGTTGCTCCGCAAGGTTGCATAACCAATTAGGTAAAGTAGATTTCTATTCAACGGCGTGCTGCTTGAGTCGACAAGCGATTTGTTGTCATAATAGCCATGATTAAAAATCATAGCTTGAGGCCGCCATGTCCCGTTCTGCTCTACCGCTAAATGCCATCCATGCATTTTTGGTGACCGCACGCCATCTCAATCTGACGCGTGCGGCCATTGAGCTGTGCATCACCCAGGGTGCAGTGAGCCGCAAAATCGCCACGCTGGAGAGTTGGCTGGGATTTGCTCTGTTTGAGCGCCATGCGCGTGGGCTGCATCTCACAGCACAAGGTGCAGCCTTGCTGCCAGAGCTGCAACAAGGTTACGCGATGCTGCTCAGTGCCACGGAAAAAGCCAGCCGTAGCAACGCCTCAATACGATTAAAAGCCCCCACCTGCGCGATGCGTTGGTTAGTGCCACGTCTGGTGGCACTGGAACAGCAGCGCCCTGAGGTTCATGTGGCACTCACCACCACGCTGGATCATGCCTCGCTGCTGGAGAACTATGACGCCGCAATTGTGTTTGGCGCCCCACCGGCGGGGTCAATCCGCCTGTTTGATGAGCAGCTGACACCCGTGCTGGGCAGCCACATTTCCCCTCCGGGTAGCATCAGCGATCTGGCTAAGTTCACCTTTTTACATCCCACCAATGATATGCGTGACTGGCAGCTGTGGTTTGCTAAGCAAAACGTGCATCTGCCCATGTCGCGTAACCAGCATTTCGCCACCATGGATTTGGCAATCAGTGCAGCAATGCAAGGGTTTGGCGTGACGGTGGCAGATGTGACGTTAGTGCAAAATGATTTAGCCAATGGTCGGCTAATTGCCCCGTTTGCGGATTGTGTCGCAACCGGGGCCGCCTATAGCTTGTTACAGCGTTCGGAAGAGGATGCGCCACCGTTCCTGCCGGAACTGGTGGCGTGGCTATGTCAGTCTCAGAATGAGACCCAATCGTCGGCACTGGCCGATTTAGGCTGAACGGCGGTGGCAGGAGCCAGCACGGGACGGCGCAGTTCGCTGTGTTTAGATGCTGAAGCTACCTGACTCACCGGTGTGCTATCGGATAAGCGGAATTTCGCCACCGATGCCTGCAGCTCTTGCGTCTGACGCTCCAGGGCGCTGGCCGCAGCGGAAACTTCCTCAACTAATGACGCATTTTGCTGGGTGACGCTGTCCATCTCGGTCACCGCGGTGCCCACTTGTGAGATGCCCTTGCTCTGCTCTTCGGATGCCGAGGCAATGTGCTTCATGATCTCATTGACGTCCTGAACCGATTTGAGAATCTGGCTCATGGTCGTGCCTGCGCTGCTCACCAGTTCGGAACCTTTGCCTACACGCTGCACTGAATCCTCGATAAGCGTGGCGATCTCTTTAGCGGCGTTGGCACTGCGCTGTGCAAGGTTACGCACTTCACTCGCCACCACCGCAAAACCACGCCCTTGCTCACCCGCGCGTGCGGCTTCTACCGCGGCGTTCAGCGCCAGAATATTGGTCTGGAAGGCAATACTATTGATGACGTTGGTGATCTCAGCAATTTTCTTCGAACTACCAGAGATGCCTTCCATGGTGGTCACGACTTCACCCACCAAATGACCGCCCTGCTGCGCCGTGCTGGTGGCTGTTTCGGCCAGAACACTGGCCTGACGCGCGTTGTCGGCGTTGAACTTCACGGTGGCGGTTAACTGCTCCATGCTGGCAGCCGTCTGCTCCAGTGCCGCTGCCTGCTCTTCAGTGCGCGAAGAGAGGTCATTATTGCCCGATGAAATCTCTGCCGCACCGCGGTAGATATTTTCCGTGCCGCTGCGAATCGCACTCACGGCGTCGCGCAGACTGTCCTGCATAGCACGTAGCAGCGGCACCAGCTTACCCACACAGTTACGGCCAAAATCCTCAATTGGCTGGCTCAAATCCCCTTGGGCGATCACCGTAAAGTGATTGCGCACACGCTCCAGCGGTTTTACCAGCATCGCCACCAGGTAGCGATCGGTGAACAGCAGAATCACCAGACCAAACACCACCGCGACCAGAATGATCATCTTGGTCATGTTAGTGAGTTTATCGACATTGACGCGGGTTTCATCCAGCTTGCTGCCTGCCGCTTTGTTGAATGCATCAGCACTGGTACCAAATGCGCGGCTCAACGCTGGCGTCACGTTATTTGCCTGTGCCCGATAGGCTTCCACTGTGCCCTGTTGTGCTAACGAAACCTGCGGTGCAATGCCCTCGTCCAACAGTTTTTGCCAGTTAGCAATCACGCTGTTGGCGGTTTCGCTGTCCATTGGACCGGGCGCCATGGTTTTAAATTGCGCGAGCTGATCTTTCATATTGTCCAGCGCTTGCTGTACCGGTGCGAAGGCTTCGGCGGTAACGACAGCGCCCGCTGCGCGCCCCTCCATCACACGTGACAAACGTGTGACTACGCGGAAATATTGATCGTTTCCTTTGCTCAGTACCGTCATCTGATTGACTAACTCACGGTCAATCTCATTCCCATCGCCGAGGGCATTAAGCGAGTGAACGCTGAATAACCCAACTGCACACCACAACAGGCAGAACAAACCCAGAATGGTCAGCATCACGGCGCGAATAGTGAAGTTTTTTAAGATACCCATACATAATCCCTTGGTGTGAAACGCGAAGGAGGCCCGATAAAATAGGGCATATTGCGTTTATCGGCATCGGTTAGGGAAAATGTAACGGTTTAATAAGCTAATTAATTGCTGGCTGCTTAAGGCGGATAAAACTGGCTATCAATATTAATCAGTGGGTTAGCGGAAAATTTGCCTTAAAAAATCATTTGCGCAATTTCACTATTAGCGCACTTATCAAAGTTTGACGTGGTTGCGCATCATCATGCGGAACAGCCGCAGGCGTCCTCGCATAAATTTCGCCTTTAATACTGACTGAGGCTGACCGTCGTGACCAAAAGCTAAAGTCAGGTCTGCATGCGGTCGCCAAACCGGCCAGGCTAACTCCCCCCGGAGTTCCGAGCTAAACTCCGTGGCATCACGCGCAAAAGTGACCCAAAACGCGCTGACCTTTCGCGCGAAAGCTTGATCCGTCTCGGTGTAAGCCTGCGCTACCGGCGGTGTCAGCGTGCAAAGCGTATTGAACACATAAGGAATTTCATTGCCGTGCCAGGTGCCGTGTGGATAGAGATCGCGCGCATTCTCTGAGACATAGTCGAACCAGTAACGCCAGGCCGGCATTCCAATATCGTGTTGAGATTGCGCGACCAGCAATGGCATCACCGTGAAGGCCATGTCCCGCGCTACCGAGCGGCCTAATAACGTATCGTCATGAATATCGTATAACCATTTCATCAGGCTATAACTAAAACGGTTTTTCTTACGCATCTGCTGCAACACCTGCGCGGCATCAACACCAAAATAGTCCAACACGCTGGCTTCATCACTGTTGCTACCCACCATCAGCGGCACGCGATGCTGTTTGCCTGCCATAAAAGTGTCCAGCATCGGTTTAGGCAATACCGTATCACCACTGATTGCCACCGGTCCTAATCCCAGCGATCGCTGCAACGACCAAAACTGGTCGGCAGGTAATTCACGCAATTGCGCTGCAGTGGCCTGTTCGGGCAAACCAAAGTGTGCCGCGACCTGCTTACCAATCTGCTGCGCTTTTTTACGTGGCACATCCGGCAAGCTATAAGCACTCTGCACAATCCCTTTGTGAAACAGCCCTTCTGCCAAGGGTGAACAACACAGCGACAGCACGCTGCGCGCCCCCGAAGACTCGCCGAACAGCGTGATATTATGGCGATCGCCGCCAAATGCCGGAATATTACGCTGAACCCACTGCAATGCCGCGATTTGGTCTAACAGGGCGAAATTATTGACTACCGATTTGGCCTGATATTCGGCATCCAGCGCAGGATGCGCAAAGAAACCGAAATGGCCCAAACGATAATTGAGCGTCACCACAATCACGCCCTGCGCTGCCAGGGCTTTACCACGGTAGGGATCGAGGCTGCCAGCGCCGATGGTAAAGCCGCCGCCATGCAGCCAAACCATCACTGGCATCGGGTGCGAAGGCTCGACGTCCGGCGTCCAGATATTAAGGTAAAGGCAGTCCTCACTAAAACAGCCCGGATCACCACCGCCAACGGCCACACAATAGTCACGATTCTGCCAACTGGCATTGCCCCACTCGGTGGCATCACGCACCGTTTTCCAGGGGGCGACCGGCTGCGGTGGACGCCAGCGTAATTCGCCTACCGGTGCGGCGGCGTAAGGTATTCCCTTGAAGACAAAGAGATCATCATCAATCAGGCCTCTGAGTTCGCCCTCTGCGGTCATAATCCTCAGACGTCGTTCGTTTTTCATCTCGGGTTCCCGGATAATGCGTAGTTCCATTATTTGCAGGCCTTGCACGAATGTCCATGTTCCGAAAGCATTTGCAGATTAAGCCGAAGCAGCATTCGATCCACTGAACAACACCATCAAATTTTTTGGCTAACCCTGGCATGGCAATTTGTTCTAGAGTTTTAAGTTAACCTGGCGAGACGGAGAAGCGCGATGTTCGGTGGAATCAATCAGATGTTCAACCGGATGAGTGATCACCCGGATTTCGGTAAACTGCTGTTACGTCTCACATTTGGCGGCCTGCTACTGTTTCATGGCGAATTCAAAGTGATGCATGGCGTCGACTGGATAGCCCATTTGCTGGCCGTAAAAGGTATGCCAGGTTTCATCGCTTACGGTGCTTACATCGGGGAAATAGTGGCACCTGTGATGGTGATCATCGGTTTAATGACGCGCCCAGCGGCCTTCATTATTGCGGTGAATATGATTGTCGCGACCTTACTGGTAAAAATGGGCGCCATCTGGCATCGCACGGATGTGGGTGCCTGGTCTCTGGAAACAGAAGCCCTTTATTTGCTTGGCGCGCTTGCCATCATGTTTTTGGGTGCCGGGAAGTACACGCTGGTGCGTGATTCGCGCCTGCAATAAATAATAGAAGAAAAAATAGCCGGTCCGATGGAGGGGATTGCCCCTCCACAGGCCGGCTTTCTCAAGCTTAGACAATGCCGCAACGCGCCAGACTGCGCTGTTGCATCTGCTGATAGAGCGCCATTTCGTCTTGCACCTTTGCACCCAAGGCGGCTTCAAAATCCGCGCGACTGGCATTTCCGGCGCTACGCGCCTGCACTTCATCACCCAGATTAGACTGGAAAATGCCCGCTGCACTCACTGGCAGAAAATCTTCATAGATAATTGGCTCGGCCTGCAACCGCCCCTCAGCGAGCAACTGCGCCACGCTTTCACCCGGCTGTGGACGCTGATGTTCCCCTTTATCGGTTAAACGGTAGCGGAACCATGCCAGCTCCTGCTCCCGCAGCGAGTCCTCAACATCGGGAAAGTCACGAAATACGGCACTGAGATGCTGCTGATGATGCTGGTTGTCGCGGCCGGTTCCCGCTTCCGCCAACAGACGGTCATAGAGTGCACGGCCTTTCGGCGTCAATGCGGCACCGCGCTGCTCAATCTCACCAAAGCGCGCGGTGTGGGTACCCGGCGATCCATCGTTAAAATGCACTGCCTCTTCCAGCGCTTTAAAGCTGGTTTGACGGAGCAAAATCGGCACCTGCCGTTGAGGTGGCCCCTCAATCAGCGTTTTCGGATCAATACCGCGTGAGGGCATCAGCGCTTGCACGCGGTCAATATCAAGGGTGCGCGGTGTGAGATGGTTAATGTGACAGCCCTGGAAGCACACAACATCAGCCACCAGACGATGCTGCTGAGACAAGGCGTGGTAAGTGTTACTGTCCACCGTGGTATGGGCATGCCAGCGGAAGGTTTCCAGTGCCTCTTTGACGAAACGGGCCGCATCAGCGGCATCTAATCCACCCTGTTGCTGATGCCGGGCAATTAACGCTCGACACTCTGCAGTGAAAATATCCCGCGCCGCTAAAATCGCAGCGGCCTGTTCGCGCAATGCCGGATCATCAATCAATTCCAGTCGCAGCAAGGAGGTAAAGACGCGGAAGGGATTACGCCGCAGCGCACTGTCGCTGACAGGACGAAAAGCCGTAGAGTGAACCGGCACACCCGCCTGGGACAGATCGTAATACCCCACCGGTTCCATACCCATTACAGCAAACATCTGCCGTAGCATACTGAGTTCAGCAGCCGTTCCCACACGAATCGCACCATGGCGTTCAACGCTTAGACGGGTCAGTTCATCGGCGGCTGCCAGGCGGTTTTTTAAGGCGGGATTGGCTTCCAGCGTGCGTTCATTCACGGCGGTGACCAGTTGCGTCAGCGTGCCATACTGAGGCACTTCTTGCTGATACATACTGGACATGGCCTGGGAGAACAGCGTGCGAATGGCATCGCTGGTGAGAAAGTTTTCCATGGTCATCACCTCGGGCTAAAGGATTGTTGCTAATGTAGATCAACCCTTTAACGCCGTGGGAGAATTTCGTCGAACTGTGATCGCCCTGTCACTCAAGCCGCTCGGCCTGGTCACCAAAACGACACTTCAACGCCAGCATGATGGTGGTCAAAACGGCCGGGATTGCCAGCAACAGGAAAATCTGGCTGAAGGACCAGCCGAGAGAAAGCAACTCTGCGCCTACAAACGCGCTCATAATTGCCCCCACGCGCCCAACGCCGTGCATCCAACTGGACCCGGTGGCACGTGCATGCGTAGGATAATAGCTGGCGGATAAGGCATTCATGCCGGTATTGGCCCCGTTGAAACAGAAGCCACTGAAGAAGGCAATCGCGCTCATTAAGCCCACCTCAGCCGGTGAGAAGCCCAGCGCGACTATCGCAATACCCCCACAGAAATAGATCACTGCCAGAGCGATATTGGCATTGATGCGGTCCATCAGCCAACCGGCAAACAGCGAACCCACGGTACCGCCCGCCTGATACATGGCGGTGACAATAGCCGCTTCCGTGACGGACATGCCCAAAGTATTAATGAGTGATGGCATCCAACTGCCGATCAGATACACCAGGAACAAGCCCATAAAGTAGCCGCCCCACAGCATCAGGCTGCCAAACAAGTAGCGCGATGACACCACCGTGGCCACCGCACCTCGACGCACGGCGACATGTTCACTGGATTGATAATGGCTTTCAGGCTGGACCGCGCCAGGCAACATACGTTCAAGAATGGCGTGGATGCGTGCAGCAGGCGCACGGCGACTGATGAGAAACCGCACCGACTCAGGTAAACCGCGCAACAAGAATGGCAGCACAACCAAGGGCAACACGCCGCCCATCAGCATCACCGAATGCCAGTCATAGCGAGGTAGCAACCAGGAGGCGGCAAATCCACCGGAGGCAGCACCAAAGGTAAAGCCACAAAACACCACGGTAATGATGAAAGAGCGGCGGCGCTCAGGTGCATATTCCGCCACCAGCGTCCCGACATTCGGCATCGCCGCGCCCAGCCCCAGGCCGGTAAGAAAACGGAACAGCATCATCTGTTCCACGTTTTGCGCCATGGCAGTTGCCAGCGTCCACAAACCAAAGAAGCCGACGCTGAGTAATATCATGACCCGACGACCATAGCGATCGGCTAAGGGCCCGGCGACCATTGCGCCTAACGCCAGCCCGATCAGCGCTGCACTGATCACCATGCCGAGTTGATGGTTGGTTACGCCCCAACTGACTTTCAATGTCGGGGCAATAAAGCCCATCAGCGCAATGTCCATACCATCCAATGCCACAACGATGAAGCACAGTGCAATCAGGCGCTTTTGCCAGCGACTGAGCGCACTCTGATTAATGAGCTGGCGAACATCTACGGCTTCAACGCTGGTCACGGATTAACTCCTGCACTTTCATCGTCTGTACCCGTCATACTTCGAACCGCAGTTGCGTTGGCTGCGCGTGCTCACCCTACTCACTTAAGATGTAAGCAACCGGGGATTCACCCACTTGCCGCGTGATTCGGCCTGCGGGCCAGCGCAAGCGCTTTTGTGCTGAAATTCGAATTATTTAGGGTATATCATCAGTTTTGGTAAAAAAAACGGCGCTAATGATAGCTCATCGTTAACAATAACGGGCAGGATTTTTGAGTGTAACTGAGAATTATTCAAATTTTGCGAGATTAAGCAGTTGATATTACAACAGGTGATAGTTTTGCCCTGAAATGCGTTTTCAATTTATCAAATGATTACAATGCGTTAGTCAAACCGGTACGGATTGCCGATTTTGTTAATATAATTTTGCAGTGAAGTTAACATAATTCCCCTTTTTCAGTTGCCGCCACCCGCTAAAACTCATTATGTTGAGGGTTATGGACAAAAATATCCTTTTCAATCAGCGCATTCGCTTGCGCCATTTACACACCTTTGTGGCTGTCGCACAACAAGGGACCTTGGGGCGCGCGGCTGAAACCCTGAATCTCAGCCAACCTGCGCTTTCCAAAACGCTCAACGAGCTGGAAGAGCTGGCAGGAGCACGGCTGTTTGAACGCGGTCGCCTCGGCGCGCAACTCACCACGCTGGGCGAGCAATTTCTGGTCCATGCGGTGAAAGTGCTGGATGCACTCAATCATGCGGGCCAAAGTTTCAACGCCCCTCAGCCCGGTCGTCCTGTGGTGATCCGCTTGGGTGCCCTGACCACCGCGGCGATGGGGATGCTGCCGCAGATTCTTGACCGGTTCCATGAGCAACAGCCCAATACCACAGTGCAGGTTGCAACCTTGCACAACAACGTGCTGCTGGCGGGTCTGCGTGCCGGAGAATTTGATATCGGCATCGGTCGTATGGCGGACAGTGAAATGATGGCAGGACTCACTTATGAGTTGCTGTTCCTGGAGTCACTTAAGCTGGTTGTACGACCTGAACACCCTCTTTTAAGTGACAACGTCACGCTGTCGCGCGCCATGCAATGGCCGGTGGTGATTTCGCCAGAAGGCACCGCGCCGCGCCGTATCGCGCAGCATATGCTGGACGAACAGGGTTGTTCTCTTCCCGCCAACTGCGTGGAAACGTCATCGACTTCCCTCGCCCGTCAACTGGCACTGCGCTATGACTATGTATGGTTTGTGCCTTCTGGTGCCATTAAAGAAGATTTGAGCCATCAGGCCGTCGCGGCACTTCCGATTAACTCACCGGGACCGGGAGAACCGGTCGGGATCATTACGCGAAGCGCGAGTAGCCTTAGCCTCAGTGCCGAAGTGCTGATGGCGACCATTCGTAAATTCCACACCTGACTAACGGCTGCGCTTGGCGTGGCGCTCACGGTTATCCTGGCGTGCCTGTTCGGTTTTACGTAAGCCGACGTAGAGTGCGCCACCACCACCATGCTGCGGCTGAGCGATGCAAAAACTTTGCACCTCTTCGAATTCAGGTAGCCAGCGCGCCAGATAGCTACGCACGATATTGGCATGTGATTCATCGTCACGGCCTTTGCCATGGATAATCAGCAGATTACGCAACCCTTGTTTCTGAGCTTGTCGCATAAAACTAAACAACGACTGACGGCAAGTTTCCACTGGCTGCCGCAGCAGATTCAGACTGGCATCCAGCGGGTATTTCCCCTGTCGCATTTTATCCAGTACGCCCTGCTGAACCCCTTCTGTTTTATATTCCAGCGGCGTCGTCAGTGGAATAATGTCGAGAAAGCCTCGGGTCAGGAAATTTTCATCTTCATCACTCAATTGCGCAGCGCGCGGTTCTTTGGTCGAGGGTGCGCGCAGCCATTGGGTGTTAGCGCAATCTTTCAGTGGTGTCACATCGCCCATGGCATCCCGGAAAAGGTCTTCATCGTCAAGGTTCATGGTTTCGTCTCACGCCTGGTGGTTTGCTGAACGCAACATGCCGCTCAAAAGCAAAATAGTAGCAAAGGATTTTTAGCATCACATCTGTCACGTTTTGTCTGATGACAAGCTGTGAACAGATGTAAACATGGAAAGAAAACGTGCCAGATCAATAAATGCGTTGGCATCCAGGTTGCGTAAATGCAGGAATACCCGCCTTTAGTGGGGTTTTTAGGATTATTACTGCTCGGATGAGTTCCCTTAACCAATAAAAATGTTAAAATTGACGGCAGTCAATAATCACCGAGCGAACCTATATGATCCAGGAAAAACGCAGCATTCGACGTATTCAGTCAGGCGGTTGTGCCATCCATTGTCAGGATTGCAGCATTAGCCAATTGTGTATTCCCTTCACGCTGAACGAACACGAACTTGATCAGCTGGATAATATCATCGAACGCAAAAAGCCGATTCAGAAAGGCCAGACGCTGTTCAAAGCCGGTGATGAACTGAAATCGCTTTACGCTATCCGCTCCGGAACCATTAAAAGCTACACCATTACTGAACAGGGTGACGAACAAATTACTGGTTTCCATCTTGCCGGAGATCTGGTCGGCTTTGATGCCATTGTCGGCGCGCATCACCCCAGCTTCGCCCAAGCGCTTGAAACGGCTATGGTGTGTGAAATTCCTTTTGAAACCCTCGACGACCTTTCCGGTAAAATGCCCGCACTGCGCCAGCAGATGATGCGTCTGATGAGTGGCGAGATTAAAGGCGATCAGGACATGATCCTGTTGCTATCGAAAAAGAATGCGGAAGAGCGCCTGGCTGCTTTTGTCTGGAACCTGTCGCGCCGTTTCGGTCAGCGTGGTTTCTCACAGCGTGAGTTCCGTTTGACCATGACACGCGGCGACATTGGTAACTATCTGGGACTAACGGTAGAAACCATCAGCCGTTTGCTGGGCCGCTTCCAGAAAAGCGGTATGCTGGCAGTAAAAGGCAAATACATCACCATTGAAAATCATGCATTGTTAGCAGAACTGGCTGGACAGACTGAACAAGCCGCCTGATTCTGTGCCGGGTCGATAAATGTTATTTTATTGATCCGGCAACAACTTTTCCCCTTCTGCCCTGCGCCAACTTAGGCTATCTTTAATCCAACTTGCTTTGGTTTGAGGAGATTGCCTTATGTCCCGGTACCAAAATATTCTGGTTGTGATTGACGCCCAGCAGGATGACCAACCCGCGCTGCGCCGTGCGGTGTATCTCAATCAACGTATCGGCGGAAAAATCAAAGCTTTCCTGCCTATCTACGACTTTTCCTATGAAATGACCACCTTGTTGTCGCCTGATGAGCGGTCCAACATGCGTAAAGGGGTGATCAGCCAACGTACCGAGTGGATTCGCCAACAGGCCCATGCCTATCTGGATGCTGGCGTTGACATCGAAATCGCCGTGGTGTGGCACAACCGACCTTACGAAGCGATTATTCAGGAAGTGATGGCGCATCAGCATGACTTAGTGCTGAAAATGGCCCACCAGCATGATCGCTTGGAAGCGGTGATTTTTACCCCTACCGACTGGCATCTGTTGCGTAAATGCCCTTGCCCAGTGTGGATGGTAAAAGATCAGCCCTGGCCGGAAGGCGGTAAAGCAGTGGTGGCGGTCAATTTGGCGAGCGAAGAACCCCATCATGATGAGCTTAATCAGAAATTGATCCGCGAAACCGCGCTGTTGGCCGACATGGTCAACCACACGGAAGTTCACCTGGTCGGCGCCTATCCGATCACCCCTATCAACATCGCTATCGAGTTGCCAGACTTCGACCCTAGCGTTTATAACGACGCGATCCGCGGCCAGCATCTGGTGGCCATGAAAGCCTTACGGCAGAAATTCTCCATCGGGGAAGAATTTACCCACGTGGCGAAAGGTTTACCCGAGGAAGTCATTCCGGATATCGCTTCACATCTGGAGGCCGGGATTGTGGTGCTGGGCACCATTGGGCGTACCGGCTTATCCGCAGCGTTTTTGGGAAATACCGCGGAACAGGTGATTGACCACCTGCGCTGTGATTTGTTGGCGATCAAACCTGACGATTTTAAATCGCCGATTGATTACGACGACGAAGAAGACGAAGACGATTAAAACAACAAGGGCGACCCTCGGGTCGCCCTTCTTCTTACTACTCGGTTTACAACGCGCGCAAAATACCTTCTACGCTGGCTTTGGCATCGCCAAACAGCATCTGGGTATTGTCTTTGAAGAACAGTGGATTCTGCACACCCGCGTAGCCGGTGTTCATCGAGCGCTTGAACACAATCACGTTCTGCGCTTTCCACACTTCCAGCACCGGCATGCCCGCGATAGGACTACGCGGATCTTCCTGCGCTGCCGGGTTAACAGTGTCATTGGCACCGATGACCAGTACGGTGTCGGTGTCGCTGAAGTCATCGTTAATCTCGTCCATTTCCAGCACCACGTCATATGGTACCTTCGCTTCCGCCAACAACACGTTCATGTGGCCTGGCAAACGACCGGCAACCGGGTGGATACCGAAACGCACTTTGATTCCGCGCGCACGCAGTTTATCGGTGATTTCCGCCACCGGATACTGTGCCTGCGCCACCGCCATGCCGTAGCCAGGGGTGATGATCACCGATGAAGAGCCTTTCAGCAGCTCTGCGGTCTCTTCGGCCGTGATTTCACGATGCTCACCCTCTTCTTCGCTTTCCCCACCGACACTCACGTCCGTGCCAAAACCGCCGGCAATCACGCTAATGAACGAGCGGTTCATCGCTTTACACATAATGTAAGAGAGGATGGCACCGGAAGAACCGACCAGCGCACCGGTCACGATCAGCAGGTCGTTGCTCAACATGAAACCTGCAGCCGCTGCGGCCCAACCGGAGTAGGAGTTCAGCATTGAGACCACCACGGGCATATCCGCACCGCCAATCGAGGCCACCAAATGCCAACCGAACACCAGCGCAATCACGGTCATCAACAGCACCGCAACCACTTGCGAAGCGGTGCTGTCCGTCTGAACAAACCACAGCATCAGCAGGAAGGAAACCACCAGCGCCGCCAGATTCATTTTATGGCGATGCGGCAGCATCAACGCTTTTGAGGAGATCTTGCCGCGCAGTTTGCCAAATGCCACCAGGGAACCAGTGAAGGTTACTGCACCAATAAAGATGCCGAGGAACACTTCCGTCAGATGGATATTCTCCATCACCGGTGCCAGACCCGGTGCATGGTCCAGGTAGCTGTTGAAGCCCACCAGTACCGCAGCCAGACCCACGAAGCTGTGCAGAATCGCCACCAGCTCTGGCATTTCTGTCATTTCGACTTTCTTCGCCAGACGCACGCCTATTGCACCACCGATCACCATCGCCAAGAGGATCCACGCAACGTTACCGCTGTTAGGACCGAAGATGGTGGCCAGCAGGGCAATCGCCATGCCGCTCATACCAAAAATATTACCCTGCTTGGAGGTCTCATGCTTTGAGAGACCCGCAAGGCTGAAAATAAACAGAATTGCGGCAACAATGTATGCTGCAGTCACTAATCCGCCAGACATATTGTTACCCCTTAATTCTTACGAAACATTTTCAGCATGCGCTGGGTGACGGTGAAACCACCGAAGATATTGATGCTGGCAATCAGTACGGCAACGAAAGCCAGGAACGTCACCCAGCCACCGTGACCCATCTGCAATACCGCACCCACGACAATGATGCCGGATATGGCGTTAGTGACAGACATCAGCGGGGTATGCAAAGCATGACTGACGTTCCAGACCACGTAATAACCGACTACGCAGGCGAGCGCAAAGACGGTGAAGTGAGACAGGAACTCTGCCGGTGCCACGTTGGCCAGACAGGCGAACAGCACAATCGCCAAGGCCAGCAGCAAATACTTGCGCCAAGGCGAAACCGGTTTAGCTTCCAATTTAGCTTTCGGCTCAACGGCGGCTTGCGCAGCTTTAGGTGCGGCTGAAACCTGAATTGGCGGTGCAGGCCAGGTCACTTCGCCTTCGCGGACTACAGTGACGCCACGGACCACGACGTCTTCGAAGTCGACGGTGATTTCGCCGTTCTTCTCTTTACACAGCAGTTTCAGCAGGTTGACCAGGTTGGTGCCATACAGCTGAGAAGACTGCGTCGCCAGACGGCTTGGCAGATCGGTATAACCAATGATCTTCACGCCGTTGCTGGTCAGGGTAACCTGATCGGCGACGGTGAGATCACAGTTACCACCGGTGGCAGCCGCTAAATCGACGATCACACTGCCAGGCTTCATGCTGGCAACCATTTCTGCAGTGATCAGTTTCGGGGCCGGTTTACCAGGAATCAGGGCGGTAGTCACGATGATGTCGACTTCTTTCGCCTGGGCGGCAAACAGTTCCATCTCTGCCTTAATAAAGGCTTCGGACATCACTTTTGCATAGCCATCGCCACTACCGGCTTCTTCTTCGAAGTCCAGCTCCAGGAACTCGGCGCCCATACTCTGCACCTGCTCTTTAACTTCTGGACGGGTGTCGAAGGCACGGACAATCGCCCCCAGGCTCCCTGCTGCACCGATAGCAGCCAGACCCGCAACGCCCGCACCGATGATCATCACTTTCGCTGGCGGCACTTTGCCTGCTGCGGTGATTTGTCCGGTGAAGAAGCGTCCGAACTCGTGAGCAGCTTCGACGATCGCACGATAACCGGCGATATTCGCCATGGAACTCAGTGCATCCAGAGCCTGCGCGCGTGAAATACGCGGCACAGAATCCATCGCCATCACGGTGACCTGACGGGCAGCCAGTTTCTCCAGCAATGCCGGATTTTGTGCTGGCCAGATAAAACTCACCAGCGTGCTGCCGGCACGCGTCAGCTCAATTTCTTGATCATCAGGCGCGTTCACTTTTAACACAATGTCAGACTGCCAGACATCAGCGGTACTGCTGACAGTGGCACCAGCGGCGATAAAGCTTTCATCGTCGAAGCTGGCACGCATTCCCGCGCCCTGTTCGACAGTTACGCTGAATCCCAGCTTGATCAGTTGCTCAACGGTCTTAGGCGTCGCGGCGACGCGTGACTCGTTGGCTAACCTTTCTTTGGGTATCCCAATTAACATACTGTTTCCTTTCAACAATTAAAGGATGAGGTTCTGTAAGTGGCACAAGCCCATAAGGCTGAAACAGCGTTTCAGCTTTTTATGAGCAAAATGCGCAATGTAACAAAGTCTTTATAACCTACTGAAAATGTGAAAAGTGATCCACAGCGATAACGCACACTTATGACATTCACTCAAATATTCAGATGCAAAGATTGAATGCCACGTTTTGCCACTAGTTTTAAGACGTAATAAAAAATAATCTGCTGCGCAAAATCGTGTCATGTCGAATTAAGTGTTTTTAAAAACCTTTATTTAACAATACTTTAACCATTATGGCACTATGCGTTACCAGAATTAGTGGTAACCTGGTTAAAAAAAAGCCATAGCATAGGCAAATGACATGTCGATGAATAATTTGCGGTGATTGTCAATCTTATGCGCATAAATTGGCTGAGACAGGCTGATTATTACATGCAATAATCAGCGGCTAATCTGTTATACATCAAGAGTCCAGCACGTTTTCGTACTCATTTTGCGTAAGGCGAAGGATCATTTTTATGAAGCTGAAGAACACCATTCTGGCGTCCACCTTGTTATCTCTGCTGGCAGCAAATGCATTTGCTGCCAAAGAGTTGACGCCAGAACAAGCGGCCGCGTTGAAGCCATTCGAACGTATTAATATCAACGGCCGTTTTAATGCCATCGGTGATGCCACTGATGCCATCTCTAAAGCCGCCGATGAGAAAGGCGCTGACTCTTTCTATGTGCAAGGTATCAACGACACCAATGGCAACGGCGGCAACTGGCGTGTTACGGCAGACCTTTACAAAGCCAACGCACCCAAAGCGGACCAGTCAACAAAGTATCGTATGTTTAATGGCGTGAAGGAGTTACCAAAAGCAGAAGCGTATCGTTTAGAGCCATTCGATACCGTTTCCGTCAGTGGTTTCTTCTCCAGCCAGCCGGACGTAAATGAAGCTATTGCTAAACAAGCGAAAGATAAAGGCGCAGCCTCTTTCTTTATTGTGCGTCAGGTTGATGCAAACAACGGCGGCAACCAGTACGTGACTGCTTACGTCTATAAAGCTGATGCAGCTGAGCGTAAGGTACAGAGCGTCTCTGACTCTATCCCTGCCGATTCCGAGGCCGGTAAAGCAGCGCTGGCAGCAGGCGGCGCAGAAGCCAAAAAAGTCGCCATTCCAGGCGTGGCATCTTCCGATTCCCCAAGCCGCAGTGTAGGACGTTTCTTCGAAACCCAGAGTTCTACCGGTGAGCGCTATACTGTGAAGCTGGCTGATGGCCGCAGCGTGCAGGAAGTGAATGCCATCACTGCAGCGCAAATGCAGCCGTTTGATACCATTACTTTCTCAGATCATTTCGGTACACCGACAGAAATCTCTGAAGCTGTGGCTAAACGTGCCGCCGATAAGGGCGCGAAGTATTATCACGTCACCCGCCAGTGGTCGAATCAAAGCGGCGGTAACCTGACGGTGACTGCCGATCTGTTCAAGTAATACCGATGCAGGGCGGCAATTGTCGCCCTGCGTTTCTGTTTGCATAGTCTGTGCGCAAATTTGCATAATCCTGCATTGCCTTCCCCATTCGCTCTCCGTAAAATCCTTCGCCTGTTTTTAGGTTATTCCGTTTCAATCCCGGCTGATTGCCACGTTACTCTCCGGCGGAATAGTCACTACCCAGCATACTCTGCTGCTCAGGAATGGCGTTTTGGATAAAAAATTAGGTCTTGGTGCACTCACCGCGCTGGTACTCAGTTCAATGTTGGGCGCAGGGGTGTTTAGCCTGCCGCAAAATATGGCCGCCGTAGCGGGACCCGCCGCCTTGCTGATTGGTTGGTTGATTACGGGCGTGGGGATCATTTTTCTTGCGCTGGCCATGCTGTTGCTGACACGTCTGAAACCCGAGCTGGATGGCGGAATCTTTGCTTACGCACGCGCAGGTTTTGGCGAGCTAATGGGCTTTTGCTCCGCGTGGGGCTACTGGTTATGCGCGGTGATCGCGAACGTCTCCTATCTGGTCATCGTCTTCTCAGCACTGAGTTTCTTCACCGACACACCGGATCACGTAGTCTTGGGTGATGGCAATACCTGGCAAGCGATGCTGGGTGCCTCGGTGTTGCTGTGGTTGGTGCATTTCCTGGTATTGCGCGGCGTACAAACCGCAGCCAGCATTAATTTGCTGGCCACCTTGGGCAAACTGGTGCCGTTGCTGTTGTTTGTGGTGCTGGCGCTGTTGGCCTTCAACTACGATCGTTTCAGCGTGGATTTCAGTGGGCTGACGCTCGGGCAGCCGCTGTGGCAGCAGGTCAAACAAACCATGCTGATCACGCTTTGGGTCTTTATCGGCGTTGAAGGCGCCGTGGTGGTCTCTGCACGCGCGCGTTATAAGAAAGATGTTGGACGCGCTACCATGCTCGCAGTGATCGCAGCGCTGCTGGTTTATCTTCTGGTGACGCTACTGTCATTAGGTGTGGTACCGCGCGCTGAATTGGCACAGATGCGTAACCCTTCCATGGCAGGATTAATGCAGCAATTAATGGGGCATTGGGGTAATGCGGTGATCGCCGTAGGCTTGATCATTTCCGTGTGCGGTGCGTATCTGAGCTGGACCATTATGGCAGCCGAAGTGCCCTTCCTCGCCGCGCAGCAAGGCGCTTTTCCGCGTATTATTGCACGCCAGAACCGCCACAACTCGCCCGCCGCCTCATTATGGCTCACTAATGGCAGCGTGCAGCTGTGTCTGATCCTGATCGCCATCACCGGTGCCGACTACAACACCTTGCTGACCATTGCTTCAGAGATGATTCTGGTGCCCTATCTGCTGGTCGGGTTATATCTGATTAAAGTGGTGCGCGGGCAGAACAAACCGTTGGCGATGATCACCGGCATCGGTGCCAGCGCCTATGGGGTGTGGTTGCTGTATGCTTCTGGCCCGCTGCATCTGCTACTTTCCGTGGTGTTGTATGCGCCGGGATTACTGCTGTTCCTCTATGCGCGACGCGGCGGTCGCAGTGACAAGGTGTTATCACAACTGGAGCGCATTGCGATTGTCTTGCTGATGGCGGCTTCACTGCCTGCGGTATGGCAGCTCACGCAGTAATTAGTGGGGTTGTACCGGAATAGAAACACACAGCAGGTCATCCTGCTGTGTCAGATTGAGCGCTTTACGGTATTCCTGATGGATAGCGTCAAGCTGCTCCGCTGACAAAGGATAAGGTAACTGGATATCGAAACGACTGATGTGTTGCTGTTCAGCTAAGGTGATGAGTCGAGCGATGTTTATCTCGTCACTGACCTGGGTTGAAATGATTTGTAATGCTAATTCTTTGAGGTGATCGTCACTGGCCGCTAAGCCATGCGCAGATTTACGCGTCACCATGCCAAAGATGGGCATCACGCCGTAAATGGCATCGACAAAACTCCAGCGTTTTTTGCAGGAAGCGGAGAGAAAATCACTGTAATTGAAGCAGATGCGGTCACTGTATCCGGCTGAAGCCAGCTCTTTATCAGACACCCTCGCACTCCTCCTGGTTTTTATTGCGGTTCCGAACCTTGCGCTACAACGCGCCGCTAATAATGGCACATTTCCCTGGGAACATACCAGTCAGAGAGGGATATTTCGTGCGATAGCGTAGAGCTCAGGACCAGGAAAAGTTATGCTGCTGTCATTCTCATCACGCGCAGAGAAATATGAACAGAATTGTCTATGTGGAAGATGAGCCAGAAGTGGGCGAACTGATCGCCGCTTACCTTGGCCGCCACGATATTGAAGTCACGGTTGAAACCCGCGGTGACCGTGCAGAAGCCACCATTCTTGAGGTCGACCCCGATCTGGTTTTGCTGGATATTATGCTTCCCGGCAAAGATGGCATGACGGTGTGCCGCGATCTTCGCGCCCACTGGCAAGGCCCGATCGTGTTATTGACCTCACTCGATAGCGATATGAACCACATCCTCGCTTTGGAAATGGGTGCCAACGATTACATTCTGAAAACCACGCCGCCTGCCGTACTGCTGGCGCGTCTGCGTTTGCACCTGCGCCAGGCGCAAGGTGTGCAGCCGGAAGTGGCGCCCGCCGTGCAGAGCTCACAGCGCGTGCTGCGCTTTGGTTCATTGACGATAGATTCACTGAATCGTCAGGTGACGCTGTTCGAGGAAAATATCACACTGTCTACAGCTGATTTCGATTTGCTGTGGGAGCTGGCAACCCATGCTGGGCAGATATTGAATCGTGATGCCCTGCTGAAAACGTTACGTGGCGTGACCTATGACGGCATGGATCGCAGTATTGATGTGGCGATCTCGCGCCTGCGTAAGAAGCTTTATGACAGCGCCACCGAACCGTTCCGCATCAAAACTATCCGTAATAAAGGTTATCTGTTCGCACCACAGGCCTGGGATACTCGCTCCGCATGAGAAAGCTCTTCATTCAGTTCTATTTGCTGCTGTTTGTCTGTTTTCTGGTGATGACGCTGCTGGTCGGTCTGGTGTACAAGTTCACCGCCGAACGCGCCGGTCGTCAGTCGATGAACGACTTGATGGCCAGCTCGCTGTTTTTGATGCGCAGCGAACTGCGCGAGATCCCGCCGCGTGACTGGAATAAAACCATCCGCAATCTCGATCTCGATCTGTCGTTTGAGCTACATATCGAACCGATGAGCAAGTATCAGCTGGATGAAGCCGACATGCGTCGTCTGCGCGCAGGTGAGATTGTCGCGCAGGACGATCAGTACACCTTCCTGCAGCATATTCCGCGCAGCCATTATGTGCTCTCTGTCGGCCCGATTCCGTACCTGTTCTATCTGCACCAAATGCGCATCCTCGATATCGCCTTACTGGCCTTTATCGGAATGTCACTGGCGCTGCCGGTGTTTATCTGGCTGCGGCCGCACTGGCAGGAGATGCAACGCCTGGAGAAAGCGGCACAACGCTTTGGTCGCGGTGAACTGGATGTGCGTACCCATTTTGAAAGCACATCCAGCCTGCACAGCCTGGGCGTCGCGTTTAACCAAATGGCGGATAACATCAATACGCTGGTCGCCAGTAAGAAACAGTTGATTGATGGCATCGCGCACGAGCTGCGTACGCCGTTGGTGCGATTACGTTATCGCTTAGAAATGAGCGATAACCTGAGTGAAGCGGAGTCCGCCGCGCTAAACCGCGATGTGGGCCAGTTAGAGAGCCTGATCGAAGAATTACTCACCTACGCTCGCCTGGATCGCCCGCGTGTTGACCTCAATTTGCAGTCATTCGACCTTGCCCAATGGTTGCGGCTGCATATCGAAGATGTGCAAACCATGAATCCGCAGGCGCAGATCGCGCTGGATATCCCGCAACTGGAAAATGTCGGTGCAGCGGATACTCGCCTGATGGAACGCGTGCTGGATAATCTGGTCAATAATGCCCTGCGCTATGCCCAACAGCGATTGCGCGTCAGCCTGTGGTTTGACGGCGCGATGGCTAATTTACAGGTAGAAGATGATGGTCCCGGCATTCCTCTGGAAGAGCGTGCACGCGTGTTTGAACCGTTCGTGCGTCTTGATCCCAGTCGCGACCGCGCCACGGGCGGCTGTGGTTTAGGCCTGGCGATTGTTCACTCTATCGCGCAAGCGCTGCAGGGACAGGTCAGTATTGAGAGCAGCCCGTTAGGCGGTGCCTGCGTTCGCTTCTGCTGGCCGATTGATCTACCCTTTCGAGACATTCCGCCCCGTTTACCGTCATAAGGAGCTTCAACTGTGACATCCGCTTATCAGCAACTTAGCCGTACATTCCAGCGCTTATCGCGCTTCGGTCACCTGGGCGCTATCGCTGGCGTCGATATGCAAACCACCATGCCACCGGGCGGCAGTCAGGCACGTGGCGAAGCCATGGCCGAATTGAGTGTCTTCATGCATGAACTGTTGACCGATAAGCGTCTCGGCGGTTTGTTCGATGCTGCACAGCAGGAATCTCTGAACGACGTTGAGCAGGCCAACCTCAGTGAAATGCAACGTGCGTGGCAGCAGGCGACAATCCTGCCCGCAGCGCTGGTGGAAGCGAAATCGCTGGCGGGCTCACGTTGTGAGCATGCATGGCGTCAGCAGCGCCCGGCCAATGACTGGGCTGGCTTCTCTGCCAACTTAAAAGAAGTGGTCAAACTCAGCCGTGAAGAAGCCCAGTTGCGTGCAGATGCATCCGGTGTTTCCCGCTATGATGCCTTGCTGGATGTGTTCGAGCCCGGCATGACCAGCGCCCAACTCGATAGCACCTTTGGCGAGTTAAAAAGCTGGTTGCCAGACCTGCTGCAAAAAGCCGTAGCAAAACAGCAGAAAACCCCTATCGCGGCTCCTGTTGGTCCTTTTGCCATTGAAGCGCAGAAACAACTGGGTCTCAGTGTGATGAAAACGCTCGGCTTCGACTTCAATCATGGTCGTCTTGACGTCAGCGCCCACCCCTTCTGCGGCGGCGTGCCAGAAGATGTGCGCATTACCACGCGTTACAATGAGAACGATTTTCTCAGTGCCATGATGGGCGTGATCCATGAAACGGGCCACGCTCGCTACGAGCAGAACTTGCCGCAGCAGTGGCGGGGACAGCCAGTCGCTCATGCGCGCTCCACGGCGATGCACGAGTCACAAAGCCTGTTTATGGAGATGCAGTTGGGGCGCAGCAACGGCTTCCTGCAACACATTCACCCGCAGGTGGTGGCTTTGATGGGGGATCAGCCCGCACTGGAAGTCAGCAACTTCATTCGCCAGACCCAGCGTGTCAAACCCGGTTTTATTCGCGTTGATGCAGATGAACTGAGTTATCCGGCGCATGTGATCCTGCGTTACGAGATTGAACGCGCGCTGATTGAAGGTGACATTGAGGTTGAAGATATCCCTGCGCTGTGGGACGAAAAGATGCAGCAATCGCTCGGCATTGACACCCGTGGCAATTACCGTGACGGCTGTATGCAGGATATTCACTGGACCGACGGTGCCTTTGGTTACTTCCCGACATATACCTTGGGCGCCATGTATGCCGCTCAGCTGTTCCAGGCGGTGAAGCGGGCGATTCCGCAGGTGGATGAACTGATCCTCGACGGCGAGTTGCAGCCAGTCTTTGACTGGTTACAGCAGAACATCTGGCAACACGGCAGCCGCTTCCCTACGCAGCAGTTGCTGATCAATGCGACAGGGGAAGCGCTGAATCCGCACTATTTCCGCCAGCACCTTGAACAACGCTACCTCTCTGAGTAAACTGCGCGGCGGCCAGTCAGGCCGCCCTTTTCACATCCTTTACCCAGCTTTGTACATTCCGTTACACGCCGATACCAATGCCTCACGGAAAGACCGAATTGTTTTTCATATAGTTCTTTCACCGGCCCCGCAGTGGGCTACACATGAAAAAATAGTTCGAGGATTTTGCGATGAAAAAATTAGTTGCACTGGTGATCGCCGCTGCTATGGGTATGTCTTCTGTTGCTTTCGCTGCTGAGACAACTGCTGCTCCGGCTGCCGCCGCTACTACTACCGCAGCACCGGTTAAGCATAAAGCTGTTCACCATAAAAAAGTTGCCCAGAAAGCGCAGGCAGCTAAGAAACACAAAAAAGTAGCTAAGAAAGCCCCAGCTGCACAGAAAGCTCAGGCTGCTAAAAAGCACCACAAAAAAGCAACCAAGCCAGCTGCACAGAAAGCTCAGGCTGCTAAAAAGCACCACAAGAAAGCAACCAAGCCAGCTGCACAGAAAGCCCAGGCTGCTAAAAAGCACCACAAAAAAGCAACCAAGCCAGCTGCACAGAAAGCTCAGGCTGCTAAAAAGCACCACAAAAAAGTAACTAAACCAGCTCAGAAAGCTCAGGCTGCTAAAAAGCATCACAAAGTGAAAAAAGCGGCTAAATAAGTTCGGCTCTTAGCGCCAACACCGCATTAATATTTAAAAAACACCCGGTTATGCCGGGTGTTTATTTACTGGAGTAGCGAAAAATGGTGCGTCGCTATCGCTTCGAAATTATCCTGATTGTGATGATACTGTGTGGCATCGTTGCAGCCAGTTTTTTTATCTAGTCGTTGTAGCGTGCTGATTACTCCAATATTTCTCCCTTTTTTCCCGCTCTCCGACTATAGTTACCGCTCACGCGTGATGACAATAACCTCTTTTTATTCTCGCCATTGAGAGAACTATGCGCCTGGCTATCCTGTTTCTAGTTGGTATTTTCAGTTTCAACCTCGCAGCACATGCCGATGATGAAGATGGGCCAAGCCCGGAAGACATCAAGACACTCTTTTTTGGCAAAGATCACCGCAAAGCGATCACCGATGTTAGCGCCGCACCCTGGGACGCCATTGGTCAGTTAGAGACCGAAAGCGGCAACCTGTGCACCGCCACCCTGATTTCTGCACATCTGGCTTTAACCGCAGGACACTGCCTGTTGGCCCCGCCAGGAAAATTCGATAAGCCAGTCGCGCTGCGTTTTATGGCGGGATCTAAGGGCTGGCGTTACGAGATTCATGATATTGACGCGCGCGTCGAGCCCTCTTTAGCCCGTAAATTACAGGCAGATGGTGAAGGCTGGATCGTGCCGCCGGGTGCCGCCCCTTACGACTATGGATTGGTGATACTGCATAACCCGCCATCGGGCATTGTACCGATTCCGCTGTTTGACGGTTCACGCAGTGATTTGACCGATGCGCTCAAAACCACCGAGCGCAAAGTGACGCAGGCTGGCTATCCGGCGGATCACCTGGATACGCTCTATTCGCACAGTGATTGTTTGATTACCGGTTGGGCACAGCGCGCGGTGCTGTCGCACCAGTGTGATACCCTGCCGGGCGACAGCGGATCGCCGCTGCTGTTGAAAACCGCTGATGGCTGGCAGTTGATTGCCGTGCAAAGTTCGGCACCAGCGCCCGCTGACCGCTACCGCGCGGATAACCGAGCGATTGCAGTGACCTCGTTTAAAGACCGCCTCGAAGAGTTAGCCAAATAACCGCCTGACGGTCGCCATAAATGGCGACCCTACAAAAATCGATGCCGTATTTTGTAGGGTGCGCATTTATGCGCACCGGCATACGTATTAACCTATCTGCTCCATCGCCTGCAAAATACGTTTTTCGGAGATCGGGAACGGTGTACCCAACTGCTGCGCGAAATGGCTCACCCTCAACTCTTCAATCATCCAGCGAATAGCCTGTACATCGGCATCATCCTGACGTTGCGGCGGTAACTTGTTACGCCATGTCTGCCACGCTTGTTCCACCGCCTGCACTTTCAGCATCCGCGCACGATCGCTGTGCGGGTCAACCGGCAGTTTCTCCAGACGGCGCTCAATACCCTGCAGGTAACGCAACGTATCAGCTAGTCGTTGATAGCCATTGCCCGTCACAAAGCCGCGATACACCAAGCCACTCATTTGCGTTTTGATATCAGACAGCGCCAAAGCCAGTGACATATCCACGCGGCCTTTGAGGAACTTATTGATATTAAACACCGACGTCAGGATCTGCTCGACCTGTTTGGCGATGGTCACCACCGTCTCATTGAGTTCTGCACGCACTTTGTCACGCAGTTGTTCGAAGTTTTCTTGTTGCCACGCCGGACCGCCCGCCGCCGCCATCAGCTTGTCGACGCCACAGGCGATACAATCATCGATCAGATCCAGCACTTTGCCGTAGGGATTGAAGTACAATCCGAGTTTGGCTTTATTCGGTAGCTTCTCGTGCAGATACTTGATTGGCGACGGAATATTCAACAGCAACAGGCGACGCTGTCCGCGCCACATCATTTTTTGCTGCTCTAACTCATTATCGAACAGACGAATAGCGACACTGTCTTTCTCATCGACCAGCGCCGGCCAGGCTTTTACCTGATAGCTGCCGCGCTTCTGTTCATAGCTTTGTGGCAAAGTGCCAAAGCTCCAGATATGCAGCCCGCTCTGCTCAAGTCCGTCGTCGGCCACTTTTGACAACGTCTCCTGCACTTTACCCTTCAGCACTTGTTTAAGCTGATGCAGATCTTTGCCTTCCTGCAACTTGCGGTTGTGCTCATCAACAATACGGAAGGTCATTTTGAGGTGATCGGGCACCTGATCCCATTGCCAGGCTTCACGGTCGATGGTGACGCCGGTAATGCGGCGGAATTCGCGCTCCAGTGCATCTAACAGCGGCAGTTCCATAGCTTTAACCCGCCCCAGAAACGCTTCTGCATAGTTGGGTGCTGGCACCAGATTACGACGTGTTGGTTTGGGCAGTGATTTGATCAGGGCGATCACCAATTCTCGGCGCACACCGGGAATTTGCCATTCAAAACCGCTCTCTTCGACCTGGTTTAATAACGGTAATGGGATATGCACGGTGACCCCATCCGCATCACCGCCCGGCTCAAACTGGTAGCTCAGTTTGAGCTTCAGGTTGCCCTGCTGCCAGAAGTTCGGATAATCAAGCTGGCTGACTTTATCGGCACCCTCTTTGATCAGCATCTGCTTATCAAAGCTGAGCAAATCGGGATTCGCTTTGCTCGCTTGTTTCCACCAGCTATCAAAATGACGCGCTGAGACCACTTCGCTGCCGATGCGTCGATCGTAGAAGGCAAACAGTGTTTCGTCGTCAACGAGGATGTCGCGACGGCGCGATTTGTGTTCCAAATCTTCAACTTCACTGCGCAATTTAAGGTTGTTGCGCAGGAATGCGTGACGCGTTTGCCAGTCTCCTTCCACCAGGGCATGACGGATAAACAGTTCGCGGCTGAGTTGCGGATCGATACGGCTATAGTTGACCTTGCGCGCCTGCACAATTGCCAGTCCGTACAGGGTAACTTTTTCCGTTGCCATCACCGCGCCCTGGGCTTTTTCCCAGTGCGGTTCGCTGTAGCTGCGTTTAATCAGGTGTTGTGCCAGCGGCTCAATCCATTCCGGATCGATACGCGCCGCCACACGTCCCCACAGGCGGCTGGTTTCCACCAGCTCTGCCACCATGGTCCACTTCGGTGGCTTCTTAAACAGGCCCGAACCGGGGAAGATGGAGAAACGCGCATTACGCGCCCCGGTAAACTCCTGCTTCTCGTTATCTTTTTGCCCGATATGCGACAGCAATCCAGTCAGCAACGCGCAGTGCACTTCACGATAGGGTGTCGGTTCGCTGTTGACTGGCATGCCCTGTTCACGCACCACCTGGCGCAATTGGGTGTAAATATCCTGCCATTCACGGACGCGTAAATAGTTGAGGAAATCAGCCTTACACTGGCGGCGGAAATGATTGCCAGACAGCGCTTTTTGCTGCTCTTGCAGGTAATTCCACAGATTCACAAAGCTGAGGAAATCAGACTCTTTATCGGCAAAACGACGATGTTTCTCATCAGATGCCTGCTGTTTTTCACTGGGACGCTCACGCGGGTCTTGAATGGATAACGCCGCCGTGATGATCATCGCTTCACGCACACAACCAAATTTCTGCGCTTCCAGTACCATACGCGCCAGACGCGGATCGACCGGCAACTGCGCCAACTGGCGGCCTGACGAGGTTAACTTATAGGTTTCATCTTCGCTCAACGTAATCGCGCCCAACTCTTCCAGCAGACGTACACCGTCCTGGATGTTGCGCTTGTCTGGCGCTTCGACGAACGGGAATGCACCGATATCGCCGAGGCCCAGTGCCGTCATCTGCAGAATGACCGATGCCAGGTTGGTGCGCAGAATTTCTGGGTCGGTAAACGCCGGGCGGCTGAGGAAATCGTCTTCTGAGTAGAGACGAATACAGATCCCTTCCGATACGCGACCGCAACGCCCCTTACGCTGATTGGCAGAGGCTTGCGAAACCGGTTCAATCGGCAGGCGCTGCACCTTGGTGCGATAGCTATAGCGGCTGATACGTGCCGTACCGGGATCGATAACGTATTTAATGCCCGGCACCGTCAGGGAGGTTTCCGCCACGTTGGTCGCCAGCACGATACGGCGTCCACTGTGTGACTGGAACACGCGGTTCTGTTCGGCGTTGGAGAGACGCGCATAAAGCGGCAGGATTTCCGTGTGTGGAATCTCCCGCTTCATCAGCGCATCGGCGGTATCACGGATCTCGCGTTCACCGCTCATAAAGATCAGGATGTCGCCACGGCTCTCGTGCCCCAACTCATCCACCGCATCAAAAATCGCCTGAAGCTGGTCACGGTCAGTGTCGTCAGCATCTTCCACTATCGGGCGATAACGCACCTCCACCGGATAGGTGCGACCAGAGACTTCAATCACCGGTGCGTTGTTAAAATGACGCGAGAAACGCTGTGGATCGATGGTAGCCGAGGTGATGATGACTTTCAGGTCGGGACGACGCGGCAACAGTTCGCGCAAATATCCCAGCAGGAAATCGATGTTCAGACTGCGCTCGTGCGCCTCATCGATAATGATGGTGTCGTATTGCAACAGTTGACGGTCCTGCTGGATTTCCGCCAGCAAAATACCGTCGGTCATCAGCTTCACCTGGGTGGTGTCACTGACCTGATCGTTAAAACGCACTTTATAACCAATGGTGCCACCCAGTGAGATTTCCAGCTCATCGGCAATACGGTTCGCCACGGTGCGTGCTGCCAGACGACGCGGCTGAGTATGACCAATCAGCCCCTTCACGCCCCTTCCGAGCGCCAGACAGATTTTGGGTAACTGCGTGGTTTTCCCTGAGCCGGTCTCACCTGCCACGATCACGACCTGATGGTCGCGGATGGCTTCGGCAATTTCCTGCTGTTTCTGACTGACCGGCAGGTTTTCCGGGAAGGTAATGCGCGGAGTGGCAGCGGTACGCTGGGCAATGCGCTGTTCAGCCGCAGCAAATTCAGGCTCCAGTTCAGCAGCAATGCCCTGCTGTGCCGCAGGATTTTTCACCTTCGCCGCGCCATGCAGACGGCGCTGCAAACGCTGGCGATCGCGCAGCATGAGATTATCGAGCCGCGTCCAAAGTGGGGCCAAAGGGGAAGTGACGGTTGATGACATAGTGATGTGTTACCTGTTGTCGCGGCGAGCCTGACAAAGTGCGCTCGTTGCCGGCAAAAATACCCGGCGGATTCAATCAATTATTGCCCGGCATAATAGCACACTCTGGACAACCTCACCTGACCGGACATGCGACCTTATTCAATAATTTCGAACATAGGTCTCGAAATATTGCGCTTTTACCTCGCGGAGGAACTCCGTAGAGTGTAACGCATTGAGCGGTAAGCCAACCGCGTAACGCACAGGAAAATACCATGAGCAAAGTTTTAGTTCTGAAATCAAGCATCCTCGCTGGTTACTCTCAGTCAAACCAACTGGCTGACTTCTACGCTGAAGAAGCGCGCGCAAAAGGTAACGAAGTTACCGTACGCGATTTGGCTGCACAGCCGATTCCAGTCCTGGATGGTGAGCTGGTTGGCGCACTGCGTCCTTCTGATGCTCCACTGTCTCCACGTCAGCAGGAAGCACTGGCGCTGTCCGACGAATTGATTGCTGAACTGCAAGCGCATGACACTGTGGTTATTGCTGCACCCATGTACAACTTCAACATCCCCACTCAGCTGAAGAACTACTTCGATCTGATTGCTCGCGCTGGCGTGACCTTCCGCTACACCGAAGCAGGCCCAGAAGGTCTGGTAACCGGTAAACGCGCAGTGATCCTGTCCAGCCGTGGCGGTATCCACAAAGATACCCCAACCGATCTGCTGACCCCATACGTGAAATTGTTCCTGGGCTTCATCGGCATCACCGACGTGAACTTCGTGTTCGCAGAAGGTATTGCTTATGGTCCAGAAGTCGCGACCAAAGCGGCTAACGACGCTAAAGACGCTATCAAACAAATTGTTGCTGCGTAATCATTGAGAACGTGATGAATACCCGAGAATAATGGGTATGATGCCATCTTTGCCGGGCCTGAGTGCCCGGCTTTTTTGTGCCTGTTGTTAGCCATAAATGGCATATATGTGTCAGTTGAGCGATTTTCGGTCGTCATAAATGGCCACCCTACGACGATCGGGCGTGGTTATCGTAGGGTGCGCATTTATGCGCACATGAACTTTAAGACACTTATTTACGTAACCACTGCCCGTTGATTCCGCGCACATACTCACCGCTGCCCGCGCGGTTCACCAGCTTCTCGCCAGCGATGCGCGCCACTTCGCTGGTGGTCAGATTATTCTGCTGCGCCACACGCTGATATTGCTGGGTGCGACCATCGTTGATGCGCTTCACCAGCGCCAGGGTCTCATCATCCTGCTGGCGTGCCGCGATAAAACCGCTCAGCGTCTCGCCCACGCGCCCCTGTTGCCGCGCCTCATCAAGCGTTAACGCCCACGCGGAAGGGATCATCAGTAGCGCCAGAAACAGCGCGGCCCATTTGCGTTTCATCATGCCGCTCCTTAAAACAGACCGCTTTGATTTTTCAACAACGCTTCCACGTCTTTATCGACCTTAATATGGATCTCATGCTCGATCTTGACGTTCATATTGATGGTGATGGGCTCTTTCGGTGCCGCGACTTCAATGCGCGGTACGCATCCCATTAGTGGCAGCCCAGCGGCTAAAACCAGTAGTGCCCTCAGGCTCATGGTTGGGGATCCTTTTTCGATGGCAGGGTGGCGTTTTGCTCCACCCAGGATTGCAAATTATCGCCAAAGCGCAGACTGCGCCACAGCTGGAACAGATTTTCCTGATGCCGGTAGTTAAGATTGATCGACTGGCGGCGATTACTGAACTGGCTGGTGCCTTTGACTTCCGACTGCATGGTGAGATTGCCGAAATTATCCAGATCCAGCGTCGCCCACGAACGGGAGATCTCCATATAGCGCAACCAGTCCATGGCCGCCCCCGCCGCAAAGTTATTGCTGACGATGGCATCGGCCATATCTTTATCCATGCGGAACGTCAGCGGGCCGCTATTGGCAATCCATCCTTTCTCAATCAGCCATTGCGGATTATTGACCCACAGCGGTAACTCGCCGTTGACCTTACCCGACATGGCGAACTGCTTGGGCTTGATGGCGGTAATCAGCTTGCTGAGATTGATTTCCCGCAGTGAGACGCGCGCGGGTTGATGCTGCGGCATGCGCAGTTCAGGCATGCTGACATGACCACCCAGCAGATCGAGATTCACATTGCTGAGTGTCAACGGCTGGCGCTCCTGCCATGGGTAGTGACCCTGTAAATCGGCGGTAATGTTCTGCAGGGCGAACTGATTTTTCACCTCGGCAATGCGCAGCGAAACCGGCCCACGGCGGCCAAGCTGCCACTGATGATCTTTCAGACGGAACGGCAGCGTGAAGTCGATGCCATTAATCTCACTGTCTGGCATCCACACGCTGCCATTTTTCACCGCCCAGTGACCGCCGGCTTCAAACCCTTGGTCATTCGCGGCGGAGAAAGCGATTTGGGCGCGTAACTCACCCGATTGAATGCGCATCTTCAAATCGCTGCTGAGCAATGGCTGAAACACCGTCAGCGATTGGGCTGGCCACCAGGCTTCACCGCGTAAACGTTCACCGTCCCAACGCCCATGCACGCGCACAGGGCCAATATCTTCCGCGGTGAGCTGTCCACGCCAGACAAACCGGCTGGGATCGCTGCCCTTGGCTTCAAAATTTAATTCAGACGGCGGCAGCCAGCCACCATAGCTGAACTGCGTCTGGCCGGATTTCAGCGTGAACCCGCCGTTAAACGCAGGATGATTGATGTCACGTTGCCAACGCACGGGTGCTGTGAGGGTTAAGCGCGGTTTGTCGACCTGCACCATGCCATAGGAGAGTTGGTCAAAACCGGTATTAAGCGTGTCGAGACTGATCAACGTATCTTGCCAACTGCCCGTGCCCTTCACGTCCCATTTGGCATTAAGCGGTGCCATCTCGCCATCGCCCCAGTAACGCCAGTTCCAGCGCCCGCTGTCAGGCCAGAAATCACTGGCTCGTCCATCAAGGTGCAGGGTAAAACGGCCAAAACTGGGATCGTGCGCTTTCAGGATCGCTTGCAGGCGTCCATTGATACCGCGAGAAGCGACGGTGACCCCGGCCAGCGGCCAACGTGCTTCATCCACTTCTAACGTCGAGAGTATACGACCGCGCAAACGTAGCAACGATCCTTGTTTCAGGCTGATTTGCGGATCGGTAAGCATGCCGTGCAACACGCCAGGCATAGTGCCGAAGAGTTGCAAGTCGGCAAACTTGCTCTCTCCCGTTAACTGGAATGGCAAGTGGCTATCGGTGAGACTTAAGTTGCCGGGTCCAACACTCAGCACCAGGTTGCCTTTCCCCCCGCGCCCTTGTGTTAACAGATTAAAGCGGCCGCTGATCAGCGTATTCTCTAATCCCTGCTGCCAGTTTTCCAGCGTCAACGCCATGCCGCCTGACAACGGTTGGTCAGCTTGTGGCCAGCGCCACTGGCCCTGGGAGATGCGGATTTGTTGCGCGTCAACTTGCCACGGCAGCTGCAACAATGGCTGATCGTCACCCTGCTGATTAACGGTCAATGTGCCTTGCTGTTGCTGCCAGTTGAGCGCCACTGACAGCGGTTGCGGCCACTGAGCCAGATTGACATCGCCGTTCAACTCGCCCGCCACGGGTAAGCCATCAGCGAATGCAGGCAGGGTCAGATCACCGTGCAGATCGAGCGGTTTGGGTAACAGCGGATGGGTGAACTGGAGTTGTGTGATATGCAGTTGCTGCCCTTGCAGATTTGCATCCACGCTGAGGTTATCGCCTTGGTAATGCAGCTGTTGCGCGTTCTTATCTAATGTCAGGTCAAAGCGACCGGCATATTGTTGCCACGGCAGAATACTCAGCTGTTCAAGATGAATATCGGCACCCGGCAACATCTGCTGCCATTCGGCCAGGCTTCGCGGCGCAGCGCTGTTGCTGCCCTGCGGCAATGCTTGTAGACAATCGGTGTTAAGCTGGACGCTGTGTGCATTCAGCTGCCAGCGCTGGCTGTGCCGACCCAGCGCCACGTCTTCGACCTTCGCCAGTTCGCAATCTCCCGCCAGGTAACGTACTTCAGGAAAATGCAGACCGCCCTGATGCCAGCGCGGTGCACCGTTTAGTTCAACACGGGTATTTTCTGGCAGCCAGATGCCCGCCAGCCGGGGTAACCATTGCGTTAACGTCAGCAATAACCCCAACAGCAGCAGTATCAGCGCCAGCAGCGCAGCAAGTGTTCGACGAAGGCCCCGCGTCATGGCAGTTAACTTTCCTGTTCTTTACGCAATCCTGACAGTGATGATGTCATGTTATGCCCGGCAAATGAAGGTGTTAGCTTAATAGCCTGGCTGAAGAACAGCAAAGTGACGCGGAAAACGTTATCCTGTTGTGATACCGACAGTGCATTTTTCAGGAGCGAAACAATGAAAGTTGCGGTTTACAGCACCAAACACTACGACCAGAAATACCTTGAACACGTCAATGCTCGCTATGGATTTGAGCTGGAGTTTTTCGATTTCCTGCTCAGCGAGGCGACGGCAAAAAACGCAGCGGGCTGCGATGCGGTGTGCATTTTTGTCAATGATGATGGCAGTAAAGCGGTGCTGGAAGAGCTGGCCGCATTGGGCGTGAAATATATCGCGCTGCGCTGTGCGGGTTTCAATAACGTCGATCTTGCAGTGGCGGCTGCGCTGGGTCTTCAGGTGGTTCGCGTGCCAGCCTATTCCCCGGAAGCGGTAGCAGAACATGCTGTCGGGCTGATGATGACGCTCAACCGACGTATCCATCGCGCTTATCAACGCACGCGTGATGCCAACTTCTCACTGGATGGTTTAACCGGTTTCAATATGCATGGCAAAACCGCAGGAGTAGTAGGCACCGGCAAAATCGGTGTGGCGGCCATGCGCATATTGAAAGGGTTTGGTATGCGGCTGCTGGCGTTCGATCCCTATCCCAGCGACACTGCCCTGGAGTTGGGTGCGGAGTATGTGGATTTGAAAACGCTGTTTGCGCAATCCGATGTGATTACGCTGCACTGCCCACTGACACCCGAGAATCATCATCTGCTCAATGCGCAGGCATTCAGTCAAATGAAAGATGGCGTGATGATCATCAATACCAGCCGCGGCGGCCTGATTGACTCCCAAGCGGCTATTGATGCATTGAAACAGCAAAAGATCGGTTCACTCGGGATGGATGTGTATGAAAACGAGCGCGACTTGTTCTTTGAGGACAAGTCGAATGATGTGATTCAGGACGACATCTTCCGCCGTTTGTCAGCCTGTCATAACGTGTTATTCACCGGGCATCAGGCGTTCCTGACCGCCGAAGCGTTGACGGCAATTTCAGAAACCACGCTCAGCAATCTGCAACAGCTTGAACGCGGTGAGACCAGCCCGAATCAAGTTAAAGCTTAATCGTCTTGCGCCTGCGTTAGCGGGCGCAACGTCCACCCATCAGCGCCTGTTCGTCGCAGCGACGCCCATTCGCCAGTTGGCACATACCAATACGCGAACCATCTAACTGACGTGAGAAGGCCAGCGATCCCCCGGCATTACTGCAATTCACTTCAGCCAGAGAAGCCATGACCACATGGGATGGCACGTGTGCAGCGGTCGCCTGTTGCGGTGGTTCGTTATCACTGTTGCTGCTACAGGCAGAAAGTAACAGCGCTGCACCGGCCAGCAGTAAGGTAGCGGCTTTCATCGGTCGGGCTCCGGGGAGTTGGGCGTAAAAGAGCCACCAGCATATGTCAGGTCCCATCAGGGGTCGATAGGCGACACAGCTTTTTACAAAATTTTTTATCACCCTTTGCAAGCAGAATTATCCTGATTGAACGCAATTATCCTTTTCGCGACAAAAGATCGCGATTTATCAACAGCCAGGAGGAACCATGTTAACGGACATGCTTATCCGTATCGCCCTCGCCGGGATTCTCGGTGGGTTGATTGGCCTGGAGCGCCAGATGCGCGCCAAAGAAGCCGGGCTGCGCACCCATATTCTGGTCGGTATTGGCAGCGCGATGTTTATGCTGGTCTCCAAATACGGCTTCTCTGACATGCTCAACAGCGACCATGTGGCACTCGATCCCAGCCGTATTGCCGCGCAGGTGGTGAGCGGGATGGGCTTCCTCGGTGCAGGTACCATCATCATCCAAAAACAGATCGTCAAAGGTTTAACCACTGCCGCCGGATTATGGGTCACCGCCGCGATTGGCCTGGTGATTGGTAGCGGAATGTACGAAATCGGTATCTACGGCACGGTGCTGGCGCTGGTGGTGCTAGAAACCTTCCGCCGCATCAGTCACTGGTTGATTGGCCGCCATCACACGCTGTTGGTTCACCTTAAACCGAAAAGTGTGCCACTGGTGCTGCTGGTGATGCAGCGCGAAAACCTGCGCTATGGCCATATCGCGGTGGTCAATCGGGATGAAGAGAACGGTCTCTGTGAACTGAGCGTCGAGGTGACATTGTCACGCAATGCACCGATCCATACCATTTATGACAAAGTGATGGAAATCAAAGGCGTTCAGTCACTTGAAATGATGTAAAAAACAGCAACCTTAGGTGTCTGTGCGTTCATCCTCAGACACCACACAGATGAAAAAGTCCCGCCCCTGCGCTTTGCTAAACTGAATCATTACCCCCGTAAATTTTATGGGTTTCCAGGCTCAGCAAAGGACGTTTTATGATTACCGTCGACGGCAATGGCGCAGTGGCTTCGGTCGCTTTCCGCACCAGTGAAGTGATCGCCATCTATCCCATCACCCCCAGTTCCACCATGGCGGAACTGGCAGACAGCTGGTCAGGCGAAGGGCGCCGCAACATCTGGGGCGATGTCCCGCGCGTGGTCGAGATGCAATCCGAAGGTGGCGCAATTGCTACCGTCCATGGTGCCTTACAAACCGGCGCACTCTCCACCACCTTTACCTCCTCGCAAGGTTTGCTGTTGATGATCCCCACACTGTACAAGCTGGCGGGTCAACTGACGCCGTTTGTCTTGCACGTGGCGGCGCGTACTGTGGCCACCCACGCACTCTCTATTTTTGGCGATCACTCTGATGTGATGGCAGTACGCCAGACCGGTTGTGCCCAACTGTGCGCTTCCAGCGTGCAGGAAGCGCAAGACTTCGCGCTGATTTCCCAGATGGCGTCGCTCAATAGCCGCGTGCCCTTTATTCACTTCTTTGACGGTTTCCGTACCTCGCACGAGATCAACAAAATTGTCCCGATCAGCGATGAAACCCTACAAGCGCTGATGCCTGCCGAAGCGATTGCTGGCCACCGTGCGCGTGCGTTAACGCCCGACCATCCTTCAATACGCGGTACCTCCGCGAATCCGGATACCTATTTCCAGTCTCGCGAAGCCACCAACCGCTGGTATGACGCCTGTACCGGCCATGTTGAAACAGCAATGGTCGCCTTTGGCGCGGAAACCGGCCGCCACTATCAGCCTTTCGAGTACTACGGTCACCCACAAGCTGACCGCGTGATCGTGATGATGGGCTCTGGCTGCGGCACTGCCGAAGAAGCGATTGATACCCTTCTGCAACGCGGTGACAAGGTGGGTCTGGTGAAGGTTCGCCTCTATCGCCCATTCTCTGCTGCGCATCTAATCAAAACCTTGCCTGCTTCAGTTCAGCGCCTGGCTGTACTGGACCGAACCAAGGAGCCTGGCGCCCTCGGTGAGCCGCTGTTTCTCGATGTGATGACAGCGTTGGCAGAAGCCTTCAGTTGTGGCGAGCGCCCGACGCTGCCCAAAGTGATTGGTGGGCGTTATGGGTTGTCGTCAAAAGAATTTGCGCCTGATGCAGTGCTAGCCGTGTTCCGCGCCCTGCAGCGCGATAAGCCGCCATCCCGTTTTACCGTCGGGATTTACGATGATGTCACCCATCTTTCTTTACCGATGGAAAGCAACATCGTGCCCAACCGCGCGCGGCTGCAGGCCCTCTTCTATGGGTTAGGTAGCGATGGCAGCGTCAGCGCCAGTAAAAATAACCTGAAGATCATCGGCAACGCGACGCCATGGCATGTTCAGGGCTATTTCGTCTACGATTCGAAAAAAGCCGGCGGTCTGACGGTTTCGCATTTACGCGTCAGTGAACACCCGATTCAGTCAGCTTATCTGGTGCAGCAGGCTGATTTCATCGGCTGTCATCAGCTGCAATTTATCGATAAGTATTCGATGCTCGATCAGCTCAAACCCGGCGGGATTTTCCTGCTCAACACGCCTTATGCCGCGGATGAAGTCTGGTCACGTTTGCCGCAAGAGGTGCAAAGCCAGCTCAATGAAAAACAGGCGCGCTTGTATGTGATCAATGCCGCCCGCATTGCGCGTGAATGCCAGTTAGGCGCGCGCATCAATACCGTGATGCAAATGGCCTTCTTCCAGCTGACCCAAATTCTGCCCGGCGACAGCGCGCTGACCGAACTGCAAAATGCCATCGCACGCAGTTACAGCAGCAAAGGCGAAGCGTTAGTACAACGCAACTGGCAGGCACTGGCGATGGCACAACAAGCGCTGGAGGCCGTGCCGCTGCAGCCCGTCGACAGCCGCAGCCCGCATCGTCCACCGGTGGTTTCCGACAGCGCGCCCGATTTCGTCAAAACGGTCACCGCCGCCATGCTGGCTGGCCTGGGTGACAAGCTGCCGGTGTCGGCCCTGCCGCCAGACGGCACCTGGCCGGTGGGCACCACGCAATGGGAAAAGCGCAATATCGCGGAAGCGATTCCCATCTGGCAGCCCGATCTCTGCACTCAATGTAACCATTGCGTGGCCGCCTGCCCGCATTCGGCGATCCGTGCCAAAGTGGTGGTACCAGAAGCGTTAGCGTCAACGCCAGACACACTCGCCTCACTGGATGTGAAATCACGCGATATGCGCGGGCAAAAATATGTCCTGCAGGTCGCGCCTGAAGATTGTACCGGCTGCAACCTGTGTGTGGAGGTGTGTCCCGCCAGCGACCGACAGCATCCCGAAATCAAAGCCATCAATATGCAGTCGCGTCTTGAGCATGTCGAAGTCGAGAAAGTGAATTACGATGCGTTTCTCGCCTTGCCGGAGATCACCGCTGAGCAGCTGGAGCGCATTGATATCCGCACCTCGCAGTTGATCACGCCTTTGTTCGAGTATTCCGGAGCCTGTTCCGGTTGCGGAGAAACGCCCTATATTAAGTTGCTGACCCAGCTGTATGGCGATCGCTTACTGATCGCCAACGCCACTGGCTGTTCATCCATTTATGGCGGAAATCTGCCTTCAACGCCTTATACCACGAATGCCGAAGGGCGCGGTCCAGCGTGGGCAAATTCGCTGTTTGAAGATAACGCTGAGTTCGGCCTCGGCTTCCGCCTGAGTGTGGATCAACAAAAACAACGCGCGCTGCGCCTGCTGGAACAGTGCGTACCGCAATTATCTGCGCCTCTGGTGGAGGAGTTAAAAGGTGACAATGTCACGACATCTGTGCGCCGTGAACAGATTGACCAGCTGCGAGCACAGCTGAAACTTTTGCCCTCACCTGAAGCGGGCGAATTGCGAGAGATTGCGGATGCCTTGGTTGAGAAATCGGTGTGGTTAATTGGAGGCGATGGCTGGGCGTATGACATCGGCTTTGGCGGGCTGGATCATGTGATGAGCCTGAATGAGAACGTCAATGTTTTGGTGCTCGATACGCAGTGCTACTCCAACACTGGTGGGCAAGCATCCAAAGCCACGCCGCTCGGTGCCGTCACCAAGTTTGGTGAGCAAGGTAAACGCAAAGCGCGCAAAGACCTGGGGATGTCTACGCTGTTGTACGGGCATGTGTATGTGGCGCAGATTTCACTCGGTGCGCAGCTCAACCAAACGGTGAAAGCGATTCAGGAAGCGGAAGCCTGGCCAGGCCCTTCCTTGATCATCGCCTACAGTCCCTGTGAGGAGCACGGCTACGATCTGGCTTACAGTCATGAACAGATGCGTCTGTTGACCACCAGCGGATTCTGGCCACTGTATCGTTACGATCCTCGGCGCGCCGAACAAGGAAAAGCCGCACTGTCGCTGGATTCGCGTCCACCGACATCGGAACTGGAGCAGGCGCTGATGAATGAACAGCGCTTCCGTCAGTTGCAAACCCGAGATCCCGAAGCCGCCACGCAGCTGTGGCATGATGCCACCGAAGCCGCCAGTCAGCGTTATCAACGACTGGCGGAAATGGCCGGTAAAGCGGAGAAAAGTGAGTAGCTAAAGCCATTGACCAAAGGGGCGTGCCTTAGCTCGCCCCCCACACATCAACACGGATTCAGTTGGATAATCGCCATCTCTACTGCGCGATTAGGTGAACCGGTCAACTCACGGTAGCGCAGTTGCAGGTTACGCAACTCGGTCGCTACCACCTCTTTTTCTGTTGCGGATCCGCGCTGAGCCAGCTCCAGATAGCACTGCCCGACTAACCGGCACGCTTCTTCAAATACCATGTCGTACGTTTGCATTTGCCTCTCCTCACCTTTAGAAACTAAAAAAACTCTGCATCCATCCTGTCAGGCGCGAAGGTGTCTAATCTTTACCCAGATCAATAAATGGGCAGATTGTTCTGGCAAAGTGTGCGCTTTTATCGCAAGCATCAGATGCGGCGGCGTAAAAAGAGATCACATCAGATCTGGCATTCGCGCCCGCAATCCGTACCATACGCACTCATGTTAGAGGGGTTTATTGCCGCTGAAGCTTTTTCAGCCGCTAACGGCCCTTACCTTCACTCTCAAGCGTGAAAATAATGTCAGAAAATCAAGAAGTAACCAAAAAAGAACAATACAACCTGAACAAGCTTCAGAAGCGCCTGCGTCGTAACGTGGGTGAAGCCATTGCCGATTTCAACATGATTGAAGAAGGCGATCGCATCATGGTTTGCCTGTCTGGTGGGAAAGACAGCTACACCATGCTGGAAATTCTGCGTAATTTGCAGCAGAGCGCACCGGTGAACTTTTCACTGGTGGCGGTGAATCTCGATCAGAAACAGCCCGGCTTCCCGGCGCACATTCTGCCCGCGTATCTGGATGAGTTAGGCGTTGAGTACCAGATCGTTAACGAAGACACCTACTCCATCGTTAAAGAGAAGATTCCAGAAGGCAAAACCACCTGTTCACTCTGCTCACGTCTACGTCGCGGTATTCTTTACCGCACCGCTACCGAGCTGGGTTGTACCAAGATAGCGCTCGGCCATCATCGCGACGATATTTTGCAGACGCTGTTCCTGAACATGTTCTACGGCGGAAAAATGAAAGGCATGCCGCCGAAGCTGATGAGCGATGATGGCAAGCATATTGTGATCCGCCCGCTGGCGTACTGCCGCGAGAAAGACATCATCCGCTTTGCCGAAGCGCGCCAGTATCCGATTATCCCGTGCAACCTGTGTGGTTCACAGCCTAACCTGCAACGTCAGGTAGTGGCCGATATGCTGCGTGACTGGGATAAGCGTTATCCTGGCCGTATTGAGACCATGTTTAGCGCGATGCAGAACATCGTGCCTTCGCATATGGCCGACATCAATCTGTTCGACTTCAAAGGCATTAAACACGGTGATGAAGTGGTGAACGGCGGCGATATTGGTTTTGACCGGGAAACCCTGCCAACACAACCGACTGGCTGGCAGCCAGATGACGAAGACTCTGCCGAACTCAGCGTACGACTGGATGTATTAGAGATTAAGTAACCGTATTCCGGTCATGAAAAGGCGCAGCGCTCTGGCTCTGCGCCTTTTTTATTAACGATGGGGAGGCGGATCGATAATCGGTGGAAACTCAGGGTCGTACGGCGGATCCGGTTGCGGAATCGGCTGGGGATGAGGGATCGGTTCGGGAATCGGCGGTGGATCGGTTGGGATAGGTTCGCTGGCAATCAGTTCTCGCATGCCCTGCTCCTTGTCGCGGAATGAATTTAAAGCTTAGGAAAGGAAACGCAGAGAAGCCAAGCGGCAAAAAAAAAGCCGGCGGATAGCCGGCGTCGTACGAATTATATGTGCTATGCAATAATTCAAAAAAGGAAGTAAGACAATATGGAGCGCAACGCCCATCGCTTGACGTTGCATTCACCTGCGAGAGAGAGTTTGCCCCTGTTAGGTGATCCCGTTATTGATTTCGATCAGGTTTTCTTCGCTTTCTGAATTGGGCTGGCTTATTTAACAATGAGTTACCCTGAGGCAACTCAATATTAACATCACAGCCATTTGCGACGTTTGAGCCAAACCGCCACGCCCACCACCATCACCAGCAGTAATACACAAAATGCGGTGAAGCCTAACGGCCAACTTCCGCCCGGAATACCGCCGAGGTTGACACCAAACAGGCCGGTCAGGAATGTTGCGGGCAGAAAAATCATTGCCATCAGTGACATGGTGTAGGTACGGCGGTTCATCGATTCCGCCAGTAACGATGCCACTTCATCGGCCAGAATGCCGGTACGCGCCACGCCTGCATTAAGATCGTCTAAACCGCGCCCCAGACGATCGGCTACGTCCTGCATGCGACGGCGATCGTCATCGTTCATCCACGGCAACTTCTCACTGGCCAGACGCGCATACACATCTCGCTGCGGCGCCATATAACGCCGCATCACGATCAATTGCTTGCGCAGCAGCGCTAGCTCACCGCGAGCCGGCACCTGCTGATCCATCAAGGCATCTTCCAGCTCAATGATTTTATCGTGCATCTCCTCGATAAATTCACTGGCGTGATCGGTCAGCGCGTCACACACATCCACTAACCAACTGCCACCGTCCACCGGACCGTTACCATGTTGCAGATCGCTGAGAACCGTATCGATGGCGTAAACCTTGCGACGGCGTGTAGAGACAATCAGTTTGTCATTGATAAATACCCGCATCGCGACGAGCTGATCAGGGCGAGAATCGGCGTTATGGTTGACGCTGCGCAGCACGATCATAAAGCCATCGCCCAGTCGTGTGACGCGCGGACGCATACTGTCGCCAGCCAGTGCATCGCGTACTGAATCGGGGATCAATGGGGTATTTTGCAGCCATTCGGCGCTTTGGCGCTGAGTGTAGTTCAGGTGCAGCCAGCAATGACGCTCACAGTTGATGACATCTTTGTCTTCGATGGCAATCACGCCACCTTTGCCATCAAGCTGGCAAGAGATGATGGCATCCGAAACTTTTAACGCTTTTCCTTCAATGACGTTCACGTACTCGCCTCACTATCAAAATCAATACGATACAGTCTAGCGTGGCGCAGACGAGTTGCAATCATCAGGCTGTGAGCAAAGATGACAGGCGGGAAAGAACAATCAATCCTGGTGCGCAAAAATGCGCACCCTACAAAAAAACCACATCCATTCTTGTAGGGTCGCCAATCATGGCGACCGTCTGGCGCTTAACAGACAAGCATTAACCCATTCATGGCGGCCCGCACTTTAATGCTTCTCAATCCACAGTTCGCGGCTGTAGGCCACGTCTTCTGGATTGGTGATGGGATAACCCTTCACCCAGGGTTTGATCAATCGCCCATTCGTGTATTGATAGATCGGGGCGATCGGTGCCTGATCGGCGATGATCTGCTCGGCTTTGTTGTAATCGGTGTTGCGCGCTACCACGCTGGTTTCCATGCTGGCTTTGGTCAGCGCGGCATCATAGTCTGCACTGTGGAAACGCGCGATATTGCCGCTGTGGGTCGAGGTCAACAGGCTCAGGAAGGTTGAAGGTTCGTTGTAATCCCCCACCCAAGAGGCGCGGATCACATCAAAACTTCCGCTATTACGGCTGTCGATGTAGGTTTTCCACTCCTGGTTCTGCAACGTAACATCCACGCCGAGGTTCTTTTTCCACATTGAGGCCACCGCAATAGCAATCTTCTGATGACTCTCAGAGGTGTTGTACAACAGCGTCAGGTGCAATGGTTTGCCAGGGCCGTAACCCGCTGCGGTTAACAACGCCTTCGCTTGAGCGTTTAACTCTTGCTGGCTGTGCTGTTGCAAATAGCTTTGTTGCGGGGTAAAGCCTGCGGTGACGTCTGGCGTGAAATGCCAGGCCGGTTTTTCACCCGTGCCCAGCACTTTCTCAGCGATGATGCGGCGATCAATGCTCCAGGAAAGCGCTTTGCGAACCCGCACGTCGGCGGTTGGCCCTTTCTCGGTATTGAACGCGTAGTAGTAAGTACCCAACTGATCCGGCGTGTAAACCTGGCCAGGCAACTCTTTTTTCAGCAGCGCGTACATATTTTTCGGGAAGGATTCGGTGATATCAATGTCACCGGCACGATAGCGCTTGGTGGCGCTCGACTCTTCATTGATCGGGATAAAGGTCACTTTGGTCAGCACGGAGTGGCTGTCATCCCAGTAATGCGGATTGCGCACCAGCACAATCTTCTCGTTCACAACTCTATCCTGCAGCTGATAGGCACCATTCCCGACCAGTTTACCAGGTGACGTCCAGCCATCACCGTTTTGCTCAATCACTTTTTGTGGCACCGGATACATCGCCGCATTGGCCACCATGCTGGGGAACCACGGCACTGGTCGTGACAATGTCACTTTAAGATGTGTGGCATCCGTTGCTGTCACGCCCAGTTTATCGGCGCTCATCTGCCCTTTGGTAATGGCCTCCGCATTTTCTATGCCGCTAAGCGCGGCAAACCAGGCAAACGGCGAACTGTTTTTGGGATCCACTAAACGTTGCCAGCTATAGACAAAATCCTGCGCGGTAACCGGATCGCCATTCGACCAGCGTGCATCTTTGCGCAAGGTGAAAATCCAGGTTTTGTTGTCGTTGCTGCTCCAGCTCAACGCCACACCCGGCACAATTTTACCGTGAGCATCCTGGTTGGTGAGCCCTTCAAACAGATCGCGCATCACCTGGATTTCCGGCAGGCCCACGGCCTTCATTGGATCGAGCGAGGCGGGTTCATCTTTAATATGGCGGACAATTTCCTGCGTGCCGGCCAACTGTGCGCCCGGCGGCACGTCAGCAGCAAAAACGGGTGTGAATGCGCCAGCAATCAAAACAGCAGCCAGCGTCTTGCGGAAAGTCAGTTTCATCACCACTCCTTAACCCAAAAAATGGCGACCGCGAAGAAGTTTGTGTCGCCAGCAACTTTTGGCACTTTATCGCAAATCGCTGATTGATATATAGCTATTTCCCCGCGCGCTGATTACCGTTATGTTGAGGCTGATTTCCCGGTCACACTTTTCATCTTGAACGCCAGCCACATCCAGGCTGCATTGCACGTTTTCAGAGAGGAATGTCATGTCGTCACACCATCCCCGTCCGCTGCGCGGCAAGCTCGATGCCGCATGGCAACAATATGGTCAGTCGGTGCTGGGTGCACCGCTGTTGTGGTTTCCTGCTCCCGCGGCGGATGCTGAGAGTGGATTAATTATTGCCGGCACGCACGGCGATGAGAATGCCGCCGTAGCAACCCTTTCAGGCGCGATGCGCACCTTGCCGGAAGCGTTGCGTCGCCATCATGTGGTGCTGGCGGTCAATCCGGATGGATGCCAGCTTGGGCTACGTGCTAATGCTAATGGCGTGGATCTGAATCGCAACTTCCCGGCGGCAAACTGGCAAACTGGCGACACCGTGTATCGCTGGAACAGCGCTGCCGATGAGCGCGATGTGGTGCTCTCCACCGGAAGCCGCCCGGCCTCGGAACCGGAAACCCAGGCGCTGTGCCAGTTGATTCACCAGATTAAACCGAGCTGGGTGGTCACCTGGCACGAACCGCTGGCTTGTATCGATGATCCACATCACAGCACTTTAGCGCAGTGGCTGGCGGAACAAACGCAGTTGCCGGTGGTGAGCAGCGTGGGTTACGCCACGCCAGGCTCATTTGGCAGTTGGTGCGACGATCTCGGCTTATTGTGCATTACTGCCGAGATGCCGCCGATTTCGGTCGATGAAGCCACCGAAGTCTATCTGGAAGCGATGATTAATCTGCTGCGTTGGCAACTGCGAGATTAAGCACACCCTGTGAGAAGTGCAGTGACGGCTCAACATCGGCGGCCAGCCAGGTTGGGCCGTCAAGATCGGCGAATTTTGCTATTGGCGTTAACGGCAGTGCCGCCCGAATGGCGCGCGAGGTACAGAGCATACAACCCAGCATCACCGCAAAGCCCTGCTGCCGGGCTTCTTTCGCCAGCGCCAGTGCCTCTGTTAACCCCCCGGTTTTATCCAGCTTGATGTTGATCATTTGGTAGCGACCCTGCAGTTGTGCCAGTTGTTCACGCGTATGGCAGCTTTCGTCGGCACAAATCGGTAAAGGGTGAATAAAGTTGGCCAGCGCGGCGTCTTCAGCGGCAGGCAGCGGTTGTTCCAGCATGGCAACGTTCAAATCCGCCAGCAACTGGCAACGCGCCGCCAGCCCTTCAGCATGCCAGGATTCGTTAGCATCAACGATTAACGTGGCTTCCGGCACCGCCGTGCGAATCGCCACCAGCCGTTCACTGATCAGGTGATTATCGAGTTTGATCTTCAACAGTCGCGCACCATGCTGCCACAGCGCCAGCGCGCTGCTGGCCATCGCCTCGGGCGTGTCTATGCTGACGGTATGCGCGGTATCTACGCTATCGGCCAGTTGGACTTCACACAGTGCTTGTAGCGTTTTACCCTGCTGCTGACGCTCAAGATCCCATAAGGCACAGTCAAGGGCGTTACGGGCAGCCCCTGCAGGCAATGCCTGTTGCAGCGCTGCACGCGTCATGCCGTTTTGTATCGCAGGCAGCTGCGAGGCAATTTGTTGCAGCACCGACTCTTCACTCTCGCCATAACGCGCATAAGGCGTAGCTTCACCGATACCTTTTATGCCGTCCTGTTCGATTTCCACCACCACCACATGCGCTTCTGTCCGGCTTTCGCGTGAAATCACAAACGGCGAATGCAACGGCCAGGCTTCCGGATAACTCTTCACTGTTCTCATTCATTCTCCTTAAATCTGCCACTTAATTGCGAACCGGCTCGGTCTTCACCACGAAATGCACTCGTAAACCCTTCAAAATTATGTCATAAACAAACGCTATATCTGCTCTGGTAGGTTAATGCCAGATTAATTCTTCGTTTAAAAGGAAATCGTATGTCTCAGAATGTTCACTTCCAGGGTAACCCAGTCCCCGTTGCAGGTCACTTCCCGCAGGCAGGCGAACAAGCTAAACCTTTCAGCCTGGTGGCTAAAGATCTTAGTGACGTATCCCTTTCTAAGTATGCAGGTAAACGCAAAGTTCTGAACATTTTCCCAAGTATTGATACCGGCGTGTGCGCCACTTCAGTGCGCAAGTTTAATGAACGTTCTGCTGAAGCGGACAATACCGTGGTGGTGTGCATTTCAGCAGACCTGCCGTTTGCTCAGTCTCGCTTCTGCGGCGCGGAAAACATCAGCAATGTCGTGACGCTGTCAGCACTGCGTGGTGCCGAGTTCAAAGAAGATTACGGTGTGGCGATTGCTGATGGCCCACTGAAAGGTTTGACTGCACGTGCCGTTGTCGTACTGGATGAGAACGATAAAGTGGTTTACAGCGAACTGGTGAACGAAATCACCGAAGAGCCAAACTACGATGCTGCGCTGGCATCACTGAAGTAATTATACCGGACTGAAATACCGCCGTTGAGGCGAAACAGAAAGCACCGAATGATTAATTTTTCGGTGCTTTTTTTTATGGCGATGGCTGCACAGACCTTTTTTAAGCTATTGATTAATCTTGATACGCAGCATTCCCCCCGCCACGTTGTGCTTTTCCTGTTATTCTTGTTACCCGTATCACATTAATAAAAAAACATAAATCCCGTAACAAATCCCGCAATTGTTTGCATCCCCTTCGCTACCTATAACTAACCGTCAATTGCCCTTCAGCGATTCAAAGACAGGCGGGAGTCTTCATGCAAGCAAGCTTATCCTTTAAAGAAAAAATCAGTTACGGTCTTGGCGACATGGCTAGCCATATCGCCATTGATAACGTCATCATCTTTCTCACCTTTTATTACACCGATGTGGTGGGCCTACCCGCGATTTTTGTCGGCACGCTTTTTCTGCTGGCGCGCGTCGCCGATGCGGTTATCGATCCGGCGATGGGGATGGTCGCTGACCGAACTCGTTCCCGCTGGGGAAAATTCCGCCCTTGGCTATTGATGCTGGCGGTGCCATTTGGCGCCAGTTGTATGCTGATATATGCGGTGCCAGAAAGCCTGTCGCTCACCGGAAAAATGATATACGCCGCTGTGACCTACAGCCTGATGATGCTGATGTACACCGCCATCAATATTCCTTACTGCTCAATGGGCGCGATTATCACCGCCGATGATAATCAGCGTATCTCCCTGCAATCATGGCGCTTTTTCCTGGCTACGCTGGGTGGCGCGATGTCCACTTTCCTGATGATCCCGCTCGCAACCTGGCTCGGCGGCGGTAACAAACTGGAGGGTTACTTCGCAGCCATGTCGATTATGGCAACGGTGGCAACCCTGCTGTTTTTTATCTGCTTTCTTAACACCCGCGAACGTATCAATGCTCCCGCTAACCACGGCAACTTTCTTGCCGATCTTCGCGATTTGCTGCGTAACGATCAGTGGCGTGTGGTCGCGTTGTTGGTGTTCTGCAATATCTCGTTCGGTGTGGTGCGGCTTGGCGCGATGATGTACTACGTCACCTATTTTCTGGGAAATGCCAGTCTCTTCATGTGGCTACTGGCCGCGCATATTGTCGGGAAAAGCGTGGGTAGCGTGCTGGCTAAACTGCTGACGCGTCGCCTGAACAAAATCACCGCCTTTACACTCAGCGCCATCACTGCTGGCGTGTTAAGTATCAGTATCGTGTTCCTGCCCGGATCGCTGGCGCTACTGGTCGGCATGACGTTCATCGTCTCCAGCTTCTATCAGGTTACCACCACGTTGATGTGGGTGATGATGGCCGACGTGGTGGATTACGGTGAATATCGTCAGGGTAAGCGTCTTGATGGCACCGTCTTCTCCACTCTGCTCGCTGTATTGAAAATGGGCATGGCCATTAGCGGCGCGATTGTTGGCTGGACGCTAGGCCTGAGCGGTTATGTTGCACAGGCACCGCATCAGCAGCCCGCCGCCATGATGGCCATCGTGGCGCTGTTTTCAGTAGTTCCCGGCCTGCTCTCACTGTTAAGCGCATTCGCAATGCGCGGCTACAAACTTAACGATGCCACCATGCGCACCATCAATCAGAACAAAGTGTCAGCCCAACCGGCTGCAACTGCTTCCCCCCTTTTACAATCACAGGAGTTGTCATGAGCGAGTTACGCGCCGAATCCCAGCGTATTATCTGGACATTTGACCGTCAGACACTAGTTATCGAACCCTGGGGTGCGCATAGCCTGCGAGTTCGAGCCACCTGTCAGCCAGAACTGATCGACCATGACTGGGCGTTGTTATCACCTGCTGCTTGTGAGGTGGAAATCCAGCGCGAGCACGAATCTCTGAGCCTGCGTAACGGCAATATCACCGTCACGCTGAATATTCGCGGCCAGCTGGCATTTTACAATAAGCACGGAGAACTGCTTCTGGAAGAGTTCTGGCGTCAGCGCAGCACCGTAGGCATTGGAGCCAGCGAGAAGAGCCAGGACAAATACATTAGCGCCCTGAAACTGGATGCGCGCACCTTTAGACCGATTCCAGGAGGGAAATATCAACTGAGCGTGCGCTTTGAAGCCCGTGCGGAAGAGAAAATCTATGGCATGGGTCAGTATCAGCAAGATTGCCTCGACCTGAAAGGCTGCACGCTGGAGCTGGCACAGCGCAACTCACAGGCCAGCGTGCCGTTTATGGTGTCGAGTTTGGGCTATGGCTTACTGTGGCATAACCCGGCCATCGGTGAAGTGACCTTTGGTAAAAACGGCACGCGCTGGCAGGCCGAAGTGACGGATCAAATGGATTACTGGATCACCGCAGGTGACACACCGGCTGAGATCGTGCGCCAATATGGCCGCGCCACCGGAACAGCACCGATGATGCCCAGCTTCGCTACCGGTTTCTGGCAATGCAAATTGCGTTATCGCACCCAGCAGGAAGTGCTGGAGGTCGCGCGTGAATATCGTCGCCTGCAGCTACCGCTCTCAGTCATAGTCATCGACTTTTTCCACTGGCCAAATCAGGGAACCTGGTGTTTCGATGCGCGCGATTGGCCTGACCCGCGTGCCATGGTTCAAGAACTGAAAACGATGGGCATTGAAACGATGGTGTCGGTATGGCCCACAGTTGACAGCCGCAGTGATAACTATCGTCTGATGAAATCCAAAGGCTGGCTGGTAAACAGTGAACGCGGCGTATCCGTTAACCTCGATTTTATGGGCAACACCACCTTTTTTGACGCCACGCATCCTGCCGCACGGGATTTCGTCTGGCAGGAGGTTAAGCGTAACTACTATGATCATGGCATCCGCACCTTCTGGCTCGATGAAGCGGAGCCGGAGTACCGAGCCTACGATTTTGATAACTACCGCTATCATCTTGGTCCGGTACAGGAAGTGGGCAACATTTATCCGCAGCTGTTTGCCCGCGGATTTTACGAAGGACTGCAACAACAGGGAGAGAGCGAGATTGTCAACCTGGTGCGCTGCGCGTGGGCGGGCAGTCAGCGCTATGGCGTGCTTGCGTGGTCTGGCGACGTTCACTCCTCGTTCCATGCGCTACGCAACCAGTTTACAGCCGGTTTAAACATGGCGATGGCGGGTATTCCGTGGTGGACCACCGACATCGGTGGCTTCCAGGGCGGGAACATTGATGACCCGGCGTTTCATGAGCTGTTAATCCGATGGTTCCAGTGGGCGGTATTCTGTCCGGTGATGCGTTTGCACGGTTATCGCGAGCCACAAATTGCCCCTGATGATGCCTGGCGCGACGGAATTGCACAATGCAACAGCGGCTCACCCAATGAGGTTTGGAGTTACGGCGAGGAGAATTATGCGCTGATGAAGAGCTGCCTGCTGCAACGTGAGCAGATTCGCTCCTACATAGATGGCCTAATGCGCGAAGCTCATGAACTCGGTGATCCGGTGATGCGCCCGCTGTTCTATCACTACCCGCAGCAGCCTGAGAGCTGGCAAGTGGAAGATCAGTATCTGCTGGGCAGCGACCTTCTGGTCGCGCCAGTGCTGTACGCCGGGCAGCGAGAACGTGATGTATGGCTGCCTGCAGGCGAGCAATGGGTTGCCCGTAACGGTGAGTGCTATTATGGCGGTCAATGCATTTGCGTCTCCGCGCCGTTGAGTGAGATTCCGGTATTTATGAGGAAAGGAAGTCAGGTAGACATCCGAACACCTGAGTAGATTAACATTGTCGAACCAGGTCGCCATGAATGGCGACCTGGCATAGCGAAATCTACGCGCCCGATTAGTCGCTTTCGTTACGCTTCTGCCCTAACCCATATTCACGCAGTTTATTGGCAATCGCGGTATGGGAAACCCCAAGGCGCTTCGCCAGTTTACGTGTGCTGGGATAGGACAGATAAAGACGCGTCAACACTGAACGCTCAAAGCGGCTGGTGATCTCATCCAGCGACCCTTCCATCGCTTCTTCTCCCAGTGAGACATCCAGTGCCTGTTCAGGCAACACAATATCTTGTGGACGAAGTTCATAGCCTTCCAACTGGGTCAACGCACGGTACAGCGCGTTTTTTAACTGACGTACGTTACCCGGCCAGTTGTAGCGGGTCAGGAACGGTGCCAGCTGCGGTGACAAACGTGGGCGAGGTAAACCCTGCTCATCGGCGAAACGGGCGACAAACATCTCCGTCAGCGGCAGGATATCCAGTGGACGTTCGCGCAGCGGCGGCAGGTTGAGCGTCAGGACATTAAGCCGATAGAACAGATCTTCACGGAACTCACCCCGTTGTACCAGCTCAATCAAGTTCTTCTGTGTCGCACAAATCACGCGCACATCAACATGCACTTCATGCTCTTCACCGACACGGCGGAAGGTACCATCGTTGAGGAATCGCAGCAGTTTGGTCTGCATACGCGGTGACATCTCGCCGATTTCATCCAGCAACACCGAGCCACCGTTGGCCTGCTCAAAGAACCCTTTTTTGCCTTCCAGCGCGTTCGGGTATGCGCCCGCGGCATGGCCAAACAGTTCGCTCTCTGCCACATCATCCGGCAGCGATGCGCAGTTCAGCGCCAGGAACGGTTTTTTACCGCGCGCACTGCGAAGATGACACGCGCGCGCCAGCATATCTTTACCGGTGCCGGTATCCCCCACAATCAGTAACGGGGCATCGTGCATCGCCAGTTTACGCGCCTGATCGATGACCTGGCGCATCTTCGGCGTCACGGCAACAATATGGTCAAACTCGGACTCATCGTTTACGGTGAGATTCTGCAACTGGCGGCCCATGCGCGCGGTGGATTTCAGGGTAATCATCGCGCCCACCGGCTGGTCGCTCTGCCCCTCTTCCTCAGCCATGTAAATCGGTCGGGCTTCCATCAGGAAATCACGCCCCTGAATCACCACATGCTGTGCCTGGGCTTCAACGCGCTCGTTTTCAATCCAACGCTGGAAGTTAAAGCCAGTAATCAGCGTGGCCGCATTTTGATTGCGCAACTTTTGCTCGTCGAGGTTAAACAGGCTCTGCGCCGCCGGGTTGGCCAGCTCTACCTTGCATTTGAGGTCGATAGAGAACACCGGTTCCGGCATCGCAATCAACAATGCGCTCAAGGCACGATGCTCGCGTTCCGAAGGCATGTAGCTGACGGTGCGCACATCTGTCACGCCAGGTGTACGGCGGATTTCCGCCATCAGATTGCTGAACGGCTCAAATTCCAGTGCGGAAAAATTGAGGTAGATGCGACCAAATGGCGCAATTTCGATACCGCGCAAGTCGATGTTGCGCGCAACCAGCAGGTCGAGTAGCTCGCGCGCCAGACCGATGCGGTCCTGGCAGAAAACTTCCAAACGCATTGCGATGAGCCTTAGTCAGGTTTTGATTTTAGAGATAATACGCTAACTTGCAGCGCCTCAGAAGGGGGCTGTCATGAAAAGTTGACAGTTCGAGGCAGGTGACGCGAAGAAGTGTAGCGGAACGCCCAGCATTAATCCCGCCGAATATCACATTTAACACAGATAATTTCACCTTTCACACCTTTCGCAGCGTGAAAGGTGAGCGAAGAGTGATTATTTAGCAGGCTTATCTGCTTTATCCCCACCTTTTACCAGGGATTCTTTTAACTGCCCCAGCAGTTCGCGGCGGAAGTCACCCAGTCGCGGTTTATCGTCCTCTAACCAGGGTAACGGACGGCATAATTCCATCGCTTTAATGCCGAGGCGCGCAGTCAGCAAGCCAGCTCCAATGCCCTGTGCTGCGCGCGCTGAGAGCCGAGCCGCAATATCCTGCGACATCCAGTCCATGCCCACTTCACGTACCAACTCAGATGCCCCCGCGAACGCCATATTCAGCAGCACCAAACGAAAAAGCCGGATACGGCTGAAATAACCCAGTTCAATGCCATATATCGCGGCAATGCGGTTCACCAGACGCAGGTTGCGCCAGGCGATAAACGCCATATCCACTAATGCCAACGGGCTTACTGCGATCATCAAGGTGGATTCCGCGGCATGGCGGCTGATTTCACGATGTGCCTGACGGTCTAACACCGGTTGCACCAGTTGCGCGTACAGCATCACGATTTCGCGGTCATTGTGGGTTTCATGCAGTGCCGCATGCCAACGCTGTAACGCGGGATGCGCCTGATCGAGTTGCGCCTGCTGCGCCAGCTTCTCGCAAAACGCACGTCCCTTGCCAATGCCGTGGCTATTCAGCAGTTCACGCCCAACATCGCGCTCTTCTGCACGCTGGCGTAAGCGATAGAGACGTCGCCATTCGCCGATCACTGCGCCTGCGCCCGCCACCACAATCAGACCACCCGCAACACCGGTGCCAAGAGAGAACCAGTCACGCGTGATCCAGGCATCATGCAACCACTGTACGCCCTGAGCGACCACGCTCACGCCAAATATCGTCAGCCCCGCGCCAACCATTTTGCGCCACAAACTGCGTTTTGGCCGCAGCGCTGCTTCGACCACCTTTTCGCCTGCGCCCTCTTCCAGCACCTCTGTTTCGGTGGTGGCAAGAAAGGCACTTTCAGCGTCTGCGCTAAACGTTTGTGCCGCGCGCAAGGGTTTCTCCGCTTCCGCTTCCAGCGGTCGGGCAAAATCAATGCGCGGTTTTAAAGGGGTTTCGTCGCTCATCGCAATTTATCTCCTAAAAGAAATTCCAGCGCGGCATCCATGCGAATGTGCGGTAGCGGCCGATCGACATCGAGCTGCTGCGGCCGGAACTGTTCAAACTGAAAGCCCTGTTGTTGCCAGAACTGATGCCCCGGCAAGCGCGGCGGAACTTCGCCAGGGTAGAAGGTCAAGGCTTCCCCATCATTGAGACGATGACCTCGCAAGGCAGGTAACTTTTCGCCACGATGATCCACCAGTCCACTCTCGGTAGCCTGCACCGATGCCAGCCCAAGGCAATCCATACTGATGCCTTCAAACGCCGCATTTTGCCAGGCATCCTGCACCAATTGCTGTAACAGCGACACCATATTGGCATGCTGATCGGCGGTGACATGGTCAGCCTTGGTAGCGGCAAACAACAGTTTATCGATCACCGGTGAAAACAGCCGACGGAACAAGGTGCGTTGACCGTAATGAAAACTCTGCATCAGTTGGGTCAGCGCCAGACGCATGTCATTGAACGCTTGCGGACCGCTATTGAGGGGTTGCAGGCAATCCACCAGCACGATCTGACGATCAAAGCGCAGGAAATGGTTTTTGTAGAAGCCTTTAACCACATGCTGGCAGTAGTAATTAAAGCGTTGCTGCAGCATGGCAAAATGACTGCCTGCAGGTGCCTGTAACAGCTTGCTGGCGTGCATCTCATCCACCTGCGGCCACGGGAAGAATTGCAATGCAGGTGCGCCGGCCATATCCCCCGGCAACACGAACCGTCCGGGTTGGATAAAGTGCAGCCCTTCGCTTTTGCACTGGTGCAGATAGTCGGTCCAGGCTGCTGCAATCGCAGCCAGACGGTTTTCATCGGCGGGAGCAAAGGGATCGAGATCCTCGCACAAGCTTCTCCAGCGCGCGGCCCACTGCTGCCTATCCCCCTGTAACAGCCCCATCATCTGCCGCGACCAGCTCAGGTAATCCTGTGCCAGCATGGGTAAATCCAACAGCCATTCACCGGGGTAATCAACGATTTCGAGATAGAGAGTTGCGGTATCTTTGAAGTGGCGCAGCAGCGACTGCTCGGGGCGATAACGCAGCGCGAGCCGCATTTCGCTCACACCGCGTGTCGGCGTGGGCCAGACGGGCGGTGTGCCATACAGCTGCGCTAACCCTTCGTCATAGGTAAAACGCGGCGTGCCGAGTTCGCGTTGGGGTACGCGCTTAACGCCCAACAGGCGCTCTTCGCGCACCACCGAGAACAGCGGCAAACGTGCACCACTGTGTACATTAAGCAGTTGGTTAACCAGCGAAGTGATAAATGCCGTTTTGCCGCTACGGCTTAAACCGGTTACCGCAAGACGCAGATGGCGGTCAACACCGCGGTTCATCAACGCCGCGAATTCATTTTGCAGTCTTTTCATCGTTCTCCCTGACGAAACGCGCTGACAGGCGATTGAACACCTTACTCAGCAACGGTTCCAGGGCGGCCGCCAGTAACAGGCGCAACGGGCGACGCGCCACCGATTTTACTGCCCAGCCAGCCAGGCCGCCGGGCGCATAGGTTACTGCACTGATGATGATGAATTTCCCCGCCGACTTCAACGCAGGCGTTGCGCGACGGCGCAGAGCAGTAAAACGCTGATTGTGCATGTCCACCTCTTAAGGATAAACCGGAAAGCGGACCCGCTGCCGGGCCCGGGGAAGAAAATCAGATTTGACGGAAACGACTGCGCACACTGAAGGTTTCAGAGGTGACGTAGCGTTCAATATCCCGCACGTTGCGCTCGTCACGGTGTAAGCTGGTCTCTAATTCATCCAGCATGTCACGCGCCGTGGGCGTACGTTGGTCGGGCGCATCCTCCGGCTTCTCATCCAGGACAAAGCCAAGAATGAAATAGGCCACCACCGTGAACATGAACAGCCCGAAAAACAGCGACAACACCACAATCACGCGCAGCAGACGCACCGGAATATCGAGATACTCCGCCAGCCCCGCGCACACACCGCGGATTTTTCCCTGCTGCGGGATGCGCCACAGCTTGCGGCCATTCATCATGGTTGCCTCCAGTTCGGATGCTCTGCATCGAGAATCGCTTCCAGGGCTTCAACACGTTCGCGCATACGGCGCGCATCTTGCGTCAGCTGTTGCAGACGCTGCATATCGCCAGATGACAGTTCCGCGCCACCGTTGCGTTTGTTGCTGTAATGCAGCCATAACCAGATCGGTGCCACAAACAGCACGAAGATCGTTAAGGGGATGGCCAGGAATAGTGCGCTCATTGATTTTCCTTTTTCAGGTACACCTTTATCCACGGGCCCGCTAACAGGCCCGTCTTGATCACTCGCTGCGGTTCATTTTGGCTTTCAGCGCAGCCAACTGCTGGCTGATCTCATCATCCGCTTTCAGCTCGGCGAATTCCTGATCCAAGCCTTTAGGCTTGCCGAAACGCTGGCTTTCCGCCTCTGCTTCCATGTGATCGATACGGCGTTCAAACGATTCGAAGCGAGCCATGGCATCATCCAGCTTGCCGCTGTCGAGCTGACGACGTACGTCACGCGATGAAGAAGCCGCCTGATGACGCAGCGTCAATGCCTGCTGACGGGCACGGGTTTCAGTGAGTTTTTTCTCCAGCTCACCGATTTCACCCTTCATGCGTTCGAGAGTTTCTTCAACCTGAACGGCTTCCTGCTGCAATGAGGCAATCAGGTCGGTCAGTTTCTGTTTTTCGATCAAGGCAGCACGCGCGAGATCTTCTTTGCCTTTATTGATGGCCAGTTCGGCTTTTTCCTGCCATTCAGCCTGCTGAATTTCAGCCTGCTCAATGCGACGTGAAAGCTGTTTCTTTTCTGCCAGCGCGCGTGCAGAGGTGGAGCGAACTTCCACCAGCGTGTCTTCCATTTCCTGAATCATCAGGCGTACCAGTTTCTGCGGATCTTCGGCGCGCTCCAGCAGGGAATTGATGTTGGCGTTCACGATGTCGGCGAAACGAGAAAAAATACCCATAATGATGTTCCTCAATGTGTCGTGTGATTGTTTCGTACAGGGTTTCCTAATACAAAGTGCGTGCCAACTTTTAACTTATTGATTTAACGTAGTTTGCATATTTTACATCTGTCTGGTCATCGATTAAGGTAGTGAAATTGATTAACGTGTGGCGAAATTCATCATGGCAAATGGCAACGATAACCTGTTGGGCGAATCAAACAATTTTCTGGAAGTGCTTGAGCAGGTCTCTCGTTTGGCACCGCTGGAAAAACCGGTGCTGGTGATTGGCGAACGCGGCACCGGTAAAGAGCTGATTGCCAGCCGTCTGCACTACCTTTCCGATCGCTGGCAAGGCCCGTTCATCTCTCTTAACTGCGCCGCCTTGAATGAAAATCTGTTGGATTCCGAACTGTTTGGGCATGAGGCGGGCGCGTTTACCGGGGCACAAAAACGGCATTTGGGCCGCTTTGAACGTGCCGATGCGGGTACCCTGTTTCTCGATGAGCTCGCCACCGCCCCGATGCTGGTGCAAGAGAAGCTATTGCGCGTGATCGAATACGGGCAGCTGGAACGCGTCGGCGGGAATCAATCCTTGCAGGTGAATGTGCGTCTGGTGTGCGCCACCAACGAAGATTTGCCCGCGCTGGCCGCTGCCGGAAAATTCCGTGCTGACCTGCTGGACCGTTTGGCTTTTGACGTGGTGCAGCTACCGCCCTTACGCGAACGCCGTAGCGATATATTGGTGATGGCCGAGCATTTTGCCATTCAGATGTGCCGGGAACTTGGCCTGCCGCTGTTCCCCGGATTCAGCGAAGCCGCGCAGCAGACGCTGCTTAATCACAGTTGGCCAGGTAATGTGCGTGAGTTAAAGAATGTGGTCGAGCGTTCGGTGTATCGCCATCACAGCGTTGATGAGCAGTTGGATAACATCATCATTAACCCCTTTGCCCCACGCAGCGCGCCGCCGGAAAGCATTGCAGTCCCGGTTGCCAGCACATTACCCGCCCTGCCACTCGATTTACGTCAATGGCAAAACCAGCAGGAGCGTGAGTTAGTGGAAGCCAGTTTGCAGCAGGCGAAATTCAACCAGCGCCGCGCCGCCGAGCTATTACGGGTGACCTATCATCAGTTGCGCGCCATGATGAAGAAGCATGGGATTCAGGCCAGAGATGAGGTTTAAAAGCAAAAGCGCGCGATTATGTGGTAGGAGCACGCCCGGCGACGGGCGGCCTGAACACCAAACCCACAAGCCACAAGCCACAAACCACAAGCCACAAGCCACAAGCCACAAGCCACAAATTAAGGTTTAACCAACCGCACAGGTGTGTGGCGTTTTTCCCTATAGCTTTTATGCGGATGCAAGGCGGCAAGTGCGCCAATCCCCAGGAGCATACACCAGTATGTGACTGGGGTTGGCGTGCGCAGCCAACGCAGCAGCCGAATAAAAGATGACGGGAAAAACGTCACACAAAAAAAAGCCCGCACTATAAAGTACGGGCAACTTAATACTGGAAGCAATGTGAGCAATGTCGTGCTCTTCTTCGGTAGAGCCACCGTCGAAGCGCAGAAGAATAATAATCATTCTTATTATCATCTGTAAAGCCCTAATTGAGAATTTTTCTCATTTCCACACTAACGGTGTGATTATCTCGTGCTCATCTTGGCGAAAAAGAGCGCAGTTGCATCGTGAATTTGGGGAGTGCGTGACGTTTGCGATACACTCACGCTATTGCCTCAGAATCGTTGAGTTCTATGCCAAAATTATTGTCTTCGCTGCTGCTCAGTCTCAGCGTAATGAGTGCGTCTGCGCTGGCTGCGCCAACCGATAACATCCGCAACAGCGGCTTTGTTTATTGCGTTAACGGCACCGTGAATACCTTTAATCCGCAGATGGTCAGCAGTGGCCTGGTGGTCGATACGCTGGCTGCCCAACTCTATGATCGGCTGCTGGATGTTGATCCCTACACCTATCGCTTAATTCCCGACCTGGCGCAGAGCTGGGAAGTGCGCGATAACGGCGCGACCTACCGTTTCCACCTGCGTAAAGACGTGTCATTCCAGCACACCAACTGGTTTAAACCCACGCGTAAAATGAATGCCGACGATGTGGTGTTCAGTTTTGCACGCATGTTCGATCGCCAGCACCCGTGGCACAACGTTAACGGCGGCAGCTATCCCTATTTCGACAGTTTGCAGTTTTCCGACTCGGTGCAGAGTGTGAAAAAGCTGGATAACGATACCGTTGAAATCCGATTAAACAGCCCTGATGCCTCTTTCCTGTGGCACATCGCGACGCATTACGCCCCGATATTGTCACAAGAGTATGCTGACAAACTCACGGCCAAAGGCCAGCAGGAGCAGTTGGATCGTGAACCGGTCGGCACCGGCCCGTTCCAGTTAAGCGAATATCGTACCGGGCAATACTTGCGGCTGGCGCGTAATCCACAGTACTGGAAAGGCGTCCCGCGCTTGCAGCAAGTGGTAATCGATCTGGGCGTTGGTGGCACCGGACGTCTGTCGAAACTGTTAACCGGTGAATGCGACGTGCTGGCTTATCCCGCCGCCAGCCAGCTGTCGATTTTGCGCGACGATCCGCGTTTGCGCATGACCTTACGCCCCGGTATGAACATTGCTTATCTGGCGTTTAACACCCGTAAACCGCCACTGGATCGCCCCGAAGTGCGTCACGCGCTGGCGTTGGCCATCAACAATGAACGTTTGATGGAATCGATCTATTACGGCACGGCAGAAACCGCCGCATCGATTTTACCGCGTGCTTCCTGGGCCTATGACAACGATGCACGCGTTACCGAGTACAATCCCGCCAAAGCCCGTGAAGAGCTGAAGGCCCTTGGCTTGGAAGATCTGCATTTGCGCTTAGTGGTGCCCACCACCTCGCAATCCTGGAACCCCAGCCCGCTGAAAACGGCTGAACTGCTTCAGGCGGATTTGGCGCAGGTTGGCGTGCGAGTCACCATTGCGCCCGTCGAGGGTCGCTTCCAGGAGGCGCAGTTGATGGCGATGAACCATGACTTAACCCTGACCGGCTGGGCCACCGACAGTAACGATCCGGACAGCTTCTTCCGCCCGCTGTTGAGCTGTGCAGCCATCCGTTCACAAACAAACTATGCACACTGGTGCTCACCCGCCTTTGATGAGGCGCTGCAACATGCGTTGTTATCGCAACAGCTCTCCGCGCGTATTGACAGTTACGACCAGGCGCAACAGATTCTCGCGCAGGAGTTACCGGTCTTGCCGCTGGCGTCATCGCTGCGCTTACAAGCCTATCGCCACGACATTAAGGGGTTAGTGCTGAGTCCATTTGGTAACGCCTCCTTTGCTGGGGTTTACCGTGATGAGAGCAGCGAGGAGTAAGCATGATTATCTACGTATTGCGTCGTTTACTGTTGCTGCTGATAACGCTATTTCTGCTGTCGCTGGTGAGCTTTAGCCTGAGCTATTTCACCCCCAATGCCCCGCTGGAGGGCGCATCGCTATTTGATGCCTGGTGGTTCTGGTTTAAAGGATTGCTGCAATTCGATTTCGGCGTCTCCAGCACCAACGGTCAGCCGATTGATGTGCAATTGCGCGAAGTCTTCCCTGCGACGCTGGAGCTGTGCGTGCTGGCCTTTATGCTGGCGTTGCTGGTGGGCATTCCCCTTGGCATTTGCGCCGGGGTGATGCGTAAAAAATGGCAGGACAAAGCCATCAGCGCATTAGCCCTGCTCGGTTTTTCCATGCCGATTTTCTGGCTGGCGCTGCTGTTTACCCTGTTCTTCTCCCTGACGCTGGGTTGGCTGCCGGTTTCCGGGCGCTTTGACCTGCTCTATCCGGTGCAGAACATCACCGGCTTTGCGCTGATCGATGCCTGGTTAAGCCCGTCGCCATGGCGCCATGAAATGTTGATGAGTGCCTTAACGCACATGATTTTGCCCGTCATCGTGCTGGCAGTTGCACCCACCACCGAAGTTATTCGACTGCTGCGCAGCAGTACCAGTGAAGTGATGGATAAAAACTATGTGAAAGCAGCAGCGACGCGAGGACTTTCGCGCTTCACGGTGATCCGCCGACATGTGCTGCACAATGCGCTGCCGCCGGTGATCCCGCGTCTCGGTTTGCAGTTCTCCACCATGTTGACGCTGGCGATGATTACCGAAGTGGTATTCAACTGGCCGGGTATTGGCCGCTGGTTGATTAACGCGATTCGCCAGCAAGATTATGCCGCTATTTCGGCCGGGGTGATGGTGGTCGGCGGTTTAGTGATTCTGGTTAGCGTCCTGTCCGATATTCTCGGTGCGGCACTCAATCCGTTGAAACACAAGGAATGGTATGCCCTTAGATAACATCTACGCTGAAGAGCGCCTGCCCAGCCCATTCCGTCTTTTCTGGCAGCACTTATACCGCGACACCAGCGGCATGATCGGGCTATACGGTTTCGGTATCCTGCTGTTCCTGTGCCTGTTTGGTGGCTTACTGGCACCTTATGGCATCGACCAGCAGTTCCTTGGTTATCAGCTGCTGCCGCCCTCTTGGTCACGCTACGGCGATGTGTCTTTCTTCCTTGGCACCGATGACCTGGGTCGTGATGTGCTGAGCCGCTTGTTAAGCGGCGTCGCGCCAACCGTCGGCTCCGCCATTTTAGTGACGGTGCTGGCTGCGGTATGTGCGCTGGTATTGGGTGTGCTGGCCGGTATTACGCACGGCCTGCGCTCGGCGGTAATGAACCACGTGCTGGATACCCTGCTCTCGATTCCTTCTCTGCTGCTGGCGATTATCGTGGTGGCCTTTCTTGGGCCCCGCCTGGAACACGCGATGCTGGCGGTGTTTCTGGCGATTATCCCGCGTCTGGTGCGCGAGATTTACACTGCCGTCCATAATGAAATGGAGAAAGAGTATGTGGTGGCACTGCGTCTTGATGGCGCGCGTAATCTGAATATTCTGTGGAACGCAGTGCTGCCGAATGTGTTACCGCTGCTGGTCAGCGAATTTACCCGTTCGCTGTCGATGGCGATTTTGGATATCGCAGCGCTCGGTTTTCTCGATCTGGGTGCACAACTGCCCTCGCCCGAATGGGGCGCGATGTTGGGTGACGCCCTGGAGCTGATTTATGTCGCCCCCTGGACAGTGATGCTGCCCGGTGTAGCGCTGATGGTCAGTGTATTAATCGTTAACCTGCTGGGCGATGGCGTCCGTCGTGCCGTAGAAGCGGGAGCTGAATAATGCCGTTACTTGATATTCGTAACCTCACCATCGAATTCATGACCTCCGAAGGCCCGGTGAAAGCGGTGGATCGCATCAATCTCACGCTCAGCGAGGGGGAAGTCCGCGGGCTGGTGGGTGAGTCGGGTTCGGGCAAGAGTCTGATTGCGAAAGCCATTTGCGGCGTGACCAAAGATAACTGGCGCGTCACTGCAGACCGCATGGTGTTTGACGATATCGACTTGCTGCGATTATCGCCACGCGAACGTCGCCGCATTGTCGGGCACAACGTGTCGATGATTTTTCAGGAGCCGCAGTCTTGTCTGGATCCTTCAGAGAGCATTGGTCGTCAGTTAATGCAGGCAATACCGCGCTGGACCTTCAAAGGCCATTGGTATCAGCGTTTGTGGTTCTGGCGCAAAGCGCGTGCTATCGAACTGCTGCATCGCGTGGGGATCAAAGATCACAAAGACATCATGCGCAGTTTCCCGTACGAACTGACCGAAGGCGAATGCCAGAAGGTAATGATCGCTATCGCGCTGGCCAATCAGCCTCGCTTGTTGATCGCCGATGAACCGACCAATGCCATGGAGCCGACCACGCAAGCACAAATTTTCCGCTTGCTGAGCCGCCTGAATCAGAACAACAACACCACCATTTTGCTGATCAGCCACGATCTGCGCACCATGAGCCAATGGGCAGATCGCATTAATGTGATGTATTGCGGTCAGACCGTGGAAACCGCGCAAAGCGAAGACTTAATGGATACACCACACCATCCTTACACCCAGGCGCTGATCCGCGCGATGCCCGATTTTGGCAGCGCCTTACCGCATAAAAGTCGACTTAATACGCTGTCCGGCGCCATTCCGTCACTGGAACACTTGCCGATTGGCTGCCGTCTTGGTCCGCGCTGCCCCTATGCGCAGCGCAAATGTATCGAGACACCGCGCCTGAGCGGCAATAAAGCGCATCTGTTCGCTTGCCACTTCCCGTTAAATATCGAGGGTCAGTAAGTATGGAAACCCTGCTGGAAGTGCGTAACCTGAGCAAAACCTATCGCTACCGTACCGGGCTGTTTCGTCGCCAACATGTTGAAGCGGTAAAAGGGGTGAGTTTTACCCTGCGTGAGAAGCAGACGCTGGCGGTGATTGGCGAGAATGGCTCGGGCAAATCTACGCTGGCTAAGATGCTGAGCGGCATGATCGAACCCACGGATGGCGAGATGCTGATCGACGACCATCCGCTGGAGTACGGTGATTACGGCTATCGCAGCCAACGCATCCGCATGATTTTTCAGGACCCGTCTACGTCACTGAATCCGCGTCAGCGCGTCAGCCAGATCCTCGATTTCCCGCTGCGCCTCAACACCGAGTTAGATGATGAGGAGCGCGAAAAACGCATTATCGCCACGTTACGTCAGGTGGGTTTGTTGCGCGATCATGCCGGTTACTATCCGCACATGCTGGCCCCCGGTCAGAAACAGCGTCTGGCACTGGCGCGTGCGTTGATTTTACAGCCGAAAGTCATCGTGGCGGATGAGGCCCTCGCCTCGCTGGATATGACCATGCGATCACAACTGGTGAATCTGATGCTGGAACTGCAGGAGAAGCATGGCATCGCCTATATTTATGTGACGCAGCATCTCGGCATGATGAAGCACATCAGCGATCAGGTGCTGGTGATGCATCAGGGTGAAGTGGTGGAACGTGGCGGCACGGCCGATGTGTTGGCTTCCCCGTTGCACGACCTCACCAAACGTCTTATTACCAGCCATTTTGGTGAAGCACTGACCGCTGAAGCCTGGCGCAAAGTACGCTGATTGTTCAGCGCATCGCGGAAAACGCGGTGCGGTTTACCGCAATTGACAGAGACGTGCTAGAATCCGCACGTCGATTAACGTCGGTCGCCCACCTTTTAACCATTGCGACCGCCAACAACAATGACCATAAGGATTACAGCTATGGGTTTTCTTTCCGGTAAGCGCATTCTGATTACTGGCGTTGCCAGTAAACTCTCCATCGCCTACGGTATTGCACAGGCGATGCACAAACAGGGCGCAGAACTGGCTTTCACCTACCAGAACGACAAATTGAAAAGTCGTGTGGAAGAGTTCGCTAAAGATTTGGGTTCTGACATTGTTTTGCCATGCGATGTGGCAGAAGACGAGAGCATCACTGCGCTGTTCACCGAACTGGCAAAAACCTGGCCAAAATTTGACGGTTTCGTTCACTCAATTGGTTTCGCCCCTGGCGACCAGTTAGATGGTGACTACGTGAACGCCGTGACCCGTGAAGGCTTCAAAATCGCTCACGACATCTCTGCCTACAGCTTTGTTGCGATGGCGAAAGAGTGCCGTGCGATGCTGAACCCGAATTCAGCCCTGCTGACCCTGTCTTACCTGGGTGCAGAGCGCGCTATCCCGAACTACAACGTAATGGGTCTGGCGAAAGCGTCTCTGGAGGCAAACGTGCGCTACATGGCGAACGCAATGGGTCCTGAAGGTACGCGTGTCAACGCCGTGTCTGCGGGTCCAATCCGTACCCTAGCAGCCTCTGGCATCAAAGATTTCCGTAAGATGCTGGCTCACTGTGAAGCGGTTACGCCAATTCGCCGTACTGTCACCATCGAAGACGTGGGTAACTCTGCGGCCTTCCTGTGTTCAGACCTGGCGGGTGGTATCACCGGTGAAGTGGTACACGTTGATGGCGGCTTCAGCATTGCCGCAATGAACGAGCTGGAACTGAAATAATGTAGAAGCCCACGACTGTGGGCTTTTGGGCGGCCTGATGGTCGCCCCTGCAACCCTCTCCTTATATCAAGCCGCTATTTGTTATTCCCCTTCATTCTTTTGCCACAGACAGTGCTTCAGCGACGATAAGCTAGCCCTTTGGTGGCGATGCGCTTTTCAGAATTGCTCGTCGTTAACCAAGTCCGTTTTTTGCGCAAGGAATGACCATGGAACAACGCCGTTCTCCCGGCCATGACCACTGGTTTTATGAAAGCCAGACTCGCCCACCATCCCACGCCACTGCGCCCCTGGTGCCCGAGGCCGCTTACATCGAGGATCGTTTTTTATTGGGGCTGCAGCAAGAAGCCAGCGCGTTACAGCCGCTGCTGAGCCGCTTCCAGCCTGCCTTACTGGCCGCGCGCGATCTCAGCCAAATTCTGTTTCCTGACACCCTGAACACCTCGCTGACGCACACCCTAACGCTTTACGATCGTCTCAGCACCGCGCTAACCGTAGCGCAGGTGGCAGGCGTGCAGCGGCTATGCAATCACTACTCGGCACGCTTGAATCCCTTACCCGGCCCCGACTCCTCACGGGAGAGCAATAATCGCCTGACGCAGATAACCCAGTACGCGCGCCAACTGGCGATGCAACCGGCCTTGATTAATGCCAATAGCATCAGCGCTCTGGATGCGGTCGGGTTGACCGAGCCGGACATTGTCACGCTCAATCAGTTGGTCGGATTTGTCAGCTATCAGGCGCGCGTGGTGGCCGCCTTGCAGGCAATGATGGGATTGCCAGTGCGCTGGATCCCTGGCGTTTCACCGCCGCCTGATGCCGACCCTGTGCTGTTTTCTTCTTCTTCGACGTGGCAACACGCGTTGAAACCGGTCGAACTGCGTTACGCCAGTGCGGAACAGTTAGCTGCTGTCACCTTCTGTCAGGGCATAGCGGATTTAGAGGATGCCGTCTGGTTGTTGGTACAGGATGCGCAGGTTCTGTACGGCTGGGCCACCCTGCAACAGCGCCTGGGCGACCATTTTGGCGAAGAGGCGTCTCTGGCGCAGGCGGTGAGTGCACGTGTCCTCGGGTGCCGTCGTTTGTTTGCACAACGAGTCCACCATCACCGCGATCTGCTGTTACAGGACGTCGATAAAGCGGGAGAAACGACCCCACTGATTCACGTCAGTGCGCAGTTGGTCCGTTTGCCAGAGCGCTTCAGTGCCGCGCATCTGCAGCCCTTGTTGAATGCTGGATGGGGCAGCGAACGCATTTTTACCCTGCTGCTGGCGGTGGCCTTCGCCAGTTGGCAAGATCGTGTATTTATGGCGCTGGGTGAAGTACGTTAATCTGGCAGATGTCGACGCGCTTCATCAAAGAAATGCTGGGCCAGCGGCGATGCCCTGCCCGGCTCGGCAATCACCAATGCGGCCTGGCGTCCCATGGGAGCCATTTCAATCGGGCGGCGCGCCAGATTCTGCAACATCTCCGGCAATAAGTGATCGCACGGCGACACCATCACGCCCAGCCCCACCTGCGCACTCTGCAGCAACTGCATAATCGAGGCACTCTCGACAATCACACGCGGTAAGATCCCGGTTTCTCGCAGCTGTCCATCCAGGTAGCGGCGAAAATAGCGCGTGGGTTCGGCAAGGCACAGAGGTTGCGCCGCCAGTGTCTTCAGTGAAAGGGTCTGCTGTTCCAGCAGCGTCGGGAAATGCTCAGGGTTAAAAATCGCTTCGACGCCGCGATCCTTCAACAGTGCGGTCTGGAAATGCAGTTCACGCAGTGACGTCAGTTCAAAGAATCCGATACCGCCATCGACGGTGTGACTGTTTAATGCCTCCAGTAGTTGGTCGGCACTCATCGCCGCCACGCGATAATCCAGCTGCGGATAACGCGCCTCGACGGCTTTTAACAGTGCGGGCAGTGCCACACTGCACTGCGGCATCACACCCAGACGCAGCGTACCGTTAACACCGTGCTTCAGTGATTCCACTTCCAGTTTCAGGCCCTGATACACCGACACAATCTCGCGCGCCCAAGTCAGCACCCGTTCGCCTTCCGGCGTGAAACCGTCGAAATTATTGCTGCGATTGATCAGCGACAGGCCCAGCTCGCGCTCAAGATTTTTTAGCCGCATCGATAACGTCGGTTGGCTGACAAAACTGGCTTCTGCCGCGCGGCCAAAATGGCGTTCACGCTCTAAATTACAGAGGTAAATCAATTGCTTGATGTCGATTTTTTCATCCACCCTGAAGACACGATCGCGCTATGGTAGCAAACTCAGGCGCTAAAAAGCACAAAGGCCGCCGGGAGGCAGCCTTGGAATAAATTATTGCCCCACCCGGCGCTTATCTCCGGCACTCGCAATGGCTTAGCTCTTGAAGGGGCGAAGCCATTTTCGCAAATTTCCGCCATAGAGATTTAACAATGATTGCGAATTTTATTATTAGCGTGGTAACTAAATATTTATGCCACGCCTAAGGCACTTTTTACCTCGCTGGCAATCTTTTCCACCTGCGGGCCATAGATCACCTGCACATCATGTTCGCTCACGCGATTAACGCCGTTAGCCCCGGTAGTCAGCAGCGTCTGATCAACCACTTCATTCATCTGCTTTACCCGCACACGCAATCGGGTAAAGCAGCAATCGACGTCCTCTATATTGCCCTGCCCGCCTAACCCACTGATGATCACTTTAGTGCGCTCATCTGCCGTGACCTGAGCGGTTTGTGGCTCTTCATCCGACTCACGCCCCGGCGTTTCCACTCGCATCTTTGTAATGACAAAACGGAAACCGTAGTAATAGATCGGCGCATAAATCACACCCAATACCACCGTCCACCACCAGTGCGTTTTGCTACCGCCCAGCATGCCAAATACCACCAAATCGATGGCACCGCCCTGCACGTTGCCAATCATCAGATGCAGCATCGACATCAACATAAATGATAAGCCGGTGAGCAGTGCGTGCAGGATGTAAAGCACAGGGGAAACGAAGATAAAGCAGAACTCCAGCGGCTCGGTGATCCCGGTGGTAAATGATGTCAGCGCGCCTGCCAACACCAGCGCTTTGACGCGCTGTTTATGTTCTGGCCGCGCCGTGTGGTAAATCGCCAGGGCTGCGGCGGGCAAGCCAAACATCATCACCGGAATTTTACCCTGTGCAAGAAACTGGGTGGCACTGCGGACAGTGTCATCGGGGATGGCGCCAGGATGGGTTAAGGAACTATTGAAGATATTGAGCGCACCCACAATGGTTTGCCCGTCCACCGTTGCCATGCCGCCAATCGGCGTGAAGCGCACGGTTTCATTGAGGATATGGTGCAACCCCGTGGGGATCAGCAGTCGCTCACCGGTGCCCAACAGAAATGCACCGTACTGGCCACTCTTGCCAATCATCTGCCCTACCCACGCAATCCCAGCGCCAAGGGTGGGCCAGATCAGCGCCAGTAACACGCCAATCAGCGGTAACACGATAATGGTGACGATGGGCACAAACCGCCTCCCGCCAAAAAAGCTGATCGCGGTAGGCAGTTGCTGAGTATAGAAACGGTTATGCAACAGCACGGTGATCAGCCCGGCAATCACGCCGCCCAGCACGCTCATGTTATAGGTGAATATCCCCAGCATGTCGATGTACTCGGCGGAAGTCATCATGGCCGTGGTCTGGTCCATACCCGCTTGCTGCAGCGCTTCCGGTGTGGTGGTGGCGGCAGTCAACCCTTTAGCGGCCAGTGTGGCATTGATACCCACATTCATCGCGATATAGCCAATCACGCTGGCAAAGGCCGCCGTGGGTTTTTCTGCTTTGGCTAAGCCAATCGCGCTGGCGACGGCAAAGAAAACCGGCAGATTGGCAAACAACGCAGCGGCCACTTTACGAATAAAGCCGATGATCAACTGAGGTACATGCAAGTTTGCAAACGCATCGCCGGTGACAACCGGGTTTTGCATGGCGGCTGCCAGCCCGAGAAAGATCCCTGCGGCGGCAATAACGGAAATCGGCATCATTAAGGCTTTACCGAAGGCATGGATTTGGCTGGCCAGATTCTTCATGGTGCGCGCCCTTTCTTCGATTGAAAGAGCAATTATTAGTCAGTTATCAATATTTCACGTCACAGCGGCCGGCTGTCAGCCTGAAGAATTTGAACTGCATCACGCTTTAATGCCTGGTAACGCGATAAACCGCCTCTATCGCACCATTAAACCAATCAATTAGACAACTTTTGCTGTCAGTCGCACACTTCTTTCCAACAGAAGTCATATTCTGATAACAATTCATAAACAATAAGCCTGCGACGACCATGAAATTTAAACGTAAAATTCAGCCTTATCGTGCCGCTGCTGGCGGTTGGGGCTCTTTGGAAGCAACCACTCGTTTTGTCCTTGATAGTAAAGCTGCCCTGAAAAACATGCGTAACCTGATGCGCATGAACAAAGCGCGTGGCTTTGACTGCCCAGGTTGTGCATGGGGCGACGACAACAAAAGCACCTTTAGCTTTTGTGAAAACGGGGCCAAAGCGGTCACATGGGAAGCCACGCGTCGCGTGGTGGAGCCCGAATTTTTTGCTCAGCACAGTGTCAGCACCCTGTACCAGCAAAGCGACTACTTCCTTGAGTATCAGGGCCGCCTCACTCACCCAATGCGCTATAACAGCGAAACCGATCACTATGAACCGATCGGTTGGGATGATGCGTTCGCGTTGATTGCCAAACACCTCAACGCGATGGATCACCCCGATCAGATGGAGCTGTACACCTCTGGTCGCGCCAGCAATGAAGCCTCATGGCTCTATCAACTGTTCGGCCGCGTGATGGGCACCAACAACTTCCCGGACTGCTCAAACATGTGCCACGAAGCGAGCGGCACCGGCCTGAAGCGCAGTATTGGCGTGGGTAAAGGCACCATCCGCCTGGACGATTTTGATCACGCTAATGCGATTTTTGTCTTCGGGCAGAACCCGGGCACTAACCATCCGCGTATGTTGCACAGCCTGCGTCATGCGGCCGATCACGGTGCCAAAATCGTCACCTTTAACACTCTGCGTGAGCGTGGACTGGAGCGTTTTGCCGATCCGCAAAAGCCACTGGAAGTGGTCACCTCAATGGCAGGCACGATTAGTTCTGCCTATTACCAGCCCAATCTGGGTGGTGACATGGCGGCGATTCGCGGCATGGTGAAAACGCTGCTGGAAGTACAACGTGAGCGCCTGGCGGCAGGTGAGCCGGGTATCTTTGATCAGGCCTTTATTGATGCCAATACCCACGGCATTGAGCATTATCTTGCGGCGGTGGATAACACGCGCTGGGATGACATTGTGCGTCAATCTGGCCTGAGTGAAGCGCAGATCCGCGAAGCAGCGGCGATTTATCAGAGTGCTGAACGCGTGATCATCACCTGGGCGATGGGCATCACCCAGCATAAACACTCGGTGGATACAGTACGCGAAATTACCAACCTGCAACTGCTGTTTGGTCAGTTGGGCAAAAAAGGCGCCGGTCTGTGCCCGGTTCGTGGTCACAGTAATGTGCAGGGTAACCGCACCATGGGCATCGATGAGAAGCCCAACAAACCTTTCCTTGATGCATTGGGCGCACATTTCGATTTCGAACCCCCACGTGAACACGGCCACAACACCGTTGAAGCCCTGAACGCGATGCTGCGTGATGAAGTCAAAGTGCTGATTGCACTGGGCGGTAATCTTGCTGCGGCGGCGCCGGACTCTCCGGTGACAGAAGAAGCGCTACAGCATTGCGGCCTGACCGTGCACATCAGCACCAAACTGAACCGAAGCCATTTAGTACCGGGCCACGAAGGTTTGATTCTGCCGACGCTGGGCCGTACTGAACGCGATCGTCAGGCCAGCGGCAACCAGTTTATTACCGTTGAAGACTCCTTCAGCATGGTGCATGCATCTGAGGGTGTCGGGATTCCACTGGCCGATACACAGCGTTCTGAAACCGCGATTGTGGCCGGCATTGCACATGCCACGCTGGGCAGCGACAAGATTGACTGGTTAGGCATGGCGGATAACTATGATGTGATCCGCGACCATATCGGTGCCACCATTCCGGGCTTCGCGGATTTCAATAACAAGTGTGATATTCCGGGTGGTTTCTATCTGGGAAGCGCCGCGGCTGAGATGCGATTCAACACGCCAACTAAGCTGGCAGAGTTTAGCGCGGCAGCCCTACCGACCTCGTTGTTCCCGCAATTGGGCAACGATGTGGAAGTCCCGTTCACGCTGCAAACACTGCGCTCGCATGACCAGTACAACACCACCATTTACGGCCTGGATGACCGTTATCGTGGGGTGTACGGTCAACGTGAAGTGGTGTTTATCCATCCGGACGATATGGCGTCCCTGGGCTTCAGCGAAGGTCAGTTGGTGGACATTGAAACCCTGTGGAACGATGGCCTGACACGCCGGGTGAGCGGCTTCAAGCTGGTGCCGTATAACATTCCGCGTGGCAACCTGGCGGCCTATTATCCGGAAACCAATCCGCTGGTGCCCCTTTCCAGCTATGGTGACGGCAGCGGTACACCGACCTCCAAATCGGTGCCGGTGAAACTGGCGTTAACGGCCGCTGTACCTACGCAGCGTATCGCCTGAGTCATCAGCGTTATCAGAAGGTAAAAAGCCGCGCAAAGCGGCTTTTTAGCCTGTTTTGGCCTTGCCGCGCGCCCCTGATTCGCGTAAAACTGTCCACCGCTCTTAGGCCACGAAACTAAATACATTATGTTCCAGGATAACCCGCTGCTCGCGCAGCTGAAAGAGAAGCTTCACGCGCAAACTCCGCGCGCCGAAGGTGTTGTGAAAGGCACGGAAAAAGGGTTTGGCTTCCTTGAAGTCGATGCCCAAAAAAGCTACTTCATTCCTCCTCCGCAGATGAAAAAAGTGATGCACGGTGACCGTATTTCAGCGGTGATCCACACTGATAAAGATCGCGAGAGTGCCGAGCCGGAAACCCTGATCGAGCCGTTCCTGTCCCGCTTTGTCGGTCGCGTCCAGAAGAAGGATGACCGCCTGTCGATTGTCCCTGACCATCCTCTGTTGAAAGATGCGATTCAATGCCGCGCGGCGCGCGATGTCACGCATGAATTCCAGAACGGTGACTGGGCTGTGGCAGAAATGCGTCGCCACCCGCTGAAAGGCGATCGCGGTTTTTATGCTGAACTGACTGAATTCATTGTCACTGCGGACGATCACCTTGCGCCGTGGTGGGTCACCCTGTCGCGCCATAATCTGGAGCGCGAAGCGCCGAAAGTGGCCTTCGGTGAGATGCTCGACGAACATTTACAGCGTGAAGATCTGACCGCACTGAACTTCGTGACCATCGACAGCGCCAGCACCGAAGATATGGATGATGCGCTGTATGTCGAAACCACCGCCGACGGCAACGTGTCACTGACCATCGCCATCGCCGATCCTACTGCCTATGTGGCAGAAGGCAGTGAGCTGGATAAACTCGCGTCTAAGCGTGCCTTTACCAACTACTTGCCGGGCTTCAACATCCCAATGCTGCCGCGTGAACTGTCTGACAATGTCTGTTCACTGCGTCCTGACGTGCGTCGCCCAGCGTTGGCCTGCCGAGTCACCGTGCTGCCAGACGGCAGCCTGGCTGACGATGTGCACTTCTTCGCGGCCTGGATCGAATCTAAAGCCAAACTGGTTTATGACGAAGTCTCCGACTGGCTGGAAAATACCGGCAGCTGGCAGCCTGAAAATGACGCCATTGCTGAGCAGATCCGTCTGCTGCATCGTGTGTGCCTGGCCCGCAGCGAGTGGCGTCAAACCCATGCGCTGGTGTTCAAAGATCGCCCTGACTACCGCTTCGTGCTGGGTGAGAAAGGCGAAGTGCTGGATATCATCTCTGAGCCACGTCGCATCGCTAACCGCATTGTAGAAGAGGCGATGATTCTGGCTAACGTCTGTGCAGCAAAAACGCTGCAAGAGAAGTTGGGCTTCGGTATTTACAACCTGCACACCGGTTTTGACCTGGCGAATGCCGAGCAAGCCGCTGGCGTGTTGGCCGGTCACGGTATTACCGTTGACCCTCAGGCGATCACTACGCTGGACGGTTTCCGCCAGCTGCGCCGTGAACTGGATGCACAGCCAACGCAATACCTCGACAGCCGTATCCGTCGTTTCCAGAGCTTTGCCGAAGTCGGCACCGAGCCGGGCCCACACTTTGGCCTTGGCCTCGAAGCCTACGCGACCTGGACTTCGCCAATTCGTAAGTACGGCGACATGATCAACCATCGCCTGCTAAAAGCTATCGTACGTGGCGAGAGCATTGCGCGTCCTAACGATGACGTCACCACCATTATGAGTGAGCGTCGTCGTCTGAACCGCATGGCTGAGCGTGATGTCGGTGACTGGCTGTATGCGCGTTTCCTTGCGCCGTCTGCTGGCACTGACCGCAAGTTCAGCGCGGAGATTATCGACGTTTCTCGTGGTGGCATGCGTGTGCGTCTGCTGGAAAATGGTGCCGTTGCCTTTATCCCTGCCCCGTTCATTCACGCGGTGCGTGATGAGCTGGTGTGCTCGCAAGAGAGTGGCACCGTGCAGATCAAAGGCGAAGTGGCCTACCGCGTGACCGACATTATCGATGTGACCATCGCCGAAGTGCGTATGGAAACCCGCAGTGTCGTGGCGCGTCCAGCTGCCTAAACCCAAAATAATTCGAATTACAGCAATGCTGGCGGGATAACATCTGCTATCCCGCATTTTCCTTCCTCCGTTTTATCTGAAGTTAAATTTGCCTCCCGCTTCACACTTCTGATTCGACTACCTTTCGTTAACAATTCATTACATTACTTTTAACTTGTTGTATCCGATCGCTTATTTTCCCGGTCCCTACAAGGAGTTAACACATGAACAACGTCAAAACCGGATTGATCTGGTTAGCGGTGGCGTTAATTGGTGCTGGTGCGTTTGCCATGCTGGCACTCAGCCGCGGCGAGCACGTCAATGCCGTCTGGCTGGTTATTGCCTCCGTGGCCTGCTACAGCATTGCCTATCGCTTTTACAGCCTGTTTATTGCTGAACGTATTTTCGAACTGGATGACCGTCGCCGCACCCCTGCGGAGCGCCTGAATGACGGCCTCGACTATGTGCCCACCAACAAATGGGTGCTGTTTGGTCACCACTTCGCGGCGATCGCCGGTGCTGGCCCGCTGGTTGGCCCGATCCTCGCGGCGCAAATGGGGTTCTTGCCTGGCACAATCTGGATTCTGGTCGGTGTGATGCTGGCCGGTGCGGTGCAAGACTTCCTGATTCTGTTTATCTCTACCCGCCGTGATGGCCGTTCATTAGGTGAAATGGCGCGTCAGGAACTGGGATCTTTTGCTGGTGTAGTCACCATGCTGGGGGCGCTCGGCGTGATGATTATCATCCTGTCCGCGCTGGCGCTGGTGGTGGTGAAAGCGCTGGCCAACAGCCCATGGGGACTGTTTACCATCGCAGCAACCATTCCGATTGCCCTGTTTATGGGCGTCTATATGCGTTATCTGCGCCCTGGCAAAATCGCTGAAGTCTCGATCATTGGCTTTGTGCTGATGATGGCAGCGATCATTTACGGTGGTGATGTGGCGGCCGATCCCTACTGGGGACCGCTGTTCACCCTGAAAGGGACCGAACTGACGTGGGTGCTGGTGATCTACGGCTTCGTCGCCTCTTCCCTGCCGGTGTGGCTGCTGCTGGCACCGCGTGACTACCTCTCGACCTTCCTGAAAATCGGCGTGATCATTGGTCTGGCTGTGGGCATTTTGTTTGCCATGCCAGAACTGAAAATGCCGGCGGTAACCAAATTTATTGATGGCAGCGGCCCGGTGTTCTCTGGCGCGCTGTTCCCGTTCCTGTTTATCACCATCGCCTGTGGAGCCATCTCCGGCTTCCATGCGCTGGTCTCCAGCGGCACGACACCGAAACTGGTGGAACGCGAAAGTCATATCCGTTTTATCGGCTATGGCGCGATGCTGATGGAGTCGTTCGTAGCCATTATGGCGTTGATTTGCGCCTCAGTGCTCGATCCAGGCGTTTACTTCGCCATGAACGCCCCTGCCGCGCTGATTGGCACCACCGTGGAGAGTGCTTCTCAGGTGATTAACGGCTGGGGCTTTGTGGTGACACCTGAAATGCTGAGTGGTATTGCCCGTGATGTTGGGGAATCCACCGTGTTGTCCCGTGCAGGTGGCGCACCCACCTTTGCCGTAGGCATGGCGCACATCATCACCGAAGTTTTTAACAGCCGCGTGATGATGGCCTTCTGGTATCACTTCGCCATCCTGTTTGAGGCGCTGTTTATCCTGACGGCGGTGGATGCCGGCACGCGTGCCTGCCGCTTTATGGTGCAGGATCTGGTGGGTACCGTGGTGCCTTCTATGGCTAACAACCGCTCCTGGCTGGGTAATATGGCGGGCACCACCGTTGCCGTGGCGGGCTGGGGTTTCTTTGTTTATCAGGGTGTGGTCGATCCGCTGGGCGGCATCAACACGCTGTGGCCACTGTTTGGCATTGGCAACCAGATGCTGGCCTCGATGGCATTGATTCTGGGTACAGTGGTGCTGTTCAAAATGAAGAAACAGCGTTACGCGTGGGTGACGATTCTGCCAACCGCGTGGCTGTTTGTGACCTCAATGACGGCAGGCTGGCAGAAGATCTTCCATGAGAAGCCGTCCATTGGTTTCCTTGCCCAAGCCAACAAGTTCCGTAAGGGCATTGATGAAGGTGTGATCATCGCGCCGGCAAAAACCGTGGCCGACATGCAAACCATCGTGTTTAGTAATCAGATTAACGCGGCCCTGTGCGGGTTCTTTATGCTGGTGGCCGTCACCATGCTAATTGCCGCCTTCTTTGTCATCCGCCGGGCGTTGCGCAGCCACCTGCCTACCACCCACGAATCTGAAATCTCACTGCGTAAAGAGGTGCGAAATGTCTGAGTCCATTTTTCGCTGGAGAAAACCGGTCGGTGTCTGGCATATCAAGCACTGCTTACCGATCGCAACCGAGACGGCTGGGCAAACTCTTAATCGCTGGCAACGGATCTGGCAGGGACTACAACAAAGTTTTCGCTTAATGGTTGGCGTTCATGACTATCAAACTTATCTGAAGCATATGCGCCAACATCATCCTGGGCAGACGCCAATGGATGAACGCGCCTTCCATCGCTATTGCCTTGAGGCGCGTTTTCCCAGCCAGGCTGGCAAGCTGGGCAAGTGTCCTTGCTGACAAATCTGAGCCCCGATTTTCGGGGCTTTTTCGTGCCATTCTTTAGTGAAAACAAAAATATATTTGGTTTGCATCTTGTGCTGATGCTGGAGGTTGAATACTGTTGCTAAAATAATGAGATACCGACCGCTGAGCATTTCCCCGGAGGAAGTTTCCATGACCGATGAACAAGGGCAAACGCTGCTATACACCTTGTTTGGCACAACCAGCCCTCATTGGCGTTTAACTTCAGATAGCGATGCTCTGCATTTTGCCGAAGACGAGAACGCGCGCACCAATCTGGCGATTGCCCTGACGCCTGCACAGGCAAGCCTGTTACGCGCGATGACGGTTATCACCTCCAGTATCAACCTCACGCTCTCTTTGCATGGATCGCCCGTGCCAATGCACTTTGTGGGGCGCAAAGTGAATCAATCCACCTGGGCCGGCACCTCTTCCGCCTGGGGAGACACCTCTTCCGTGGCCCGTGATTTAACGCTGGGCTTATCTTTCGCTGAGCAAGTGGTTTCTGAAGCTAACTCGGTAATTGTGATCCTTGATCAACGCGGTAATATCCAGCGTTTCAACCGCTTAAGCGAAGAGTATACCGGTCTGAAAGAGCAGGAAGTGATCGGCCGCAACGTGTTTCAGCTATTTATGACTAAGCAGGAAGCACAGGCTTCGCGTCGTAACATCGCCGGCTTCTTCCGCGATGGTAATTCTTACGAAGTAGAACGCTGGATTAAAACCAAAAAGGGTCAACGACTGTTTCTGTTTCGTAATAAGTTCGTTCACAGTGGTAGCGGGAAAAATGAAATTTTCCTCATCTGTTCTGGAACCGACATCACAGAAGAGCGACGTGCCCAGGAACGCCTGCGCGTGCTCGCCAATACCGATACCGTGACCGGTTTGCCGAACCGTAATGCCATCCATCAACAGATAAGTCTGGCACTGGAACTGGCTAACGGCAGTCAAACCGGCGTGGTTTACCTCGATTTAGACAATTTTAAGAAGGTTAACGACGCTTACGGCCATATGTTTGGCGACCAGCTCCTGCAGGCCGTGTCGTTAGCCATTCTGAGCTGCCTTGGCAAAGATCAGACTCTCGCGCGCCTGGGCGGTGATGAGTTTGTGGTGCTGGCCGAACACACCAGCCAGGCGGCGCTGGAAGCGATGGCATCGCGCATTCTTGAGCGCCTGCGCCAGCCGTTCCGCGTCGGCCTGATTGAGGTCTACAGCGGCTGCTCAATTGGTATCGCCCTCGCCCCTTTGCATGGCGAAGATCGCGAAAGCCTGATTCGCAACGCCGATACCGCGATGTATCACGCGAAAGAGAATGGTCGCGGCAAGTTCTGCGTGTTCGCCAACGAGATGAACCAGCGTGTTTTCGAGTATTTATGGCTTGATACCAACCTGCGTAAAGCGCTGGAGCTGGAGCATTTGGTGGTTTACTACCAGCCTAAACTGGACCGCGATGGCGAAGTGCGCAGCGCTGAAGCGCTGGTGCGCTGGAACTCGCCTGAACGCGGTTTGGTGCCGCCTGGAGATTTCATCTCCTATGCCGAAGAGTCCGGCCTGATTGTGCCACTTGGCCGCTGGGTGATGCTTAACGTGTTGCAACAAATCATTCAGTGGCGCAGTGAAGGCATCTACTTAAGAGTTGCGGTTAATGTTTCAGCTAAGCAACTGATTGATCAAAGTATTTACAGCGATTTGAAGCAGGCTTTGAGTGAGGCGGGCCTCAACGATTGTCCGATTGATATCGAATTGACCGAAAGCTGCCTGATCGAAAATGAAGCGGGCGCGCTGTCGTTGATGAAACAGTTTCAGGAGCTGGGTGCTCAGGTTCATCTCGATGATTTTGGTACTGGCTACTCCTCGCTTTCACAGCTGGCTCGCGTACCCATTGATGCGATTAAGCTTGATCAAAGCTTTGTGCGGAACATCAATAAACAGCCGGTTGCGCAGTCGCTGGTACGCGCCATTGTTGCTGTGGCTAAAGCCCTTGAGCTGCAGGTGATCGCTGAAGGTATTGAAACTAAAGCCGAAGAAAAGTTCGTGTTAACCAACGGTGTCGATGGACGTCAGGGCTATTATTATGCAAAACCAATGCCCGCAGAACAGCTCGGGCATTGGCTGGCTAAGCATCCTGCCCGCGTTTAACGCTGGTCTTGGTTATCCGGCTTTGCGCAGGGATGCGCTATGACGGTTCTGTAGCTGTACCAGTCGTTCCATGTAAGCAATGTCTTTTGGCTCCAGTGTAAAAGCATAATCCACCCAATCTTCCGTGATATCCATTAACTCCGCTCGCGAGAGTTGCAGCACGCGCTGACGCGCTTTCAGCATCGCACGTACACCATTGAGTTTCGGACGTAAGGTATCGATAAAGGTGCGCGTAGTGCGGTATGCGTCGCCTGGCTGGAACACTTTATCCACCAGACCTCGCGTTTCGTACCACTCTGCACTGTGCGATTCCCCTTCACATATCAGCTCTTCGGCCAGCTTCATGCCAGAACGACGCGCCACTAATGAATACCCGCCCATGCCTGGGAACAGGTTGAAAGCAATCTCTGGGAAGCCCATTCTTGCGCTGTTCTGCGCCAGAATGAAGTGATGCGCCAGTGCGGCTTCAAAACCACCACCTAACGCGCTGCCTTCGATCATCGCCAGCGTCACCGCGCCCGTATCAAACCCACGCGCGGCTGAATGGATGCAATCCACACAGGCACGTGCATAAGCCCTGAGCGCTTCACGACGGTTATTACGAATGCACTCCACAAAGAAACGCAAATCTCCCCCGGCATTGAACATCTGTGGCACTAATGAGCCCGTTACCCAGAAATCAATGGGCAGGCCAGAACGCTGGGCGGCATAGCTCAGGTTCATGATCTCCTCAATTAATTCGTGGTTGAAACTGGGGCGCGGTTGCGCACGCAGCATCATCCACATGGTGTGTCGCCCCTCTTCATAGTAGGCCGCCAGTTGGGTGGTTTGTCCGACTTCGGTAAACAATCTGCAAGTTGGTTGGTTAATTACTGTCATAGTCTCATCCTCTAGTTATGTGATGCGTTAAACGCCACATCAGCGTAATCCAGAGTGAGGCCAGACCAAATGAGAGATTGATTTATAAAGTAAAATCCAGAGATATCCCCGACCGAGGGGCCGGGGAAAGATTAGTATGCTTACTTGATGGCGGCACGCTGCCCGACGGCAACATGAGATTGCTTAACGCGTCGTGAATAGACGGCGGTGATGATCGGCACTAATACAGAAGTCACGATAACCGATGTGGCCACCAGTGCAGTGGCAGCTGGCGCGACCGGTTTAAACTGCGGTAGCATCTCGGCGATGAGTACCGGAGTTGCCACCGCTGCGCCTGCGGTACTCGACGCCGCAATGCCCGCCGTACCATCGCCTCCGCCAATAAGTCGGTCAGCCAGAATCAGCGGGATGCCCGTCACAATGATAACCGCAACGCCCAGTAACACGCCGAGCAGGCCGGTTTGCGCGATGACCGCCAGATCAATGGTATTGCCTAGCGCAAAGGCAAAGAAGGGAATCAGTGTGTGTACGGCTTTGCCAAAGAACTCGCGTAATTCTGGGTCGAGATTACCCAGTGCAAAGCCCACCAGGAAGGGCAATACCGCGCCGACGAAGACATGAGGCTCAAAGGATGCGATTCCCGCTGTGCCCAGAATCACCATGGTCATCAACGGGCCCGATTCCAGTGACATCAGCACAAAGGCCCCCGCCTCCTCCTTTGAACCGTATTGCTGCATGATAGAGGCATACAACCCGCCGTTGGTCATATCCATCGCTGCGACCAGCGCCAGCGTCGACAATCCGGCAAACATACCGACTTCGACCCCGTTTTCAGGCATAACACGCGAAGCAATCGCAGCCACGACCCACGCCACCGCGATTTTAGTCAACACAAGAGTGCCTGATTTGCGCAGTACTGTGCCGGTGGCACTGAGTTTGATTGACGCACCCATACAGAAGAACCACACCGCCAAAATCGGTACCGTGCCGGTCATTAATCCGTTGGAAAAAGATCCCAAATACTTACCTGCGCCAGGGGAAAACGTGTGGCAAAGTGCGCCCAGAAACAGCGGAATCAGCATCATGCCGCCTGGAATTTTATCGATTGCACGTTTGATATGCATAATTGTGTCACCTTAACTGAGCCAGAAGGAGGTGCGTTATGATTTGCCGGATGGCATGGCAGGCAACATAACCTTTGGCCAGGGAGAAAAAAGTGATCGCAAGTCTATTTATGAAACGTTGTTTTATTTTTAATGAATGATCATTTTATTTTATGACGCGCATCGCCATACTAGTTTAAGCAGGGAAAAAATTAAGGCGCCCACAGGCGCCTTAAAGAGGTAATGAAGGTTACTCCTGCCCGTACCATGCGTTTTTACCGTGCTTACGCAAATAGTGCAGGTCTAGCAAGTTTTGCGATATGGGCGAGATTTCCTCACGTAATCGCTCTGTGTGCATCGCCATATAGGCGACTTCTTCTAGCACGACCGCACTGTGCACCGCCGCATGCGCGTCTTTACCCCACGCAAAAGGACCGTGTGAATTGATCAACGCGGCAGGGACATCCTGAGGCTGGATACGACGCTGCGCAAATGTCTCAATGATCACTTGCCCGGTGTTCCACTCATACTCTTGCTGAATCTCCTCACGCTTCATCGCACGCGTACAGGGAATGGTGCCGTAAAAGTCATCTGCATGGGTAGTGCCCAGCGCAATGATATCGCGCCCAGCCTGAGCCCAGATGGTGGCATGCCGCGAATGGGTATGAACAATCCCCCCAATCTGTGGCCAGGCAAGATAGAGTGCACGATGGGTGGCAGTATCGGATGAGGGACGCAGTGCCCCTTCCACCACTTTTCCGCTCTCTAAGTCGATAACAACCATATCCTCTTGCTTCATGTTTTCGTACTTCACGCCCGATGGCTTGATCACCAGTAGCCCTCGCTCGCGGTCTACCGCGCTGACGTTGCCCCAGGTAAAGGTGACGAGGTTATAACGTGGTAAATCGAGATTGGCTTCCAGCACCTGCTGCTTGAGGGATTCCAGCATGATTTTTCTCCTGCGAACGGTAATCGCTAAATTGTGCTGATCGACCAGAGAAAATGTTATGGAGCGGATCGCTGTAAAAGCAGCGGAAAGTCGCTGAGCAGACAAAAGTGTGGCTCAGGGCTCCAGGATTAAGACCATTTGACACTGCAGGATGAAGTGCTTTGTTGCGCAACATCTATACTTATGAGGTTGCCTCTGTGCAAACAACAAAGGAGAAAGTCATGACAATAACAATGAAACGTTTCACCGCAGCTGTACTGGCGACCACGTTGGTCATCGGATTGAGCGGTTGTTCAAATTGGTCTAAACGCGACCGTAACACCGCGATTGGTGCTGGTGCTGGCGCCATTGGTGGTTCGGTACTGACCAACGGCAGTGCATTAGGAACCGTAGGTGGCGCAGCCGTGGGCGGCATCATCGGCCATCAGGTTTCTAAATAAAAAAGAATGCTTCAGGCTACGCAGCGCATCTACTTAATCACGGGCCACATCCAATGTGGCCCGCTCTTATCTTAGCCACCGGCTAATTTGACTTTCATGCCTTTGGCTTCGAGCAGGGTTTTGAGCAAATCACGTTTATCCCCTTGAATCTCGATCACGCCATCTTTTAATGCGCCGCCACAGCCGCATTTTTTCTTCAACTCTGCGGCCAGTTTGTTCAAGGCGTCATCGTCGAGATCGATACCGGTGATCAGGCACACGCCTTTACCCTTGCGGCCGCTGGTCTGGCGCTGAATGCGCACGATACCATCCCCTTTTGGACGCGGTGCCTTTGCTTCTTCTAGCGTGATTCTCCCGGTTTCCGTGGAGTAAACCAGGCGGTTATCGTCAGCCATTAGGCCTCCTGTAAACTTTGCAGGATCGCGTGCAGTGTGGCGGCGGGATCGTTGGATTGGGTGATCGGACGTCCAATCACCATATAATCCACACCCGCCTGCTTAGCCTGTTGCGGCGTCATGATACGTCGTTGATCGCCCGCATCGCTGCCTTCAGGACGAATACCCGGCGTTACCAGCGCGAAATCCTGGCCAATCACTTGCTTGAAGTGTGCAGCTTCCTGCGCGGAGCAGACCACACCATGCAGGCCGCAATCGCGGGTCAAACGCGCCAGGCGCTCTGCCTGTTCTGCCGGTGAAAGCGTAATGCCGAGCCCTTTAAGATCCTCTGCATCCATGCTCGTTAGTACGGTGACGGCAATCAGTAACGGCGCATCTTTACCAAATGGCACCAAGGCCTCGCGTGCGGCATTCATCATGCGCGCCCCACCGCTGGCGTGGACGTTCACCATCCATACCCCGAGATCGGCTGCGGCTGCCACGGCATGCGCCGTAGTATTCGGGATGTCATGAAACTTTAAGTCGAGAAAAACGTCGAATCCACGTTCCTGCAATGTTTTGACCAGCGAAGGACCAAACAGCGTGAACATCTCTTTGCCCACTTTCAAACGGCACTGGCTCGGGTCGATGCGGTCAACAAATTGCAGTGCACTGTTGAGATCATGATAGTCGAGTGCCACCAGAATCGGTGAAGGGGTAACAGGCATAACGTTTCCTCAGAAGCGGGCACCCGCAGGCGCGATGGACAAACGGCAAGCATTCTACCCGCGCACACCGGACAGGACAATCGCACGGCGAAGATTAGACGTTGATTAACGGAAATGGGCACAATGTCTAAGTTGTAATTGGCAGTCTTGAGTTTGTAGTATGTTGTAACTACATCGCGCTTAAACAAGTCAATAAAGCGCGGCCATTACTGGCCGTCGAGCCCGCGGATCGGTTTCACCGAAGACCACGCACGGCATGATGGGCAGTGCCAGTAAAGCGCATGCGCGGTGAAGCCGCACTTCTGGCAGCGATAGCGCGGCTTAGTACGAATTTGCTCACCTACCATGTCGCGCAGCACCATCAGGCTCTCTTTAGCACGCCCGTCCTCTGCTTCATGCAGGTGGAAGTCCATTAAACGATGGAACACACGCATGGTGGGATGGCGTTGCAACTGACGATTGATATATAGCTGTGCCGCTTCCGGGCCCTGCTGCTGTTCCAGGATATCCGCTGCATATAGCTCCGCAGCGGCGCCGGTATTCTCTTCAACACAGCGTTGCAGAAAATGTGCCCAGCCTTCTGGCTGATTCAGACGTTGGTAGCAGGTCTCCAGCATCGGTAAGGTTTCGCTCACCAATTCCTTATCCTGCTCCAGCACGCGCTCCAGATGCACTACGGCTTTTGCATACTCGCCCTTTTCCATAAAGATGCGCCCCATCATGATGGAAACGCGGGCACTTTGATGATCGGCGGATTCACCCTTCTTCAGCAAGTTCATGGCGCGATCAAGGTCATCGCTGCTCATCGCCTGGAGTGCAAGCTCACAGTAAAAGTGGGCGATTTCGCCCTTCTGCTTATCTTTGCCGAGCTTCACCAGTCTTTCGGCGACTTCAATCGCTTTCTGCCAGTCACTGGTGGCCTGATGAATCAGCAACAACTGTTGCAACGCACCGATACGGAAATCCGTTTCATCAATCAACTGGCCGAACATGTCTTCAGCGCGGTCGTACAGCCCTGCCGCCATGTAATCACGGCCCAGTTGCTGAATCGCTAATAAACGTTGTTCATAGCTGAGTGATGCGCTTTCCATTAAGGACTGGTGAATGCGAATTGCGCGGTCAACTTCTCCGCGTGAGCGGAACAGGTTACCGAGCGTCAGGTGTGCTTCGACGGTACCGCTATCCTCTTTTAACATATCCAGAAAGAGGTCTACGGCTTTGTCCTGTTGGTTAGATAGCAGGAAGTTGACGCCAGCAACGTATTCACGCGACAGGCGGTTAGCTTCCTGTTGCTTATCCTGATAGGCACTGCGGCGGCCCATGTACCAGCCATACGCCGCAGCAACAGGAAGAAGCAAAAACAGCAATTCAAGCATCGAAACTTAATCCCGACGACCAGCAGTAGAAGAGGTTGTCACAGCCGTTGATTGTTCGATCTGTGCCTGCATACGTTTCAGCTTGCGCTGCGCATTGGCCAGAGACACACGAATCCGTAACCAGAAAAGACCGCAAATAGCCCATCCGAGCAGGAATCCAGCGCCAAACAGGCAAGCCAGTAAAGTGGAGATGCGGAATTCGCCCTGCGCCAGCAGATAATTAAAGGTGACGATTTGATCATTGTGCGCTCCGAGGGTGACGGAGATGATAAAAATGACCAATACCACGAGAAAAATCAGCAAATATTTCACATTGCGTCCTGTCGAGAGGTTATCCGTTAGAAGTATGCCAAAAAAGCGGCGCTGATGCTGCTTATCCGCGCATCAGTTAGCGCATTTTCTGTAAGGTTGATCGATCATATGGGGGCGCGATCAGAAATTACAATACATCATCACGTTGCGCGATCTCTTGCTGCTCTTCGTGCGGTAACGTGAGTGGTCCACAGAAGCGCTGTGCCAGCCAGGTGGCCAGTGTCACCAACAACCAAGAGATGATAGTGGCCACCACAAGATCGCGCGGCCAGTGCATCCCCAACAGCAAACGGCTGCCCATCACCAGGGTTGCCCAGGCAAACACCACCACCACGGTGACTCTGTAACGACGTGGCCACAGCAAGCCAATCACCATCAACGACCAACTGGCGGCAAACATGGTGTGTCCAGAGGGAAACGCAAACCCGGTTTCAAACGCCCAGTGCTGCTTTAGCCATTGCGGCAATTGGGTGTCATTTGCCAACAAGTTCGAAACCATCTGGCTGCGGCCCTGTCGATTGAGCTGGTAAAATTCTGCTTCATTAATGCCGTGGCTTTTTTCCAGCCACACCACATAGGGGCGCGGCTCCTGCACCTGTTCCTTGATAAAGGATTTCGTGTACTGACCGGCAAGAATGGCACCATTCATGATCAGTATTAACAGGATGGCGGGTTTAAGCCGAAAGCGCAGGCACCATAATGCCCAGGCACTGAGGATGAGACTGGTCAGCGTGCCCCACGGGCTCGTAACCGTTTCTGTTACCCAAAATAATACGCGCAAAAACAGCCCACTTTCACCGGGCTGCCACTTCCAGCCGGATAGCCAGACGCCAAGCGGCATGATCAATAACAGCAACATTCCAAGGGTGGTTCGTTGAGCGATTTTTAACATCCTGTTCCTTTTCGATCCGCCTGATTTAGCAGGCCGTGCATAACTTTAGCTGAAAAAAGAATAACATACCCGTTGCAGCTTGGATAATTGTGCTTTATCACTACAATCACTCTGACTGATTAACGGCTAAAGTTCATGTTGTGGCACAATATTGTCAGTTTTGTCGGGCCAATCGGGCCCGTGCGTTATCATGATGATAGCGCATCCTCTGAAGGTTCTGGAGAGTCACATGCAGCTTAAACGGGTAGCAGAAGCCAAACTGCCCACGCCATGGGGAGATTTCCTGATGGTTGGTTTTGAAGAACTGGCAACCGGCCAGGATCATGTCGCGCTGGTTTACGGTGATGTTAGCGATCACAATCCGGTGCTGGCGCGCGTCCACTCTGAGTGTCTGACTGGCGATGCGCTGTTCAGCCTGCGCTGCGACTGCGGTTTTCAGCTTGAAGCCGCGCTGAACGCCATCGCTGAAGAAGGTCGTGGTGTGCTGTTATATCACCGCCAGGAAGGTCGTAACATTGGTTTGCTGAACAAAATTCGCGCCTATGCCCTGCAGGATAAAGGCTACGATACAGTGGAAGCTAACCATCAACTGGGCTTTGCAGCGGATGAGCGTGATTTCACGCTGTGTGCGGATATGTTCAAACTTCTTGGCGTGAATGAGGTCCGTCTGCTGACCAATAACCCGCGTAAAGTCGAAATCCTCAGCGAAGCAGGCATCAACATTGTTGAGCGCGTACCTCTGGTGGTAGGGCGTAACCCTAAGAACGCGCACTATCTGGATACAAAAGCGGAAAAAATGGGGCATTTGCTGCCTAAGTCTTAAAGCAGAAAGGAAAAGCCGGGAAATATCCCGGCTTTCTTTTAGTTAAGCATGTTACGAATCACGTAGTGCAAAATGCCATCGTTTTGGTAATAAGTCAGTTCATTACCGGTATCGATTCGGCAGCGTGTTTCGAGGGTTTCCTTGGTGCCATCGGCACGCGTCAGCGTCACTTTCACCGTACAACCAGGTTTAAGCTGGGCAAGGTCGGCCACATCAATAAACTCCTCACCGGTCAACCCCAAGGTTTTGCGCGTCACCCCTGCCGGAAACTCCAGCGGCAGAATGCCCATACCAATCAGGTTAGAGCGATGTATACGTTCAAACGATTCGGAGATAACCACGCGAACACCTTGTAAACGAGGCCCTTTCGCGGCCCAGTCACGACTTGAGCCGGATCCGTATTCTTTCCCGGCGATGACCGCCAAGGGCACGCCCTCTTCCTGATACTTCATCGCCGCATCATAGATAGCCAGTTGCTCATTGCTCGGGAAGTGTTTGGTATAGCCCCCTTCAACGCCAGGCACCATTTCATTGCGAATACGGATATTGGCGAACGTACCGCGCATCATCACTTCATGGTTACCACGACGTGAACCGTAGGAGTTAAAGTCGGTACGCTCTACCCCATGCGACAACAAATAGCGCCCTGCGGGACTTTCCGCTTTGATATTCCCCGCCGGGGAAATGTGGTCAGTGGTGACTGAATCACCCAGCATCGCCAGAATACGCGCCCCCTTGATATCCTGAACCGGTTTCGGCGTTTCCTCCATATCATCAAAGAACGGTGACAGACGAATATAGGTGGACCCTTCATCCCAGTCATAAGTCGCGGCTTCACTGACTTTGATCTGTTGCCACTCTGGCGTGCCATCAAACACTTCCGCGTACTCCTTGTGGAACATGTCACTGGTCACTTTCTGCACCGCAGCGGCAATTTCCTCCGGAGAGGGCCAGATATCCTTGAGGAATACGTCTTTGCCCTGATGATCCTGACCAATGGGGTCACGCTGCAGATTCAGTTTCATGTTACCGGCCAGCGCATAGGCAACCACCAGCGGTGGAGAGGCCAGCCAGTTGGTTTTCACCAGTGGATGAATACGTCCCTCAAAATTGCGGTTACCCGACAACACTGCACCGACCGTCAGATCCCCTTCTTTGATGGCACTTTCAATTACATCCGGTAACGGACCAGAGTTACCGATGCAGGTAGTACAGCCATATCCCACCAGGTTGAAGCCCAGTTCGTCCAGATACGGCGTGAGCTGCGCCACGGCGAGATAATCTGACACCACTTTTGAGCCTGGAGCCAGTGAGGCCTTAACCCAGGGTTTGCGCATTAAGCCACGCTCAACGGCGTTTTTCGCTAAAAGGCCTGCAGCCATTAATACGCTGGGATTGGAGGTATTGGTACAGGACGTAATCGCAGAAATCACCACCGCGCCGTCATCAAGTTGATAACTTTCGCCGGTTTCACTGTCGCGATAGCTGACCGTCTTGTGCGCTTTCTGCGCATGATTCACTTCCAGTTCATTGCTGGCGTCGAATGCGGCGGGAACATCACCCAGCGATACACGATCTTGTGGGCGTTTAGGTCCGGCGAGGCTCGATTCCACTTCGGCCATATCCAGCGCCAGCGTGCTGGTGAACACCGGTTCATCACCAGGGTGACGCCACATGCCCTGCTGTTTCGCATACGCCTCGACCAATGCCACCTGTTCAGGCTCACGGCCGGTGAGCGCCATATAACTCAGGGTGACTTCATCAATCGGGAAGAAACCACAGGTTGCACCATATTCTGGCGCCATATTGGCAATGGTCGCGCGGTCGGCGAGCGGCAAATCAGCTAATCCATCACCGTAAAACTCAACAAATTTCCCCACCACGCCGTGTTTGCGCAGCATCTGCGTGACGGTCAATACCAGGTCAGTGGCGGTTATGCCCGGGCGAAGTTTTCCGGTCAGTTTGAAGCCGACAACATCGGGGATCAGCATGGATACCGGTTGGCCTAACATAGCGGCTTCTGCTTCGATACCGCCCACGCCCCAACCAAGCACGCCAAGCGCGTTTATCATTGTAGTATGGGAGTCGGTACCCACCAGCGTATCGGGGTAGGCCACTTCTTTGCCGTCCTGGGTTTCATGCCAGACCGATTTGCCCAGATACTCCAGATTGACCTGATGGCAAATCCCAGTGCCAGGCGGCACCACGCGGAAACGGTTGAACGCTTTTTGTCCCCAACGTAGAAACACGTAGCGCTCGTGGTTACGCTCCATTTCGAGGCGCACATTCTCTTCGAAGGCTTCATCGTCGCCGAAGTGGTCAACCGTAACAGAATGGTCAATGACAAGGTCGACAGGGGAAAGCGGGTTCACTTTGGCAACATCGCCTCCAAGGCGCTTTACCGCTTCGCGCATGGCGGCTAAATCAACCACCGCCGGTACACCGGTAAAGTCCTGCATCAGTACACGTGCCGGGCGATAGGCAATCTCCCGATCGGCATGAGCATCTTTCTGCCAGTCCACCAGCGCCTGAATATCTTCCGCAGTCACAGAATCGCCATCCTGCCAGCGCAGCAGATTTTCCAGCAGGACTTTCATCGATTTGGGTAAGCGATCAATATTGCCCAGTTGCTGGGCGGCTTTTGGCAGGCTGTAGTAATGATATTTTTCTGCCCGAACGTCCAGCGTATCCTGGCTGTGCTCGCGTAAGGTTAACGACATAACTCCTCCTTTAATGGGCCTTTCTTTAAACCTCAAAAACCGCAAGGTTTAGGTTAAAGATAGACCACATTGTCGTTAACGATTTGATAACAACACGAAATGACACATAAATGCCCAAAGAAAAATGCCCCGACGATTGTCAGGGCATGAATAACGGGACGAATAATTTGAGTTATTGAATTACATCATTGCCCACACGGCAGCTGCCCAAAATGCAAATGAAAAGGCATAAACGCTAAACCATGAAAAAGTTGTTGTATTCATTGAGTCACTCCCTCCCGGATTCCGGGCAAAAAAAGTCCACCGTCTTCAGCGTTGTACTGATGACACCGTTTTTTTTAATGCTGAGTGTTAAAGAGACGGGCTTTTAAAATGCCCACCGGATAATCCGGTAAAATGAGGGACGAACATCTATATAAAGAACAGAACGCAGACTGCGTTATTTCGACTTCGGATCCATGAAAGATTCGATAAAGCTACGCTGTTTCTCACTCAGTTCCCACGACGCAGGAATCGCCGCTGGTTGTTCAGCGCTCTTGACTTCTTTCGCTTTGCACGCTGACGTGTTCGGCTGACGCGCAGAAACCGGAGACTTACGGCTGAGTGTATTTGCCCACATGGCTTAACCCCACATACGCCAAATCATTAAAGCCACCACTACCCAGAACAGTGCTGAAGCAGCGAAGACAGTCAACCAAGCTTTGCGACGGGTGTTGCCAGTGCGCTCAACTTTGGTGCTTTTGGTCCGGAAGTCCGGCTGTACAGTTAATCTAGTATTCATAGTTTTTGATAATCACTCTCAATAAAACGATTGTTGACAACGATTAAGATTTAGGACGAATCCTAAACTTGTTAAGACCGAAAATCCAGTTATTTTTATTGAGCACAACGATTAATGCTATTTATCAAAACTCAAAAAATAGATGAGATAAACTTAATCACGAAGCTAACTATTAATTAAAACATCACATTGTAAATTTGAGTTAAAACTAATTTAGATCCAATCTAAATTAGAGTCTTATTTAAAGAGCCGCTGAAAAAGCCCTTCTTCATCAGCTCTTAACTGGAGTATGGGAATATTCCTGGCGGTCCGCAAAGTAGCAACGTAAAAATTGTGTACTGATTCGCATTTAAGAACTAACAATGAAAAAACATGTGACCTATGTTTCATTTACAAAAAAATAATGAAATTTTTTGAGATTCTTGTGGCGCTAACGGAGGCGGGATTTGCAAGGTGCCAGCAAGACACCTTGACAAAATAATGACTTAAGGAACTATTTGAAAGGTAACTTGATATCGCGGAACATCGCTTCGATGTCCTCATTGGAGCGTAATGCTACCGCTGCATCCACCACATCTCGTGTCAGATGAGGTGCAAAACGTTGAATAAAATCATACATATAGCTACGCAGGAAGGTGCTGCGTCTAAAGCCAATTTTGGTTGTGCTATTGGTAAATATCTCTGAAGCTTCTATCCGCACTAAATCAGGATCTGAAACCGGGTCCACCGCCATGCTGGCAATCACGCCCACGCCAAGCCCTAAGCGCACGTAGGTCTTAATCACGTCTGCATCGGTTGCCGTAAACACAATTCGCGGTGTTAATCCTGCGCGATTAAACGCCGTGTCCAGCTCAGAGCGGCCGGTAAAGCCAAAGGTGTAAGTGACGAGCGGGAAGTCAGCCAACTCTTCAATAGTGACGTTAGATTTGCCCGCCAGTGGATGGTCCGGCGTGACCACAATTGCCCGGTTCCAGTGATAGCATGGCAGCATAATGAGATCGTCATAGAGATGCAGTGCTTCCGTGGCTATAGCAAAGTCTGCATTGCCTTTCGAAACGGCTTCTGCAATTTGTGTAGGCGATCCCTGATGCATATGCAGCGAAACACGAGGATAGCGCTCGATAAAGCCTTTAATCACGCCAGGCAGCGCATAACGCGCTTGTGTATGCGTGGTGGCCACGTACAGAGAACCTTTGTCAGGCCAGGTATGCTCCCCCGCTACCGACTTAATCGCATCCACTTTGGACAACACTTCCCGCGCGATACGGATGATCTCTTCACCGGCTGGCGTCACTTGGGTCAGGTGTTTGCCACTGCGCGCAAATATCTGTACACCGAGTTCATCTTCAAGCATACGAACCTGCTTACTGATGCCGGGTTGTGAGGTGTAAAGCCCTTCGGCGGTCGATGAGACATTTAGATTGTGATTGACCACTTCGACGATGTAGCGCAACTGCTGCAATTTCATAGTTATATCTTCCCGGTAGCGACAGAGGGGCAATCCCAGCAGGCGTGTTTCCGCCCTATGAAGGTATGGCGAGGGAAAGCGAGTCAGCGAAACGAAAAAAGCTATAACTACTATATCAGTTAAAGAAGGAATGTAGAACGATTAGCTATAAGGATGGTGAAAAGGCCAGCAGATGCTGGCCTTGAGGGGAATTACTTCTTCGCTTCCTGCCACTTACCATCGATATAGAACATCGACCAGCCCGTTGCCTTACCTTCTTTTTCCGAGGAGACATACTGCTGTTTGGTTTTACGGCTGAACCGCACCAGGGTTTTATTGCCTTCTGGGTCAGCGGCCGGCGCCTCTGCAAGGTACTTCAGCTTTTCAGGTAAACGGTCAGCAAAACGCTGCAGCTCTTCCACCAGCGGTGCACGAGTCTCACGTGATTTAGGGAATGTGTTAGCCGCCAGGAATACCCCTGCCGCACCGTCACGCAGAACGAAATAGGCATCTGATTTCTCACATGCCAATTCTGGTAACGGAACCGGATCTTCTTTTGGCGGCGCAACGTCGCCATTACGCAGAATCTTACGGGTGTTTTTACATTCGTCGTTGGTACACGCCATGTACTTACCAAAACGCCCCATTTTCAGGTGCATTTCAGAACCACATTTTTCGCATTCAACGATCGGGCCATCATAACCTTTGATGCGGAATTCGCCCTGCTCGATTTCGTAGCCATCACACTCTGGGTTGTTACCACAGACATGCAATTTACGTTGATTATCGATCAGGTAACTGTCCATCGCCGTGCCACATTTCTGGCAACGACGACGCGCACGCAACGCATTGGTTTCGGCATCATCGCCTTCCAGCACGTTAAGCACTTCGTTTTCCGGAATCAGGTTGATGGTTTGTTTGCAGCGCTCTTTCGGCGGCAAAGCATACCCGGAACAGCCCAGGAATACGCCGGTGCTGGCGGTGCGAATGCCCATTTGACGGCTACAAGTCGGACAGTCAATCGAGGTCAGTACCATCTGGTTCGGCTGCATGCCGCCCTCTTCCGGTTCTTTCTCGGCCTGTCCTAACTGCTGGCTAAAATCGCTAAAGAACGAATCCAGCACCGCCTTCCACTGCGCTTCGTTGTTGGCGACCTGGTCAAGGCTGTTTTCCATGCGTGCGGTGAAGTCATAATTCATCAACTCACGGAAGTTCTCTTCCAGGCGGTCAGTCACAATCTCGCCCATTTTTTCAGCGTAGAAGCGGCGGTTCTCTACACGCACGTAACCACGGTCCTGAATAGTCGAGATAATTGATGCGTAGGTCGACGGACGTCCGATACCGCGTTTTTCCAGCTCGCGCACCAGGGACGCTTCACTGAAACGGGCTGGCGGCTTGGTGAAGTGCTGGCTTGGCATCAGCTCTTTGAGATCAAGCATATCGCCGACGTTGACTGGCGGCAGCGTCAGATCGTCATCGTTCTTACGCAGAGCAGGCATCACTTTCGTCCAGCCATCAAAGCGCAGCGTACGGCCTTTGGCCTTCAGTTTGAAGTCTGCCGCGCCTACGGTCAGCGTGGTGGAATCATACTGGGCAGGCACCATCTGGCAGGCGACAAACTGACGCCAGATAAGCTGATAGAGCTTCTGCGCATCAGCTTCCATATCTTTTAACTGTTCCGCAGCGATGTTGACATCAGAAGGACGAATCGCTTCGTGCGCTTCCTGCGAGTTCTCTTTATTGGTGTAGGTAATCGGTGAGTCCGGCAGGTATTTCTTACCGAAGCTCTTCTCAACGTAACCGCGGGCCATCGCCACCGCATCCTGACTCAGGTTGGTGGAGTCGGTACGCATATAGGTGATATGACCGGCCTCGTAGAGACGCTGTGCCATCATCATGGTTTTTTTCACGCCAAAGCCCAGGCGCGTACTCGCTGCCTGTTGCAGCGTTGAGGTAATAAAGGGAGCAGAAGGTTTACTGCTGGTCGGTTTATCTTCACGATCCAGCACTTCAAAACGTGCTTTCTGCAAAATGGCGACAGCGGCTTGTGTTTGCTCGCGGTTAACCGGACGGAAGGCTTTGTCACCCTGATGCGTGACCTGCATGGCCAAATCATCACCCTTCGGCGTGGTGAAATCCGCATCAATATCCCAGTACTCTTCCGGCACAAAGGCTTTGATTTCATGCTCGCGTTCCACCACCAAACGCACGGCAACGGACTGCACACGACCGGCAGAGAGGCCACGGGCGATCTTCTTCCACAGCAGCGGAGAAACCATATAACCCACGACGCGGTCCATAAAGCGGCGCGCTTGCTGCGCATTGACGCGCTCAATATTCAGTTCACCCGGCTTCTCAAACGCCTGACGAATCGCATTCTTGGTAATTTCGTTAAACACCACACGGCTAAAACGCGTGTCATCGCCACCGATCACTTCCCGCAGGTGCCATGCAATGGCCTCCCCTTCGCGGTCAAGGTCCGTTGCGAGATAGATGTGGTCGGCATCAGCAGCAAGATTTTTCAGCTCGGCAACGACTTTCTCTTTGCCTGGCAGGATTTGATAATCCGCTTCCCAGCCATTCCAGGGATCAACACCCATACGGCTAACCAGCGCGACTTTCTCATCTTTCTTAACCTTTTTACCGCTTTTGGCTTTTTCCCCGTCGGCACTTTTACGGGCAGTTGAACCACTGGTCGGCAAATCACGGATATGACCCACGCTGGATTTCACCACGTAGTCATTGCCGAGGTATTTATTGATTGTTTTGGCCTTTGCCGGGGACTCAACGATGACGAGTGACTTACCCATATGTACCTTTACCTAAATTGAAACGTCCTGATAACGGGAGAGGATTCGAAGCCCCAAAACCCAACGGGTTGAATATTGCTGCCAGCTTTTCACTTTTCAAGGCAGCGGGGATAATCTCAGGTCAGATTGCATCGACTTATGCAACTTTATGATTAGAAGCGAGTTTTCCGTCTGACAGTATCACACATCCGGGTGTGATCTCCCTGAAAGCTGAATCGCCCACACTCTACCTGATAAAATCCGTTACGCAACTTAATTAGCATTCTGTTTAATTTTGCGCCAGTTTTGCTTGCCTTTGTTGATTTGCTGAACATGCCAACTCGCAAGTAATATAGAAGGAGAACAATCGCTGTCAAAAAAGGAGAGCAAAATGTCAGCAGAAACGGAATCTATTTCACACCAGGCGTTACTGGAAATTGCCAATCAAATGATCAAACAGCATGACGATTATTTGGCGGGCATGGAAGCCAATGACGTGATTCAGCAAGGTGAAGTTTTAGTGTTTCGCGGCCCCTATTTTCTTGATGACGAGGGCTTGCCCACGGCCAAAACCACCGCAGTTTTTAATGTCTTTAAACACCTCGCTGTGGTGCTCTCCGCGCAATATCATCTGGCATAAAAAAGCCCGGCATTTGCCGGGCTGGTTTATAACAACGGCTTATCGCCACGCTGCCATATTTTCAGAATTAACCGCTCTGCCGCCATGCTGGCGCTATGAGTGAAGCGGTCCATCATTTTCTTCTTACGTGCAAAATGCACCCCGAGCACAGCAAAACGATCCATCTGTTTGATAATTAGCGCATCGCTGGTGCCGATCTCATCGACCAAGCCTAAATCCAGCGCCTGACGACCGTACCAGTGTTCACCCGTTGCCACTTTATCCAGCTCCAGTGACGGACGCATCTGCTGCACAAAGTCTTTGAACAGCTGATGGGTTTCATTGAGGTCTTCCTGAAACTTCTCACGACCCTCATCGGTATTTTCGCCAAACAGGGTCAACGTGCGTTTGTACTGTCCTGCGGTGTGCAGTTCCACATCAATATCATTGCGTTTCAGCAGACGGTTGAAGTTAGGAATCTGCGCGACCACGCCAATGGAACCAATAATAGAGAAAGGCGCAGCCACAATGCGATCGGCGACGCAGGCCATCATATAGCCGCCGCTGGCAGCCACTTTATCCACCACGGCGGTGAGATGCAGACCGGCATCACGCAGGCGCTGCAACTGAGAGGCCGCCAGGCCGTAACCGTGCACCACACCACCCGGACTTTCCAGACGAAGTAATACTTCATCACCGGGCTGCGCAACAGCTAACACAGCGGAGATCTCTTCGCGTAATGAGCTGACTTCACCCGCATCCATACTGCCTTTAAATTCCAGCACGTAGAGCGTGGGTTTCGCGGTTTCACTTACACCGGCTTTCGCGTTACGTTTCTCAGACTTGGCTTTGAGTTTTTCTTCTTTTTTATGCTGTTTGAGCCATACTTTTTGTGCCTGCGGCTTCATCTTCGCTAACTGCAGATCTTCTTTCATCTCACGGTATTCGTCATCGAGATGAGTTAAACGCAGCTGCCCGCCGCTGTGACGTTTACGCAGCGCGGCATTGAGCACAATCAGAACAATAGCTGCGATCGCCACCACCACGGTGACGGCCTTGGCCAGAAATAATCCATAGCTGGAGAGTAAATCCATTCTGCCGCCTTATTAAACAGTGAATTACAAACAGTGGCTGAGTGTACCCGCTTTGCAGGCATTCGTCGCCTGAAATGCCCGCAGGCGGCACAGATTGCGAGGTTCAGCGATTGCACCTTGCGGAAAATTGAGGCATAAAGCCCCAAACCCTCACCTGCCAAAGGACATCGCTGTGCATTATCAACCGAAAAGCGATCTGCTGGAAAATCGTATTATCCTGGTGACCGGCGCTTCAGACGGCATTGGCCGTGAAGCTGCCCTCACCTATGCGCGCTACGGCGCACGCGTTATTTTGCTGGGCCGCAATGCCGAGACGCTGCAGCAAACGGAACTGGCGATTAACCAGTTGAACAAGCAACAAGCCTCTTCACTACTGCTCGATCTGTCAGTGGCTACACCTGAAAGCTGTCACCAACTGGCGCAACAAGTGGCTGATTTGGTACCGCGGCTGGATGGTGTGCTGCATAATGCTGGCATCCTTGGCGAAATCATCCCGCTGGCTGAGCTTAATCCCGCCGTCTGGCGCGAAGTGATGCAAATTAATCTTGATGCCACCTTCTATCTCACCCAAGCGTTGTTGCCACTTCTGCTGAAATCCGATGCGGGCTCACTGGTGTTCACCACATCAAGCGTCGGTCGTACCGGGCGTTCAGGCTGGGGCGCTTATGCCGTATCAAAATTTGCCACCGAAGGCATGATGCAAGTTTTGGCCGATGAGTATAAAAATCGCCATCTCCGGGTTAACTGCATCAATCCAGGCGGAACACGTACCAAAATGCGCGCCAGTGCTTTTCCGGACGAGAACGCCAACCTGCTGAAAACCCCTGCTGATTTGATGCCGCTCTATCTCTACTTGATGGGAGATGACAGTCGCCGCAAAACCGGTATCAGTTTTGATGCGCAACCAGGACGCAAACCAGGGCCGGCCAGCGCATGAGCGATCGTCACCAGCAACGACAACAGCGTTTAAAAGAGCAGGTGGATGCCCGTATTGCCGCCGCAACGGAAACACGCGGCATTTTGATGGTGTTCACCGGCAATGGGAAAGGCAAAACCACCGCCGCTTTTGGTACCGCCCTGCGTGCCTGTGGACATGGTAAGACGGTTGCTGCAGTTCAGTTTATCAAGGGTGAGTGGCCGAACGGTGAGCGTAATCTGCTGGAACAACATGGGGTTGAGTTTCAGGTGATGTCCACCGGCTTTACCTGGGATACGCAAAACCGTGAAACCGACACCCTGGCCTGTCAGCAGGTGTGGCAGCAGGCGCGACGCATGCTGGCGGATCCACAACTCGACTTAGTGATTCTCGATGAAATCACCTACATGGTCAGTATGGATTATCTGGATCTGGAGGAGTTGGTGGTGGCATTAAGCCAGCGTCCGGCGCAGCAAAGCGTGATCATCACGGGTCGCGGCTGCCATCGCACATTGCTGGAAATGGCCGATACAGTGACGGAGATGCGTCCGGTGAAACATGCTTTTGATGCGGGAATTCAGGCACAGCAAGGAATTGACTGGTAAAGCAGTGACGCCGCACACCGCGGCGTCACTATAGCATCAGGCACCGCGTTTTTTGTTGCCGCTGGTACGACTGCTGCTGCTGCCGCCACGACGCGGGTTACCGCTCACATTGCTGTGGCGTTTCACCGCACGACGGATCTGGTTGGCTTTGGTGCGACGGCGATCTTTTTCCACCGCCACTTTGGTGACAGTTTCTTCCGGCATTTGCACCAGCGTGCGCAAATAGTTAACTGCCGACAGTTCCATCTCCATCCAGCCGCCACGTGGCAAACCTTTAGGCAACTGAATATCACCGTAGCGTACACGCATCAGACGGCTCACCTGGACACCCACTGCTTCCCACAAACGACGCACTTCACGGTTACGACCTTCGGTCAGCGTGACATTGTACCACTGGTTAATGCCTTCGCCGCCCGCAAACTTAATGGTTTTGAACGATGCAGGACCATCCTCCAGTTGCACACCTTTACTTAACTGGCGAATTTTATCGTCATCCACTTCGCCGAATACGCGCACAGCATATTCGCGCTCGACTTCATGGCTTGGGTGCATCAGGCGATTCGCCAACTCACCGTCGGTGGTGAATAACATCAGACCGCAAGTGTTAACATCCAGACGGCCGACAGCAATCCAGCGTGAACCCAGCAGACGCGGCAAGCGGTCAAACACCGTTGGACGGCCTTCCGGGTCATTACGGGTGCACAGCTCACCTTCTGGTTTGTAGTAGGCCAGCACGCGGCACACTTCCGTCGCAGATTCAGCAATCGAAACCAGATGGCCATCGATACGGATCTTCAAGGATTTATCACTTTCGATGCGATCGCCCAGCGTCGCCAGTTTGCCATCGACGCTGACGCGTCCGGCTGAAATCATGGTTTCGATTTCGCGGCGCGAACCGTGACCGGCGCGCGCTAATACTTTCTGTAGTTTCTCGCTCATGGAGCTGCCTCGTTGTCGCCTTCCCAGGCGTCGTGGTAAGAAGAGGTAGGATACAGGGATTACCAATTCCCATATCAGAATCTGTTACCGCTGCGCATTGCTGCTGCAATCTCAGGCGGCCCGCGATTCTACACTAACGCAAGTTTCGTTAACACCTTTTACTTTGCTGCCGATAATAAAGGCCAAAGGCTGCGTCGAACGATCAGGACCAATGATTGATATATTTACGTCGCTGATAGATAGACCAGTAAATCGCTTCTGCGCTCTTCGCCAAGTCACTGAATTTTTACTCTTTGCCTGCGTCATCTTCAACCTGGTGATTATTTCCACTTTAGCTGCGTGATACATTAGCGCTTTTCAAGGCTACATAGGTAGCATTGCGAACCGCGCTTAAGGATAATCCCAAACATAAAATCTAAAGCCAAATCGCAAAACAGGATAAAACTCTATTCAACCGGGATAAATAAGGCTCATCATGCCAGTAAATTTAAATTGTTAGTTAATTGGCTCTGCAGGTTGGATTAAGTCTGTATTTTCGCATTATTTGATTCAGATTAAATATGATGAATTGTTCTGATGAGAAATGTGTGTAAAATTTAACTCTGAAATCCAGTGTGCCGTATTAATAAAAACGTAATTTTTACTATTTACACTCGATTACCTAACAAGCCATTAACGATCACAGTGTTGTTTCGTTGATAATATAAACCGGCGCACGCGGAAACGATGCGTTAATTCATTCACGGAATGAATTTAATTTGCATGTCGAAAGTCTTCACCAGGGATTTTACTGACATGCATGAAATGAAGGCAATACAACATGAGAACCTCCCTGCTTTGGCCTGCGCTCGCCGCGCTGGCACTGAGCGGTTGTTCCGTGGGCCACACTGAGTACAGTCGTGCGGCGCTTGAACACGTTGATATGAGCGTGACAGGCATCCCGACGGTACTGGGTTTGGGTATCCTCGGCACCACCATTCCACTGACACCAGAATACAGTCTGACGGCTGCACACGTGGCAACCACGGCTGTCCAGCGTGTGAAGGCTTATCACCCCTATTGTGATGTTGCCATTATCTACCATAAAAATAGCCCTGAAACGCTGGCGAAATTCCGCACCAGTAAAGTAGGCGAGCCCATTAAGATGTACGGTTACAGCTTTATTTCTGCCATGCCAGTGGAATCGAGCGGCGTTAATTTAGCGCGCACCGCGATTACCAATAAATGGAATAAAAAACCGTGCATGGCAATGGCATCAAATGCTGGAGTTGTGCAGGGAATGTCAGGCGGCGCAGTATATAATGCTGACCAGACTATTGGTGGTGTGATTGTGGGTTATAGCCATGAAATATCCAATGTGCGTAGTAAGCAAGTCATCCTGAAAGATGTCTCACTGTATATTCCGTACGGCGATTTCAAACATTGGCTGGAACAAAATATTGGCCAGACGACCTTATCGACGCCTGACCACGCGTGATTAAAGGAACGGACGCGTATCGCCTACCCCTTCACGCACCACGATCGGTGAATCGCTGGTGAGATCGATAACGGTGGTTGGCTGTTGCCCAAGGGTGCCGCCATCAATAATCAGATCCACCAGCTTACCGATGCTGTACTGAATCTCTTCAGGGTCGGATTCGGTAAAGTCATTGCCTGGCAACATCAGTGAAGTCGACATCATCGGCTCATTCAGACGCTCCAGCAGCGCCAATGCTACTGGATTGGACGGCACGCGAAGACCGATGGTTTTGCGTTTATCATTCATCAAACGGCGTGGCACTTCTTTGGTCGCTTTGAGAATGAAGGTGTAGTTACCTGGCGTATTGTTTTTCAGAATACGAAACGCGGTGTTATCCACCTGCGAATAGGTCGACAACTCAGACAGATCACGACACATCAAAGTAAAGTTGTGATTACCGTCCAACTGACGAATGCGGCAGATACGCTCCATGGCATTCTTCTCTTCCAGTCGGCAACCTAACGCGTAACCCGAATCAGTGGGATAGACGATAACGGACCCTTTATTCAGATAATCAACCGCCTGATTAATCAAGCGTGGCTGCGGATTGTCGGGATGAATGTGAAAAAGTTGACTCATAAAAACCTCATATCACCTGTCAGCAACAGCCACTGCGGGCGCCAGCTCAGGAAAGCGTTCCCAAATGGGTACAACACCACCCGGCAACCACAATTTGCGCCCCAGTTCTATCCACGGACAAGGTAAGTGAAAATCTGACCCCTGCGATGCCGCCAGCTTATTATCGCGCGCATATGTCGCAAGCTGGGTGCGTTCGTTGGGTGCCTGCTGACACTGCGCGACTTCCATTGCATCCCCACCCGCTTCTGCGAAATGGGCAATCAGCCTTTTTAGCCATTTGGCAGACAAGCCATAACGACCTGGATGTGCGAGTACGGCAACGCCGCCAGAATGATGAATGGCATCAATAGCTTGTTTAATTGTACACCATTGCGGTGGCACGTAGCCGGTTTTCCCACGCGCAAGATAACTCTTAAACACCTGCGCCATATTGTTCGCTTTGCCGATCTCAACCAGGTAACGCGCAAAATGGCCTCGGGTAATTACCCCGCCCTGTGCCAGACGCTGTGCGCCGGCCAGCGCATCAGGGATGCGCGCCCGCTCCAGTCGCTCAGCAATCTGTAGCGCGCGATCCACACGGCATTGATGCTGTTGGGCAAGAAATTCGCTGAGTACCGGGTGCTGGCAATCGATGTTCAAACCCACAATATGAATTTCGTGGTTCTCCCATAGCGTCGATGCTTCTAACCCCGCCAGGACACGAATGGGCAGATCGTGTTGCAGCACGGCGTCTTGTGCTTCCGCCACACCGGCAACCGTGTCGTGATCGGTAATCGCGAGCACACCAACCTTCATCTCAACGGCACGCTGCACCAGCGCAGTGGGTGTCAGTAAACCATCAGATGCTTGTGTATGGCTGTGTAAATCATATAGAGGAAAACGGGCGATATCCGACAAGGTCACTCCAGCAACTGCATAAACCGGCGGGCATGATAACGATTTTGACCGTGACTGAAAAAGGGTATTGACATTTTTCGCCTGAACCAGTTAACTAGTACACAAGTTCACACGTAACGGGTATTTAATCATGGCATTTTTCGGTACGCATGCAAAAGGTTGGTGGCGCGATGATCCCTTGAATGGGCGACGTCGTCGTGCACAATTTGCGTAACCGCTGTGCAGATACCTGAGCCCGCCACCGAGCGGGCTTTTTTTTGAGCGAAATTCAGAGAATCCAATAATGGCTAATGCGAAACCTACAGTGAAGTTGATTACCGGTACCGCGCCCTACCGCGAAGATCCGGCCGCAGTGTTCCATCAAATTTGCGGCGCACGTCCAGCAACGTTGCTGCTCGAATCCGCCGATATCGACAGCAAACAGAATCTGAAAAGCTTGCTGATTGTCGACAGCGCCCTGCGCATCAGCGCAATGGGCAATATCGTCACGCTGCAAGCCCTGTCCGAAAACGGTCGCGCCATCCTGCCGCTGCTGGATGAGGCACTGCCAGCCGACGTGCGAATTGAAGCGCGCCCAGATGGACGCGAGCTGCACTTCCCGCAACCGCAGGGTTTGCATGATGAAGATTCGCGCCTGAAAGCGTTGTCAGTGTTTGATGCACTCCGCCTGATTCCGCAGCTGGTAAATAGCCCGGCTGAAGAACGCGAAGCGATGTTCCTGGGTGGTCTGTTCGCTTACGACCTGGTCGCGGGCTTCGAAGACCTGCCTGCATTACGTAATGAACAGAGCTGCCCAGACTACTGCTTCTATCTGGCCGAAACTTTACTGGTGATTGACCACCAGACGCGCAGCGCCCGCTTGCAGGCAAGCCTGTTTAGCCCTTCAACCAGTGAATTCCAGCGTCTGCAAAGCCGCATCGAGCAGCTGCGTGGTCAAATGGCGCAACCTGCCACCGCGTTGCCGGTGCAGCGCGTTGAGCACATGACGCTGAGCACGAACCAAAGCGACGAAGAGTATTGCAGCGTTGTGCGTGAGATGCAGGAAGCGATTCGCATCGGTGAAATTTTCCAGGTGGTGCCTTCGCGTCGCTTCTCACTGCCGTGCCCTTCACCACTGGCGGCTTATGACACGCTGAAGCACAGCAACCCCAGCCCATACATGTTCTTTATGCAGGACCAGGATTTCGCGCTGTTTGGTGCTTCACCCGAAAGCTCACTGAAATATGACGCCACCTCGCGTCAGATTGAGATCTACCCGATTGCGGGCACACGTCCACGCGGACGTCATGCTGATGGCTCGCTGGATCGTGACCTCGACAGCCGTATCGAGCTGGAAATGCGCACCGACCACAAAGAGATGGCTGAACACCTGATGCTGGTGGACCTCGCCCGTAACGATCTGGCGCGCATCTGTGTACCGGGCAGCCGCTATGTCGCCGACCTGACGAAAGTAGACCGCTACTCGTTTGTGATGCATCTGGTCTCTCGTGTCGTCGGCTCGCTGCGTAACGACCTTGATGTCCTGCACGCCTACCGCGCCTGCATGAATATGGGCACATTGAGCGGTGCACCTAAGGTACGCGCCATGCAATTGATCGCTGAGAAAGAAGGCACGCGTCGCGGCAGCTACGGCGGTGCAGTGGGTTACTTCACGGCCCACGGCGACCTCGACACCTGCATCGTGATTCGCTCCGCGTGGGTGGAAGACGGTGTAGCAACCGTGCAGGCTGGTGCCGGCGTGGTGCTGGACTCACAACCTCAAGCCGAAGCGGATGAAAGCCGCAATAAAGCGCGCGCGGTATTGCGTGCCATCGCCACTGCCCATCATTGCAAGGAGATTTTCTGATGGCCGACATCCTGCTGCTCGATAATATCGACTCCTTTACTTACAACCTCGTTGATCAGCTGCGCACCTTTGGCCACAACGTGGTGATCTACCGTAATAACGTACCGGCTGAAGTGCTGATTGAGCGCCTGCAGCAGATGGAGAATCCGGTGTTGATGCTGTCGCCGGGCCCGGGTGCACCGAAGGATGCCGGTTGCATGCCGGCGCTACTACAAGCGCTGCGCGGGCGTCTACCCATCATCGGTATTTGCCTCGGCCATCAGGCGATTGTCGAAGCTTACGGCGGCCATGTTGGCCAGGCAGGCGAGATCCTGCACGGTAAAGCCTCTTCGATTAATCACGATGGCGAAGCGATGTTCACCGGCCTGAGCAATCCGTTGCCTGTTGCGCGTTACCACTCGCTGGTGGGCAGCAACACCCCTGCCGAATTAACCGTGAACGCCAGCTACAACGGCATGGTGATGGCCGTGCGCCACGATGCTGACCGTGTATGTGGCTTCCAGTTCCACCCCGAATCCATTCTCACCACCCAGGGTGCGCGTCTGTTAGAGCAAACGCTGGCCTGGGCGCTGGCGAAATAATAGGGAGATTATGATGCAAACTATTCTGGAAAAACTGTATCAGGCAGAGACCCTGAGCCAGGCTGAAAGCCACCAGTTGTTCAGCGCCATTATTAAAGGCCAGCTTGAACCGACCCAACTCGCCGCCGCGCTGATCGCCATGAAAGTCCGTGGCGAGCGTCCGGAAGAGATCGCCGGTGCGGCCACGGCCCTGTTAGAAGACGCGAAACCGTTCCCGCGTCCCGACTACACCTTTGCGGATATCGTCGGCACCGGCGGTGACGGCAGCAACAGCATTAACATCTCAACGGCCAGTGCCTTTGTCGCCGCCACCTGTGGTTTGAAAGTCGCTAAGCATGGCAACCGCAGCGTTTCCAGCAAATCCGGATCTTCCGACTTGCTGGCGGCGTTCGGTATTGACCTGGATATGCCCGCGGAGAAAGCACGCAAGGCGCTGGACGACCTCAACGTTTGCTTCCTGTTTGCACCGCAGTATCACACTGGTTTCCGCCACGCGATGCCGGTTCGCCAGCAGTTGAAAACCCGCACACTGTTCAATGTGTTGGGGCCGCTGATCAACCCCGCTCGCCCACCACTGGCGGTGATTGGGGTGTACAGCCCGGAGCTGGTGTTACCGATTGCACAAACCCTTAAGGTGTTGGGATATCAGCGTGCTGCCGTGGTACATGGTGGCGGCATGGACGAAGTGGCGCTGCACAGCCCAACGCAGGTTGCTGAGCTGCGCGACGGTGAAATTACCGGTTATCAGCTAACGCCGGAAGACTTTGGTTTCAGCTTCCATGATAAAGAAGCGCTGGCAGGCGGCACGCCGGAAGAAAACCGTGACATTCTGGCGCGTTTACTCCAGGGTAAAGGCCAGCCGGCCCATGAGCAGGCCGTTGCGGTCAACGTCGCAATGTTGCTGAAAGTATTCGGAAATGAAGATTTGCGTGACAATGCGCAGCGTGCCATCACTGCAATTCGCAGCGGACAGGCTTACGAACGCGTTGTTGCTCTGGCAGCGAGAGGATGAGATGAGCATTAAGGGCACTGTTTTAGAGAAAATTGTTCAGGACAAAGCCGTTTGGGTAGAAGCACGTAAGGCGCAGCAGCCGCTGGCCACCTTCCAGAGCAGCTTGCAGCCGGCGGGACGTCACTTTTACGATGCCTTGCGCGGCACACGCACAGTATTCATCCTTGAATGCAAAAAGGCGTCTCCGTCAAAGGGTCTGATTCGCGAAGATTTTGATCCTGCAACCATTGCCGGCGTGTATCGCCATTATGCCTCCGCCGTTTCTGTGTTAACGGATGAAAAATATTTCCAGGGCGACTTTGAGTTCCTGCCGATTGTCAGTGCGGCGATTACGCAACCGGTGCTGTGCAAAGACTTTATCATCGATCCTTACCAGATTTACCTCGCTCGCCATTATCAGGCTGACGCCATCCTACTGATGCTGTCGGTGCTGGATGATGAGCAGTATCAGCAACTCGCGGCCGTCGCCCACAGCCTGAAGATGGGCGTGCTGACAGAAGTGAGTAATGAAGAAGAGCTGGAGCGCGCTATTGGGCTGGAAGCGAAAGTGGTGGGCATCAATAACCGCGATCTGCGTGATTTGTCTATCGACCTGAATCGCACCCGCCAACTGGCACCGCGCTTGGGCCACGGTGTGACGGTGATCAGCGAGTCCGGTATTCACAACTACGCCCAGGTGCGTGAGCTGACCCACTTCGCCAACGGCTTCTTGATTGGTTCTGCACTGATGGAAGAAGCCGATCTGAACGCTGGCGTACGCCGTGTTCTGATGGGTGACAACAAAGTGTGCGGTCTGACCCGCCCTGAAGATGCGCGCAGTGCGCACGAAGCCGGTGCCATCTATGGTGGCGTGATCTTTGCTGAAGGTTCGCCGCGCAAAGTCACTACCACACAAGCACAAACTCTGATTGCGGCTGCGCCCCTGAAGTACGTTGGCGTATTCCGCAATAACAGCATCAGTGACATTGTCTCTCAGGCGACGTCACTGCATCTTGCTGCCGTGCAACTTCACGGTGATGAAGATCAAGCGTTTGTCGCAGAGTTGCGCAGCGCACTGCCTGAAGAGGTGAAAATTTGGAAGGCGCTGAGCATCAGCAACAGCCTTCCAGCACGCGATTGGCCGCACGTTGACCGTTACGTGTTTGATAATGGCCAAGGCGGTACAGGACAGCGTTTTGACTGGTCATTGCTGCAGGGTGAAGACCTGAGCAATGTGCTGCTGGCAGGTGGGTTAAGTGCCGACAACTGCGTTGAAGCCGCACAACTCGGCTGCGCCGGTCTGGACTTCAACTCCGGCGTGGAATCCGCGCCAGGCATCAAAGATGCCAGTAAAGTCGCGGCGGTATTCCGCACGCTGCGCGCCTATTAATTTCGCGAGTCCGCCTTTGCGCGGACCGAATAAGGAAGATGAAAAGATGACCACGTTATTGAATCCCTATTTTGGCGAGTTTGGCGGTCAATATGTTCCGCAAATTCTGATGCCAGCTCTGCGTCAGTTAGAAAATGCATTTGTGGAAGCCCAGCGCGATCCTGAGTTCCAGGCGGAATTCACCGACCTGCTGAAAAACTATGCCGGTCGTCCGACCGCACTGACCTTGTGCAGTAACCTGACCAAAGGCACCAAAACCCGCCTCTACCTCAAGCGAGAAGACTTACTGCACGGCGGTGCGCACAAGACCAACCAGGTATTGGGTCAGGCGCTGCTCGCTAAGCGTATGGGCAAGAATGAGATCATTGCTGAGACGGGCGCTGGCCAGCACGGTGTCGCTTCTGCACTGGCGTGCGCCCTGCTGGGCATGAAGTGCCGTATTTATATGGGTGCAAAAGACGTTGAGCGCCAGTCACCGAACGTGTTCCGTATGCGCCTGATGGGTGCGGAAGTGATCCCGGTGCACAGTGGCTCCGCGACGCTGAAAGATGCCTGTAACGAAGCACTGCGTGACTGGTCTGGCAGTTATGAAACGGCGCACTACATGCTTGGCACGGCGGCAGGTCCGCACCCCTTCCCAACCATCGTACGTGAATTCCAACGCATGATTGGTGAGGAAACCAAAGCACAGATTCTTGAGCGCGAAGGACGTTTACCTGACGCCGTGCTGGCCTGTGTCGGCGGCGGTTCAAATGCTATCGGTATGTTTGCCGACTTTATCGATGAAACCAGCGTTGGCTTGATCGGCGTTGAACCGGCAGGTCACGGTATCGAAACCGGTGAGCACGGTGCGCCATTGAAACACGGTCGCGTGGGCATCTACTTCGGAATGAAAGCCCCGATGATGCAAACGGAAGAGGGACAGATTGAGGAGTCTTATTCGATTTCTGCTGGTCTTGATTTCCCTTCAGTGGGGCCGCAGCACGCACATCTGAACAGCATTGGTCGTGCTGAGTACGTGTCGATTACCGATGACGAAGCGCTGTCTGCTTTTAAAGAACTGTGCCGCGCTGAAGGGATCATTCCCGCGCTGGAGTCCTCACACGCACTGGCACACGCCCTGAAAATGATCCGCGAAAACCCAGAAAAAGAGCAGTTGCTGGTGGTTAACCTGTCTGGCCGCGGCGACAAAGACATCTTCACCGTTCACGATATTTTGAAAGCTAAGGGAGAGATCTGATGGAGCGTTATAATCAGCTGTTTCAACGCCTGTCGGCGAAGAAAGAAGGGGCATTTGTACCTTTCGTCACGATCGGTGATCCCTCTCCGGAATTGTCGCTGAAAATTATTGATACCTTGGTTGAAGGCGGTGCAGATGCGTTAGAACTGGGTATTCCGTTCTCCGACCCGTTGGCTGACGGCCCTACCATTCAAAGCGCGACCTTACGTGCATTCGCCTCTGGCACCACCGTCGCGCAATGCTTCGAGATTCTGGCCGCTGTACGCCAGAAATACCCTGAGCTACCGATTGGTTTGCTGATGTATGCCAACCTGGTGTTTAGCAAAGGCATCGACAACTTCTATGCGCAATGTGAAGCAGTGGGCGTCGATTCTGTTTTAGTTGCCGATGTACCGATCGAAGAGTCCGCCCCGTTCCGTCAGGCGGCGATACGTCATAACGTCGCACCGATCTTCATCTGCCCGCCAAACGCGGATGATGACTTGCTGCGTGAGATTGCCTCACACGGCCGTGGTTACACTTACCTGCTGTCACGTGCTGGTGTAACAGGGGCTGAGAATCGCGCCAGCCAGCCACTGCATCACCTGATCGCGAAATTGAGCGAATACCATGCAGCCCCGCCGTTGCAGGGCTTTGGTATCTCAGAAGCGAGCCAGGTCAAAGAAGCGATTGCCGCAGGCGCAGCGGGTGCGATTTCCGGTTCTGCTATCGTCAAAATCATCGAACGCAACCAGAACGATCCTACGACGCTGCTTGCAGAACTGAAAGCCTTTGTCAGCAATCTGAAAGCCGGCACTCGCTAAGCTTTATAGGCCTTGTCAGCATTCGCAGATGAGGCCTTTCTCCACACTCCCCCTTCGTTACGTTTTTTAAACTTTTTCACACTCCGCGATTTGCTGATTCGTCCAGGTCAGACCACAATTAATTGCACCGTCTCGTTGCGGTGAAACACCATCTAAGACAGGGAGATAACCAATGAATTTTTTCAAAGTCGTTGCAGGATTTTTGATGGCTGCAGTTATGGCGCTGACACTCAGCGCTTGTGCGCCAACCGCTACACAGGAAGGGACCGGGGGTTACATTGATGACACGGTGATTACCACCAAAGTCAAAGCCCAGTTGCTGAATGACGATTCCCTGAAATCGACAGAGATCAACGTCGAAACCTTTAAGGGCAAAGTGCAGTTGAGTGGTTTTGTTAGCTCACCGCAGATGGCGAACCGTGCAGTGACGGTGACCCGCAGCGTGCAAGGGGTGAAATCTGTCGTCAACAATATGCAGATTAAGTAACCGTTAAGTGATGAAAACACGGGCGGCCCTTGGGTCGCCCGTTTTGCTTCTGACACAGGTTAGAAGCGGTAACCGACACCAAAGAAGAACACCCACGGATCGATACGCGTATTGATGTTCTGCTGCTCACCATTGGCTTTGAACTTCACCTCGGTATCAATATCCATGTACCACAGTGAGGCGTTCAGCATCCAGTCGCGGTTGATTTGATAATCCATCCCCACCTGACCGGCGATACCCCATGAGTCTTTAACGCTTAAGTCGCTTAAGCCTGCATCCTGGCCGGTCTGATTGAATTTGGCATCGTAGAAGGTGGTGTAGTTGATACCCACGCCCACGTAAGGACGCACCTGGCTTTTACTGTCAAAGAAGTAATACTGTGCCATCAGCGTAGGCGGCAACTGACGCACGGTCGCCAGGTTACCGGTTGCCCCTAATCCCACCTTATGGCGGAACGGTGTAGCAGCCAGCAGCTCTACGCCGATGTTGTCTGTCGCCATGTAGGTGAAGGTTAAGCCAAGCTGTGTATCGTTGCTGACGTTAAAGCCGCCCATACCCAGCACATTATCAGAGCCTTCGGTTGGACGGACGGTCGCGCTACCGGCGCGCATAAAGAAATCACCCGCTTCATGAGCCAGTGCCAGTTGAGGAATCGCCAGTGCCATCAGCAGCGCGCATTTTGCCAGTTTCATTTTCACTCCTTTGCCGAAAAGTAGGGTCTTAATGGGGTTGCGGCACAAGATCTAACCCTTTTTCAGTAAAAGATCATCTGTATCAATTCAAATTAATCACTTAAAAAACAATGAATTGATTCAGATCAATTTTGGCTTTGCGCGAGAATTAAAAAACCTGAAAATGCCGCCTGATACCGCCGTTTCCCATGCAGGTGCATTCAGGGCTTTCCCGACTTTTTCACCCTTCTTTACCTGTAATGACAGAAAGTTATGGGTTTGCGGGTGCCAGCCAGCCTGTAGAACATGTACAATCGCCAGGTTAATTAACCCGGTTCCATCAAGGAGAGTACATGTCTATCACGGCAAGCTCGTTATACCGTGACACAGGAAATTTTCTGCGCCATCAGCTGGTTACTATTGTGCTGATGGCATTGCTGACGTCATTTATTACGGTGATCGTCGGTCATGCATTAACGCCAGGTGAAGATCAGTTATCGCTGCTCAGCCAGGCCGATGACAGCGCAACCTCACTGTTTGAGCTGGTGCAGAATATGTCGCCGGATCAACAGCGCATCCTGCTACGCGCTTCGGCTGCTGGCACCTTTGCCGCCTTGATTGGCAATACCCTGCTGCTCGGTGGCATGTTGTGCCTGATCCCGTTGGTCTCTAACGGCCAGCGTGTCAGCGCCCTGCGTGCCATTGGCGCCTCAGCCCCCCTGCTGCCGAAGCTGCTGCTGCAGACCTTCCTCATTACGTTGCTGGTGCAAATCGGCTTTATGGTACTCATGGTGCCGGGCGTGATTTTGGCCATTTTGCTCTCACTGGCGCCAGTCATGCTGGTGAGTGAGAAAATGGGTGTGATTGGTGCCATGCGCGCCAGCATGAAGCTGGCGTGGAAAAACATGAAAGTCATCGCCCCCGCCATCGTGTTGTGGTTATTGGCTAAAATTGTGTTGATGTTCCTGGTCTCGTCACTCACCGTATTGCCGGTCAATATCGCTTCGGTGGTGATGAATGCGCTGGGTAACCTGGTGTCAGCCATTCTGATTATTTATTTGTATCGACTGTATATGTTGTTACGTTAACCACTCTGGCGCTCCCCGGAGCGCCTTAGCTGAACGATCCCGTCCTCACTGGAAACACTATGAAGCAGTTACTCGATTTTCTTCCCTTGGTGGTTTTCTTTATCTTCTACAAGCTGTACGACATCTTTGTCGCCTCTGGTGCATTGATCGTTGCCACTGGCCTTGCCTTGGTCGTGAGCTGGGTGCTGTACCGTAAGCTGGAAAAAATGACCATCTTCACCTTTGTGCTGGTGGCTGTTTTCGGTACGTTGACGCTGGTGTTCCACAACGATGAATTCATCAAATGGAAAGTCACCGTGATCTACTCCCTGTTCGCGCTGGCATTGCTGTATAGCCAGTGGTTTATGAAGCAGCCGCTGATTCAAACCATGCTGGGTAAAGAGCTCCAGCTGCCAGGCGCAGTGTGGCGTCGGCTGAATGTGGCATGGGCGATCTTTTTCCTCGCCTGCGGTGTGGTAAATATCTACGTAGCATTTTGGTTATCACAAGAGTTTTGGGTTAACTTTAAAGTGTTCGGTCTGACCGGCCTGACCCTACTGTTTACTCTGTTAAGCGGCGTGTACATCTGGCGACAGATGCCGCAACAAGAACAAAAATAAGCCATCCTGCCCGACACTGTCGGGCTTCTCTTCACCTGCAGAAGAATTGAGCAATGGACGAAAAACATAAATTGCCGCAAGGCGAGATGGTGTCGCGCACCCTGGCGATGCCAGCGGATACCAATGCCAATGGCGATATCTTTGGCGGCTGGTTGATGTCACAGATGGATATGGGCGGTGCCATCATGGCCAAGGAGATTGCAGAAGGCCGTGTGGTGACCGTTCGTGTTGATGGGATGTCGTTCCTGAAGCCGGTGGCTGTGGGAGATGTTGTGAGCTGCTATGCCCGCTGCATCCGCACCGGCAACAGTTCGATGACCATCAACGTCGAAGTGTGGATCAAAAAAGTGTCGTCTGAACCGATTGGTCAAACCTACTGTGCCACCGAAGCGGTATTCGTGTACGTCGCGGTTGATCACTCAGGTAAATCGCGACCATTACCGTCGGAAAAAGCGAACCTCGCTGAATAAATGCCATTAAAAAAGCGGTCATTGACCGCTTTTTTCTTCGTCCGCTTGCGACATTATTCGATGTTTGCGCCGCCGTTGATACGGAACACGATATTCATCGTCAATCCTTTACCTGGTCGACCCGGCTGATAACGCCACTTCTTCATCGCTTGCTTCACTTCACGCTCGAACATGTTGCGCGGCTCGGCTGAGAGAATTTCCACATTATCGACGCGCCCATCACTGTCTACATCAAATTGAACGCGCACGCGGCCTTCAACGCGCAGTGCGAATGCGCGGGCCGGATAGGCAGGCTTACTGACATTCATCGCTTTCGGGCCGTCAGAGACCGTTTGTGTCGGCGCAGGGTTGGCTTTCGGCGCTGTGGTCGGACGCGTCTGCGTCGTCGGAATATCCTGCTTGACCGGATTCTCCTGCGGTTTCACTTCTTTGCGCGGCTTCGGCTCGACCTTCTTCTCTACCTTTGGTTTCGGTTTAGGTTTTGGCTTCGGCTCAGGCTTGGGAATCGGCACCGGTTCCACTTTCGGCGGTTCTGGCGCGACTTCAGGTTCCGGCTCAGGCTCCGGTGGTGGCGGAGTGACCACGGCCGGTGCGGGCTCCGGCTGCACTTCGGGTGCCACCATGGTCACGCTGATCGGCTGGGATGCTTTCGGAACCTCAATGGTCTGATGAAACGATGCATAGAGAATGCCCGCGATAACCGAACCGTGAAGAACCACGGATAAAATCATAGCCACGGGGGTACGAGCAGGAAGAGGCGTAGTCAACGTCGTCATATCAGTCATATTCATTGAGTGAAGGGCAGATTTTAAATGCAAATAGCAATCAGTTTCAATAAGCGATGTGCAACCGATGACCAGAAAGTCTTTTTTTAACCCAAATGGCGCTCTGAGCCAGTGTCATTATCTTTCATTTGCACTCTGATTAACGATCACTTAACGTGTCTCGCAATTTCGGCAAGTCTAACGGGAGTACCCCATCGTGCTTTACGTCATTTATGCGGAAGATACCGCAGATTCACTGGAAAAACGCAACTCCGTACGCCCTGCGCATCTCGCGCGCTTGCAGTTACTGCAGGATGAAGGTCGTCTGATCGCTGCTGGCCCCTTGCCTGCTGTCGACAGCAACGATCCCGGCCCTGCTGGTTTTACCGGTTCAGTGATTATTGCTGAGTTTTCGTCTCTGGAAACGGCGCAATCCTGGGCCAATGACGACCCTTACATTGCCGCTGGCGTGTACGAGAAAGTAGCGGTGAAACCGTTCAAACGCGTATTCTAAAAGATGTGGCAGTCGGTTTTACTGTTGATCGCCGTGTTTGCGCTGATTGGCAGAGCAGTGTGGGTCTGGCGTCGACAGGGTTGGCGCCAGGCAAGACAGCACATCGTGATGCTGGTGGTGCTGGCCGCAGCTCTACAGATTGTTAACGTATCCCTGGTGTTACGCGGCGCTTAATGGCCGCGTAAGCCTTTCACATATTCTGGTTGATGAACAGAATAGAGCGGCGATGTTCCTGCGCCACCTGATGACGGATGGTATGGATACGTTTGTAGCGACGTGACTGCCCTTCCAGCCAGCGAGCACGACGGCGGTGTACCTGACGTAACATTCTCCAGCGTGCCACTTCATTTCTGCTTCGTTTCATCACATCCTCTCAGACAGGCTAAACTCGCCGGGCATTATAAAGATTTGATTGAAAATGCCAAATCGAAAGCTTCATTGAACTGTCATTCACGATTAAAGGTTTCACTAGTGCGGATCAGCACGTAAACTTTGCTCATCAAAGCGCGAACGGGATGTCCACTTAATGACCACATTTTATACCCTTCTCAGTTGGTTGCTGCTGTTTGGCTACTGGTTGCTGATTGCGGGTGTCACACTGCGTATTCTGATGAAACGCCGTGCCGTGACCTCTGCAATGGCCTGGTTGCTGATCATCTACATTCTGCCGCTGGTGGGTATCATCGCGTATCTGTCTTTTGGTGAGTTACACCTCGGTAAACGCCGTGCGGAACGCGCTCGCACCATGTGGCCTTCCACCGCCAAATGGCTTAACGACCTCAAACAATGTCGCCATATCTTTGCCACAGAGCACAGTGATGTTGCACGCTCGCTGTTTGATCTGTGCCGCCATCGGCAAGGCATTGCGGGCGTAAAAGGCAACCAGCTGCAACTCCTGACCAGTTCAGATGACGTAATGCACGCCCTAATCCGCGACATCCAGCTGGCACGTCATAATATCGAGATGGTGTTTTATATCTGGCAACCAGGTGGCCTGGCAGATGAGGTGGCCGAATCATTGATGGCCGCCTCGCGTCGTGGGGTACATTGTCGCCTGATGCTGGATTCCGCAGGCAGTGTGGCGTTCTTCCGCAGTCCGTGGGCCAACATGATGCGTAATGCAGGCATTGATGTTGTTGAAGCCTTACAAGTCAGCTTGCTGCGCGTCTTCTTGCGTCGTATGGACTTACGTCAACATCGCAAAGTGGTATTGATCGATAACTACATCGCCTACACCGGTAGCATGAATCTGGTCGACCCGCGCTTCTTTAAACAGGATGCGGGCGTGGGCCAGTGGATTGATCTAATGGCCCGCATGGAGGGCCCTGTCGCCACCACCATGGGGATTGTTTACGCCTGTGACTGGGAGATCGAAACCGGCAAGCGCATTCTCCCCCCGGCTCCTGATGCCAACATCATGCCGTTTGAGCAGGAAAGCGGTCATATCATTCAGGTTATCGCTTCTGGCCCCGGTTTCCCTGAAGACATGATTCATCAGGCGTTGCTGACAGCGGTCTATTCCGCGCGTGAACAGCTGATTATGACCACGCCCTACTTCGTGCCGAGCGACGACCTGCTGCATGCCATTTGCACCGCTGCGCTGCGAGGGGTTGAAGTCAGCATTGTGGTGCCTCGCCACAACGACTCCTTGTTAGTCGGATGGGCCAGCCGCGCCTTCTTCACTGAACTGCTCGAAGCGGGCGTGAAAATTTACCAGTTCGAAGATGGTTTACTGCATACCAAGAGCGTGCTGGTCGATGGCCAGCTCAGTCTGGTCGGGACCGTTAATCTCGATATGCGCAGCCTGTGGCTCAATTTTGAAATCACTCTTGTGGTCGATGATGATGGCTTTGGCAGCGATTTGGCTACCGTCCAGGATGATTACATCGCCCGTTCACGCTTGCTGGAGGGTGCGCGCTGGGCGAAACGTGCGTGGTGGCAGCGGATCGTTGAACGACTGTTTTACTTCTTTAGTCCTTTACTGTAAAACGAGCGAAAATATTACCGCCTCAGGCAAGCAGGAATGACTATGGATTTAAATAATCGCCTTACCGAAGATGAAACGCTGGAACAGGCTTACGACATTTTTCTCGAGCTGGCTGGCGATAATCTTGATCCCGCTGACATCATTCTGTTCAATCTGCAGTTTGAAGAACGCGGCGGCGCAGAGCTGTTTGATCCCGCGGAAGACTGGCAGGAACATGTCGATTTCGATCTCAACCCAGATTTCTTCGCGGAAGTGGTGATTGGTTTGGGTGAAGCAGACGGTGAACCGATTACGGATGTGTTTGCCCGCGTGTTGCTGTGCCGCGAGAAAGACCACAAGCTGTGCCACATTCTGTGGCGTGAATGATCTGCAGCCAAAGATAAAATAACGCCGGGCATCTGCCCGGCGTTTTTATTTCCAGCTTAAAGCGGATCGACCTTCAAACAGGATACCGCATGGCGGAAACTGCCCTCCAGCAACGGACGCGTTTTGGCACATTCCGGCCCGGCAATCGGACAACGCGTGCGGAACACGCAGCCCGACGGTGGATTGATGGGCGAAGGCAACTCCCCTTCCAGCAACTGGATCTGCTTATTCTTCTCCAGATCGGGATCTGGGATCGGCACCGCCGACATCAGCGCACGGGTATACGGATGTTGCGGGTTATTGTACACCGAGTCGTACGTGCCCAGCTCCACCGCATGGCCAAGATACATCACCAACACGCGATCGGAGATGTGCTTCACCACCGCCAGGTCGTGCGCGATGAAGATCAGTGATAATCCCATCTCACGCTGCAACTTTTGCAGCAGGTTAACCACCTGCGCCTGAATCGACACATCCAGCGCCGATACTGGCTCATCACAGATAATCAGTTTAGGCTCCAGGATCAGTGCACGCGCAATACCAATACGCTGACACTGTCCACCGGAAAACTCATGCGGATAACGGTTGATGAGGTTAGGCAACAGACCCACCTTCATCATCATATTCTTCACCTTATCCTTCACTTCCTGTTTAGGCATCTTCGGATAATAAGTGCGCAGCGGTTCCGCGATGATGTCACCGATGGTCATGCGTGGGTTTAACGAGGCCAGCGGGTCCTGGAAGATCATCTGGATATCGCTGCGCGCCTGACGCCACTCATCCTGACTTTGCCCCAGTAAATCGCGCCCCAGCCAGGCTACACGACCGTCAGTAGCTTTCACCAGACCGATAATGGCACGTGCCAGCGTCGATTTACCGCAGCCCGACTCACCCACCACGCCCAGGGTTTCACCCTCGTAAAGACGCAGGCTAACGCCATCCACCGCTTTAAGGGTTTTAGCTGGCTGCCAGAACCACTGCTTGCCGTCTTTAATCTCAAAATGCACCTTAAGATCGGCAATTTCCAGTAAGACTTTCTTCTCTTCGATGATGGTGCTCATACCAATTCCTCCACCGGTTTGAAGCAGGCACGCAGTCGACCTTCAGCAAAAGGTTCCAGCGGCGGCGATTTCGCGCATACGTCCATAGCATAGGCACAGCGCGGCTGGAACGGGCAGCCCTGCGGCAAGCGCAGCAGGTTCGGCGGGTTGCCAGGAATGGTGGTCAGTGACTCCCCTTCTTCCGCATCCAGACGCGGCACGGCGCTCAGCAGGCCGATGGAATAAGGATGCGCTGGTTGATAGAACACATCGCGCGCGCGACCGTATTCCATGGTCCGACCGGCGTACATCACCAGCACTTTGTCACAGATGCCAGCAACCACACCGAGGTCGTGGGTGATCATGATGATGGCAGTATTGAATTCGCGTTTCAGCTCGTTCAGTAATGTCATGATCTGCGCCTGCACCGTCACATCCAGCGCCGTCGTGGGCTCATCCGCAATCAGCAACTTAGGACGGCACAGCAACGCCATGGCGATCATCACGCGCTGACGCATACCGCCAGAAAACTCATGCGGGAACATCTTCATGCGTTTACGCGCTTCCGGCATTTTTACCGCATCCAGCATGCGTACTGACTCTTCAAACGCCTGTGCACTGTTCATGCCTTTATGCAGTTTGAGCACTTCCATCAACTGCTCGCCCACGCGCATATACGGGTTAAGCGAGGTCATCGGATCCTGGAAAATCATCGCAATCTGCTCGGCACGCAGTTTGTTCAGTTTGTTCTCCGGCAGGTTAAGGATCTCTTCGCCGTTGAACTTTGCCGAGCCGCCAATACGGCCGTTTTTCGCCAGTAAGCCCATCAAAGCAAACGCGGTTTGCGATTTACCCGAACCTGACTCACCGACAATGCCCAGGGTTTCCCCTGCGCGCAGTGAGAAGTTAAGATCGTTGACTGCGGTCACATCACCATCGTGCGTGCCAAAGGTCACGCGCAGGTCTTTGACGTCCAGCAACAGGTTACTGTTTCCCGCACGCGCAGCCATGGCTGGCTGAAATTCATGAATAGTCATCGGGAAACTCCTTAACGATCTTTCGGGTCGAGGGCATCACGCAGGCCATCGCCGATAAAGTTAAAACAGAACAGCGTAACCACGAGGAAACCCGCCGGGAACATCAGCAACCATGGCGATACTTCCATGGAGTTGGCGCCATCACTCAGTAGCGCGCCCCAACTGCTCAGGGGTTCTTGCGTACCCAACCCCAGGAAGCTGAGGAAGGATTCAAACAGAATCATGCTCGGTACCAGCAGCGAGGCATATACCACCACCACGCCTAACACGTTCGGCACAATATGACGCAGTACAATGTTGAAGGTGGAAACGCCACCCACTTGCGCCGCTTCAATAAACTCTTTGCGCTTCAGGCCCAGTGTTTGTCCGCGCACAATACGCGCCATATCCAGCCACGACACCATGCCGATGGCGACGAAAATCAGCAGGATATTACGGCCAAAGAAGGTCACCAGCAGGATCACGAAGAACATAAACGGGAAGGAGTTGAGGATCTCCAGGATACGCATCATCACGGAGTCGATCTTGCCACCGAGATAACCCGCCAGCGAGCCGTAAAGCGTGCCGACCAGCACCGCGATCAGGGCTGAGGCAATCCCGACCATGAGTGAGATACGTCCGCCAATCGCCACACGCACCAGCAGATCGCGTCCTGAAGAATCCGTGCCAAACCAATGGCCAGATACCGTATCCGGAGCAGCGGACATCATGCCCCAGTCGGTGTCATCATATTTGAACTGTGACAATACCGGTGCAAAGACCACAAACAGTGTGATCACTAACAGCACCAGCAAACTGATCAGCGCGGCGCGGTTATGGATGAAGCGACGACGCGCATCCTGCCACAGGCTGCGCCCTTCGACTTCCAGTTTTTCACTGAAGGCATCCAGAGCTTCGCTGTTTTTCTTACTTAACATCATGGGCGAACTCCACCATCAGTAACGGATTTTTGGATCGATCACGGCGTACAGCACATCAACGATCGCATTAAACAGAATGGTCAGCACACCGACCAAAATGGTCAGACTCATCACCAGCGAGTAGTCACGGTTTAACGCGCCGTTAACGAACAGCTGGCCAATGCCCGGCAGACCGTAAATGGATTCGATCACCATCGAACCGGTGATGATGCCGACAAATGCCGGTCCCATATAGGAGAGCACAGGGAGCATGGCGGGCTTGAGGGCGTGGCGTAAAACAATACGACGCAGCGGCAGCCCTTTGGCGCGCGCGGTGCGGATAAAGTTAGAGTGCATCACTTCAATCATCGAGCCACGCGTAATACGCGCGATGCTGGCGATGTAGGCCAGTGACAATGCCACCATCGGCAACAACATATAATTCCACTGACCGCCGTTCCAGCCGCCGCCGGGCAACCAGCGCAGGGTGATGGCGAAGACCAACACCAGCAACGGCGCGACGACAAAGCTGGGTATCACCACGCCCGTCATGGCCACCCCCATCACCGCATAGTCCCACAGGCTATTCTGCTTGAGCGCGGCAATCACGCCAGCGGTTACCCCCAGCACCACCGCCAGGAAAAACGCGGCCAGGCCCAGTTTGGCTGAAACCGGGAAGGCATGGCCGACCAAATAGTTGACTGAGTAGTCTTTGTATTTAAACGATGGGCCAAAATCGCCATGTGCCAGCTGTACCAGATAACTGACATACTGCTTACCGATGGGATCGTTGAGATGATATTTGGCTTCGATATTCGCCATCACTTCAGGCGACAGCGTACGCTCGCCGGTAAACGGACTGCCGGGTGCCAGTCGCATCATAAAGAAGGAGATGGTGATCAAGATAAAGAGCGTCGGGATCGCTTCCAGAAGCCGACGCAGGATGAATTTTAACATTGCCGTACCTACCAGGCTGTTGCTTCACAAAGTCAAAAAGGCGGTGCCGCAGCACCGCCACTGTCGATAGCCTGAGTGCTATTAATGTTTAATGATATACAGGTTTTTATCGAGGGTTTTATCCAGCGGATCGTTGCCGGTGTAACCACCCACATACGGTTTCACCAGACGCGCGTTCACGTAGTAGTAAACAGGCACGATGGTGCTGTCTTTATCCAGGATCTGCTCAGCTTTCTGGTAATCCGCAACACGGGCTTTATCGTCTACCGCTTTCACCGCATCGTGGATCACTTTATCGAAGTCTGCGCTCTTATAATGTGAGGTGTTACTGCTGCTGTCAGACAGCATGATGTTCAGGAACGACGTCGGTTCGTTATAGTCTGCGCACCAGGCGGCACGGGACACATCGAAGTTGCCCTGATGACGGGTGTCCAGGAAGGTCTTCCACTCCTGGTTTTCCAGCTTGATGTTCACGCCAATGTTTTTCTTCCAGATAGAAGAGGCGGCAATGGCTAACTTCTTGTGCAGATCGGAGGTGTTGTACAGCAGGTTGAAGGTCAGTGGCTTATCTGCGGTATAACCCGCTTCGGCCAGCAGTTTCTTCGCTTCTTCATTACGCTTGTTCTGATCCCACTTGAACCAGTCTGGTGGCAACAGTTCCATGCCATCGGTAGCCGGAGGCGTGAAGCTGTAAGCAGGCAGTTGGCCTTGCGCCAGTACCTTGTTAACCATGATGTCACGATCCAGACCCAGTTTCAGTGCGGTACGCACGCGTGGATCGGTGAACGGCGCTTTCTGGTTGTTGATTTCATAGTAATAGGTGCAGAGGTATGGCTTCACCATCAACTCTTTGCCGTTGTCACGCTGCAGCTTTTTGAACAGCTCAATCGGCATGTTGTTATAGGTGATGTCGCTGCCGTTCTCAGAGAAGTAGCGGTTGACGTCACTGACTTCGGAGTTGATTGGCAGGAAGGTCACTTTGTTCAGCACAGTATGCGCGTTGTCCCAGTACTCTGGGTTACGCACGATGGTCACGCGCTCGTTAATTACGTGAGATTCCAGCTTAAATGCGCCGTTGCCCACCCAGTTCTGTGGCTGCGTCCACTGGTCGCCAAACTTATCAATAGCAGGCTTATACACTGGAGACATCACTGAGTTGATCAGCAGCTTATAGAAGTAAGGGACTGGCTCACTCAGGGTCACTTGCAGAGTGTGATCGTCGAGCGCTTTCACGCCCAAATCAGTGACAGGTTTTTTACCCGCGATGATGTCGTCAACGTTCTCGATATGGCCGTACTGCGGATAGCTGGCGTAAGGAGAGGCCGTTTTCGGATCGACCAGACGCTGCCAGCTGTACACGAAATCTTGTGCGGTGACAGGCTCACCGTTAGACCATTTGGCGTTCTTACGCAGGTGGAAAGTCCAGACTTTGAAATCTTTGTTTTCCCAGCTTTCCGCCACGCCCGGAATCGGCTTGCCATCGCTGTCGCTGATGATCAGACCTTCGTACAGGTCACGGGCGATGTTATCTTCCGGCACACCTTCAATTTTATGCGGGTCCAGTGACTGAACTTCGTCACCATTGCCCCGTACCAGTTCCTGTTTTGCTGCCAATTCAACGCCTGCTGGTACTGTCGCTGCCAGCGCGGCATTCCCTGCCAGCGCGCCGATTGCTGCAAGAACGCCAGCGGCAATCAGGCTTTTTTTCGTGATGTTGTTCATTATTACGCTCCAGTTTTATTATCGTCACCGGGTCGGTCAACCGCCCAGCGTACCCCGTTTCCGGGAGATCTCTGCCTGTCTGAACAGAGATCACTACCACCCTTCAGGGTTTACTTCAGTAACGTGCCGCCCGACTGTAGCGCCGGATCGGCTCATTACTCAATGTTTCTTTATGTAATAGTATTTCAATGCCAGCATATCCTGCGGATCTTTACCGGTGTAACCCCCTACCCAAGGCTTCACCAGACGCACGCTCACCCGGTAATAAACCGGAATGATGGCGGAATCTTTATCCAACTGGGCTTCAGCTTGCTGATACAAGGCCGCACGCTGAGCGTCATCGGTTACGGTCAGGGTTTGCGCCATCAATCTGTCAAACGTATCGCTATGATAAAACGCGGTATTGATCGATGACCCACTCAACAGCATATTGAGGAATGTGGAGGGTTCGTTGTAATCCGAACACCAGGTTGCGCGCACCACGTCGTACTGTGCCTGGCGGCGCGTTTCCAGCAGCGTTTTCCACTCCTGATTCTGTAACGTGACCTTGGCGCCGAGGTTTTTCTGCCACATCGAAGCCGCGGCAATCGCCTGCCGTTTATTCTGCTCCGAAGTGTTATACAACAGCGTGAATTGCAGTGGGTGCTGCGGCGTGAATCCCGCTTCAGCCAGCAATTGCTTCGCACTGGCATTGCGCTCCGCTTGCTTCTGCTTCGACCATGCTGGCGCCTCAGGCGTGATCCCGTGCGTGAACGGCGGCGTCAGGACATATGCTGGGATCTGCCCCTGCCCCATGATTTTGTCGGCGATGATGTCACGGTCGAGGGTTAGCTTGAGTGCGGTTCTCACACGGGCATCAGTGAACGGCGCTTTTTTATTGTTGATTTCGTAATAGAAGGTGCAAAGCAGTGGGCTGACTTTTACCTGCTCACCCAGATCTTGCTGTAATTTCTTAAACAAGTCTGGTGGCACAACGCTATTGGTCATATCCGAGCCGCCACTGCGGTAGCGATTAATATCGCTATTTTCAGACGTGAGCGGCAGTAATATGCCCTCATCAATTACCGTGTGAGGGTTGTCCCAGTAACGTGGATTACGCTTGAGAACGATTTTCTCATTGACCACCCAATCAGCCAGCGTATAGGCACCATTCCCTACATAGTGTTGAGGCTGAGTCCACTGCTCACCCCATTTCTCAATGGCAGTACGGTACACCGGCTTCATCGCGGTGTGGGCCAGCATGTCGATAAAATAGGGAACGGGTTCTGAGAGAGTGACCTGAAGATGATGGTCATCCAGCGCCTTGACGCCCAGTTCAGTGGGAGAGGCTTGACCGGCCAGAATAGAATCAATATTGGCGATATGGGCGGCTTGCAGGTAACTGGCATAAGGTGATGCCGTTTTCGGGTCGGCCAGGCGCTGCCAGCTGTAAACGAAATCTTGCGCAGTCACAGGCTCGCCGTTGCTCCACTGAGCATTGTCACGCAAAGTAAACGTCCAGATACGGCCATGATCGTTGCGCCAGGAAGAGGCCACACCCGGAACAATTTGCCCGTTATTATCCGTCTCTACCAATCCTTCCAGTAAATTTCGAATCACATTGGACTCGGGCACACCTTCGGTTTTTTGCGGATCTAACGAGGCGACTTCGCTGCCATTGTTAATCACAATGCGCTGTGTTTCTGCCAATGGCACGCCCGCTGAAACTTCTGCTGCCTGACTGTGTGCAATTATCCCCGACAAGCAGAGCGCCAGGAGAGAAGGCGCCGCTTTTTTCGCTGCCATGCTTTTCATCAACAAATATCAACCTTAAAACATTAACCCGCTAGCGAGTAAGCAAGAAGCGTACTCATTTGACACCAGCGGATAAAAAATTTGCGATGTGCCGAAAATTATCAGAACAAATGCCCGCACGCCAAAGCCAAACAGCAAAAATGTTAGCTGATTCTCTTTTATCACGGACATGCCCACAGTAAAAGTGTTAATTTTTACACTAAAAAATCAAATAACTTAATGATATTTATAAGTAAAATGCATTTTTTGCGGGAGTTTTGTACAAGGGCAATTTTCAAGAGTACAAAATCGAAATTCATCTGTATTAGCAATCTTTAACGACACAATAAATTGATTATGGCGATTAAAGCCTTATATAAATTTCGTGAAAAACAGGCGTTAAAGAAAAAAACACTGTGACAATTATCACAAAGATAAGTGATAAAAGTGGCGGTGAGAGAAGTAATAGTAGCAAAAGTGATGCTGGAGAGGCTCTATTAAGCGAGATGAATATTTTCACCCTATTGGTGCAAATAATTCACAGATTGCACCAATATGGATCAAGGCAGGGTTATTGAAGAAAAATAACCTTTCCTTTAATTGAGCAAGCCTGGGAAAATGGCTTTCATTCCGGTGACCACAAATTCAATTCCCAACGCCATCAATAGCAAACCCATTATACGGGTAATAACGTTAATGCCGGTTTGCCCTAACACGCGCACCATTAATGGCGCTGCACGGAACAGCAACCAACAACAAAATGCAAAAATGGCAATGGCAATGGTAAAACCGATCAAATTCGGCCAACTGTGATAGCGCGTGCTCCAAACGATAGTAGAGCTGATAGCACCGGGCCCCGCCATCAAGGGTAACGCTAATGGAACCACACCAATGCTCTCACGTATCGCCGTCTCTGACTTCTCCTGCTTGTTCTGCTTGTCCTCGCCCAGCTTGCCACTGATCATCGACATCGCAATGGTCACTACCAGAATGCCACCAGCAATACGGAATGAGTCGATAGAGATACCAAACAGATGCAGGATTGCATCCCCCAGGAACAGTGACGTCCAGAGAATGATCGCCACAGCCAGATTCGCCGTGAAGTTGGTTTTATTTCGCTCAGCAGCGGCTTGATAGCTGGTCATGCTGATGAACACCGGGATGATGCCCACGGGATTGACCAAGGCAAACAGACCGACAAAAAATTTAATATAGCCGGAAAAATCAAGTAGCACAGGATTCAAAGTGAGCTCCGGAAAATGTGTGTTTAAAAAAACGCGCTTAATGTAGTGCAAAAGCCCGATGAAAAACCAGTGGGTCAGGCAGAAATTTATGCTGCCATTTTTGCCAGAATCCAGTTTATTTATCTGCGGTTAGCGTCCAGTGCACACCCTTCATCAAATCCGTCCCGGCCAGAAGCCTCGCGAAAGTTACTTTAGTTGCGAAAGTCAGTGCTGAATGGTGTCAGCTTGGATGCCAATTGATCTGCATCAAAATTCAGCTACCTCATCGGGGGTAATCTTACCGCATCGAAACTTGTTACAGAGACACAGGCTTCTTGACCAGGAAACCCTTTTAGTAAGCAACGGCAAATCACCGCCATCCTGAGCAACGTATAAGCATAGCGCGACTATACTTCTGAACTCAGGCTTGTTTACTAAAAGAGTTTAACTTCCTTCAGGAGAGTACTATGGCCGTTACTAATGTTGCCGAGCTTAATGCACTGGTTGAGCGTGTTAAAAAGGCACAGCGTGAATTCGCCAATTTTAGCCAAGAACAAGTTGATACCATTTTCCGCGCTGCTGCACTTGCCGCCGCTGATGCCCGCATCCCCCTCGCTAAGATGGCTGTTGCCGAATCCGGTATGGGCATTGTTGAAGATAAAGTGATCAAGAACCACTTCGCTTCAGAGTACATCTACAACGCCTATAAAGATGAGAAAACCTGCGGTGTGTTAGACACCGATGACACTTTCGGCACCATCACTATCGCCGAGCCGATTGGCCTGATCTGCGGTATTGTGCCGACCACTAACCCAACCTCTACCGCTATCTTTAAAGCACTCATCAGCCTGAAAACGCGTAACGGCATTATCTTCTCACCGCATCCACGCGCCAAAGACGCCACCAACAAAGCAGCGGATATCGTGCTGCAGGCGGCCATTGCTGCCGGTGCGCCGAAGGATATTATTGGCTGGATTGACGCGCCTTCTGTCGAGCTGTCTAACCAACTGATGCACCATCCAGACATCAACCTGATTCTGGCCACCGGTGGCCCAGGCATGGTGAAAGCCGCCTACAGTTCAGGTAAACCAGCAATTGGTGTGGGTGCCGGTAACACGCCAGTGGTGATCGATGAGACCGCGGATATCAAACGTGCAGTTGCTTCAATTCTGATGTCCAAAACTTTCGATAACGGCGTTATCTGTGCGTCTGAACAGTCCGTCATTGTGGTTGATTCTGTCTACGATGCCGTTCGCGAACGCTTCGCCACCCATGGCGGATATCTGCTGCAAGGTAAAGAACTGAAAGCGATTCAGGACATCATCCTGAAAAATGGCGCACTTAACGCCGCCATTGTGGGTCAACCTGCTTATAAGATTGCTGAACTGGCCGGCATTAGCGTGCCCGCCTCGACCAAAATTCTGATTGGTGAAGTGAAGCTGGTTGATGAATCTGAGCCTTTTGCGCATGAAAAACTGTCACCGACGCTGGCCATGTACCGTGCGAAGGATTACCACGATGCGGTAGATAAAGCAGAGAAACTGGTTGCCATGGGCGGTATCGGTCACACCTCTTGTCTGTACACTGACCAGGATAACCAGCACGAGCGCGTGCACTACTTCGGCGACAAGATGAAGACGGCACGTATCTTGATTAATACCCCGGCTTCACAAGGCGGTATCGGTGACCTGTACAACTTCAAACTTGCGCCATCATTAACGCTGGGCTGTGGTTCATGGGGTGGTAACTCCATTTCTGAAAACGTGGGACCTAAACATCTCATCAACAAGAAAACCGTGGCCAAGCGAGCTGAAAATATGTTGTGGCATAAACTTCCGAAGTCAATTTACTTCCGTCGTGGCTCACTGCCAATTGCACTTGAAGAGGTCGCCACTGACGGTGCAAAACGCGCCTTTATCGTGACTGACCGCTTCTTGTTCAACAATGGCTATGCGGATCAGGTCACTCGCGTACTGAAATCCCACGGTATCGAAACCGAAGTCTTCTTTGAAGTGGAAGCTGACCCAACCCTGAGCATCGTGCGTAAAGGTGCGGAGCAGATGAACAGCTTCAAACCGGATGTGATTATCGCCTTGGGTGGTGGTTCACCGATGGATGCCGCGAAAATTATGTGGGTGATGTACGAACATCCAGAAACCCATTTCGAAGAACTGGCACTGCGCTTTATGGATATCCGTAAACGCATCTACAAGTTCCCGAAAATGGGCGTAAAAGCGCGCATGGTGGCGATTACCACCACGTCCGGCACGGGTTCAGAAGTGACTCCGTTTGCGGTGGTCACAGACGATGCGACCGGTCAGAAATATCCATTAGCGGATTATGCCCTGACGCCTGACATGGCGATTGTCGATGCTAACTTAGTCATGGATATGCCGCGTTCCCTCTGTGCATTTGGAGGTCTGGATGCCGTAACCCACTCACTGGAAGCCTATGTCTCAGTACTGGCCAACGAGTACTCTGACGGACAAGCCCTGCAAGCGTTGAAACTGCTGAAAGAGAACCTGCCAGCCAGCTATCGCGAAGGTGCCAAAAACCCCGTTGCGCGTGAGCGTGTGCACAATGCGGCCACCATTGCCGGTATCGCCTTTGCTAACGCCTTCCTGGGCGTGTGTCACTCAATGGCGCATAAATTGGGCTCAGAGTTCCATATCCCACATGGCCTGGCTAACGCCCTGCTGATTTGTAACGTCATCCGTTATAACGCGAATGATAACCCAACTAAGCAGACGGCATTCAGCCAGTATGACCGTCCACAGGCTCGCCGTCGTTATGCGGAAATTGCCGACCACTTGGGCCTGAGCGCCGAAGGTGACCGCACCGCACAGAAAATTGAAAAACTGCTGGCATGGCTGGAAGAGATGAAAACCCAGTTGGGTATTCCAACATCCATTCGTGAAGCGGGCGTACAGGAAGCGGACTTCCTGGCGAAAGTCGATAAACTGGCAGACGATGCCTTTGATGACCAGTGTACCGGTGCTAACCCGCGCTACCCACTGATCGCTGAACTGAAACAAATCATGCTGGATACCTTCTACGGCCGTGAATTCTCAGAGTCAGAGAGCGCTACTGCTGAACTCGTCGATGAGAAAGCGGTGAAAGTTGAGAAGAAAACCAAGAAAGCATAAGTTGTCATAAATAAAAAACCCGCTGCGGCGGGTTTTTTTATGTTGGCATGATCAAACCGGAGAGGAGTGTGAGCCGTAAATGGCTTTCAACGAACCTTCATCTATCGCTTGCTTATAGTGTTTACGGCACACCGAAATATAGCGTTCGTTGCCACCAATAACCACCTGCTCACCTTCGCTGAAAGGTTTTCCATTGGCATCCAGGCGCAACACCATACTGGCTTTGCGACCACAATGGCAGATGGTTTTTAGCTCAACCAGTTTATCCGCCCACGCCAGCAAATATTGGCTCCCCACGAAGAGTTCTCCGCGAAAATCGGTGCGTAGTCCATAACACAATACCGGAATATCCATATTGTCGACCACATCAGACAAGGATCTTACTTGTTCACGCGTCAGGAACTGGCTTTCATCAACCAGAACGCAATGAACCGGTTGCTTCGCGTGTTCATCCGCTATTTGCTGGTCTAGTTTCGTTTGAGCGTTATATAAAAAGGCGGGAGACGAAAGACCAATACGTGAACTAACCTTACCCGCACCAAAGCGGTCATCTATCTCGGCGGTATACACTAATGTCCGCATGCCACGCTCCTGGTAGTTATAGGAAGACTGTAGCAAAGCCGTTGATTTCCCCGCGTTCATTGCGGAGTAATAAAAATAAAGTTGAGCCATGTGCAAAATCTCATCGCAGCGCAATTCAGATGTCGCGCAGTCTACCATAAACGCGCGATCCTGTAGCGATGCATTATTTTTATCGTTTGTTCAAATTAACGCCATTAATGACTGAGTGATTCAGTCTCAGCCTTAAACCGCACGTTTTGACAAAGAAGGTCGTGTGCTGACATTTTATTCAACTTTATTACCGCTAAGTGTAAGGATTCGGGCATTGCACTGTTATGAAGCAGGAAAAATCAAGGTGGTAAAAAAACAGAGAAAGTTAAATATATTTTGCAGGTCGCTTTAAAATGGCATTCCTGACTTTTACTTTACGTTTTACATTTTAATCTGGCTATTGCAGTTATTTTTTCGCCCCACTATTATGAGTCGGCAGAACAATTCCCATTTATTATATTTTGAGATTAGGACAATGAGCGAAGCACTTAAAATTCTTAATAATATCCGTACATTGCGCGCGCAAGCTCGGGAATGCTCTCTGGAAACACTGGAAGAGATGCTGGAAAAACTCGAAGTTGTGGTGAATGAGCGTCGTGAAGAAGAGACGCATGCACAGGCGGAAAATGCAGAACGTAGTCGCAAGCTGGAACAATACCGTGAAATGCTGATTGCTGATGGTATCGATCCAAACGAATTGCTGCAGGCGCTGTCAGAGACCAAAGCACCAGGAAAAGCCAAGCGTGCTGCGCGTCCAGCGAAATATTCCTATGTTGATGAAAACGGTGAAAACCGTACCTGGACTGGTCAGGGCCGCACGCCAGCAGTGATTAAAAAAGCCATCGAAGAACAAGGCAAACAACTGGACGATTTCCTGCTGTAATCACGCCAGAGCTTCGCATTGTGAAAGGCAATAACGCTGTTTCACTTTACACCGGGTAAGAAAAAGGAAGCCACTGGCTTCCTTTTTTATGCTGCGCTGTTACTGGTAAAAATCGCGATACCAATCCACAAAGTTTTGTACGCCAATCTCTACACCCGTTTGCGGGCGGAAATTAATCGCCTCATACAACGGCTGCGTATCGGCGCTGGTGCCAGGCACATCACCCGGTTGCATAGGCAGCATGTTTTTGTTCGCCTCAATACCCAACGCTTTCTCCAGTGATTCGATATAGGTCATCAGGCTGGTTGGCTGGCTATTTCCGATATTGTAGACGCGATAAGGTGCAGAACTTGATGCAGGAGAGCCCTGTTCTACGGTCCAGCTTTCGTCGGCCTGCGGAATAACGTTTTGCAGGCGCACAATCGCTTCAGCGATATCATCAATGTAGGTAAAGTCACGCGTCATTTGCCCGCGGTTATATACATCAATTTGCTCACCAGCCAGCATGGCACGCGTGAACTTAAATAGCGCCATATCGGGACGGCCCCATGGACCATAAACAGTGAAGAAGCGTAAACCGGTAGTAGGTAACTGATACAAATGTGAATAGGTATGCGACATCAATTCATTAGCTTTTTTGGTGGCCGCATACAATGAAATAGGATGGTCAACTGAGTCATCAGTTGAAAAAGGCATTTTACGATTCAGTCCATACACGGAACTGGATGAGGCATAAAGCAGGTGGCCAATTTTATGGTGACGACAGCCTTCCAGAATATTCAGATGGCCAATTAAATTGGCATCCGCATAGGCGTGAGGGTTTTCAATGGAATAACGCACCCCTGCCTGGGCACCCAAATGAATAACGCGCTCAAAGCCGTGCTGGGTAAACAGAGAAGAAATGGCCTGGCGGTCTGCCAGGTCCATTTTGATGAAAATAAATTCAGGGTGCTGAAGGATCTGATCCAGGCGAGCCTGTTTAAGGCTGACGTCATAATAGTCATTCAGGTTGTCTATACCGACAACCTGGTGACCGGCGGCCAGCAAACGCTGACTTACATGAAATCCAATAAACCCTGCCGCGCCGGTGACCAGAAACTTCATACTTCCCTCATTTATTCTACGATTTGGATTGACGCTCCGCGGCCAATTGCATAATAAGTAAAGCCGCGTTTGCTGATACGTTCCGGATCATACAGGTTACGACCATCAAAAATCACGGGTTGTTTTAACGCGGTTTTGATAACGTCGAAATCTGGTGCACGGAAATTCTGCCATTCAGTACAGATTACTAAGCCATCTGCGCCCTGAAGTGCAGCTTCTTTCGTGCCCGTCAGCTTCAGGTCGTCACGATGACCATAGATGCGTTGGGCTTCTTCCATCGCTTCTGGGTCAAATGCCTGAATAGTCGCACCCGCTTCCCACAGCGTTTCCATCAGCACACGGCTGGAGGCTTCACGCATGTCGTCCGTATTGGGTTTGAAGGCCAGTCCCCACAGTGCAAACGTCTTGCCGCGCAAATCGTCGCCAAAATGGCGCTTGATAAAGCTTGGCAGTTTGTTTTTCTGCGAGTCGTTCACATCTTCTACCGCCTGTAACAGGCGCGGCGTGTAACCAATAGACTCAGCAGTACGAATCAGCGCCTGCACGTCTTTCGGGAAGCACGAACCACCGTAGCCACAGCCAGGGTAGATGAAGTGGTAACCAATGCGTGAATCCGATCCAATCCCCTGACGCACTTTCTCAACGTCGGCTCCCAGACGTTCTGCCAGGTTTGAGATCTCGTTCATAAAGCTGATTTTGGTGGCCAGCATGCAGTTTGCCGCGTACTTGGTCAGCTCTGCACTGCGGATATCCATCAAAATCATACGGTCGTGATTACGATTAAACGGCTCGTAGAGTTCACGCAGCAGTTCAACCACATCATCGTTATCGGTACCCACGACAATACGCTCAGGACGCATACAATCGTTTACTGCAGCCCCTTCCTTGAGGAATTCAGGGTTAGAAACCACATCAAACGGGATGTTAACATCACGTTTTTGCAATGTTTCTGTCATCACTGCACGCACGCGATCCGCCGTCCCGACAGGCACTGTGGATTTGTCGATAACGACTTTATGATCGCTCATGTGCGCGGCAATGGTGCGCGCAACTGCAGTCACATATTTCAGATCGGCAGAACCGTCTTCATCCGGCGGGGTTCCCACTGCAATAAATTGCATCACGCCGTGGTTAACACCCTCTTCTGCATTGGTGCTGAACTTCAGGCGGCCCGCTTCATAGTTAGACATCACCAGCGGCGTCAAACCCGGTTCGAAAATCGGAATATGGCCTTTTTTCAGGTTTTCGACTTTCTTTTCATCGACATCAATACAGAGAACGTCATGTCCGACTTCAGCTAACACTGCAGCCTGAACCAGACCGACATAGCCGATACCAAATACAGTGACTTTCATTGAATTATCCTGTGTTTAATGAATTACTTTTTGTTGCCTACCGCGCCTTCAAGCCATTGAGTAAAGTCTTTACCCAGCACCGGATGACGTACACCGTACTCAACAAAAGCTTGCATATAACCCAGTTTGTTACCGCAGTCATGGCTCACACCGGTCAGGTGGTAAGCTTCTACGGTCTCTTTTTCCATCAGCATGGCGATGGAGTCAGTCAGCTGAACTTCGCCACCTGCGCCCGGAGGGGTTTTTGCCAACAGCGGCCAGATATCCGCTGACAGCACATAGCGACCGACAACCGCGAGGTTGGAAGGTGCTTCAGACGCTTTCGGCTTCTCAACGACACCCACCATTGGCGCGCTCTGGCCTGGGGCAAGGTCGGCACCTTTGCAGTCAACTACACCGTAAGCGGTCACGTCGGCTACTGGCTCAACCATGATTTGACTACGACCGCTTTCTTCATAACGCGCCAGCATTTCTGCCAGGTTGTCTTTAGTAGGATCGGATTCGTATTCATCAATAATCACATCCGGCAGGATGACCGCAACTGGCTCATCACCCACCAGTGGATGTGCACACATCACTGCGTGGCCCAGGCCTTTTGCAATACCCTGACGAACCTGCATGATGGTGACGTGTGGTGGGCAGATAGACTGGATTTCATCCAGCAACTGACGCTTAACGCGTTTTTCCAGCATAGATTCCAGTTCGAAACTGGTATCAAAATGGTTTTCGATGGCGTTTTTAGATGAGTGGGTGACCAGCACAATCTCATTAATGCCCGCAGCAATACACTCATTCACGACATATTGGATCAGCGGCTTATCGACCAGCGGTAACATCTCTTTTGGAATAGCTTTGGTAGCAGGCAGCATACGCGTACCCAGACCCGCAACCGGGATTACCGCTTTTTTTACTTTAGACTTATAGGCAGACATCTAAATACCTCTCTTCATAGGCCGTTCAAGTTAATACTTGATATGTCGGTTTAAAAACGAAATGAGTATATCAGTTACTATCAGACGGATTTATCCTGGATGGAGTTAATCCGCGGAATTTAAGACTATTACCCAAGTGTAAAGCTTACCCTTGGCCCTGTCTCCAACCCGCGAAAAATATAAATCCAACCGCTTATTCTTCAGCCGAAAGCATCAGGCGAAGCCTGCCGCCCGCGCCCCACACATGGCATTGCCAGGCATCGGCACGTTGGCTGATTTGATTGAGGTGCGTGCTGCCCATAGTACCAAGCGGCACGCCATTACTGAGTTGAATCTGGTGGGTGTTGATGTGCAACGTTGCGTTAAGTCCAGCGGAGACCAGAATCAGATTTTTCAGCTGACGATGGTAGTAACCGACCAGTAATGGGAACTGCCCACTGAGATTGGCCTGACGCAGCAGCATGTTGACCTGCCTGAGCAAGCCGTTCAGTTCTGGCAGACGTTGATTCTGCCCAGAAAGTTGTTCCTGTAACAATCCATTGAACAATGCGCGCAACAACAATGCCGCCAGTACGCCGTTATCACCCGCGCGGGTGACGTCCAGGCAGTAGAAGGCGAGATCCTTGTCCGATAGCGCAGCAATATCCAGCACCAGACCCGGCTGCTCCGCCATCGTCAGTTGACGATAATTAATCCGGCAGTTGGCAATGGTTTGTTGCACTGGAGGCTGCAACTGTTTGAGCAGTTTAGACGCGGCTAGCGGATCGCGGACCAGCGCGTCCCAGTCCTGGAACAACTGTTCATCTTCTTCAACTTTTGAGGTGAACATCGAAGGATAAAGACATTCATAAACCGCTTCACGGAAACGTTCGAGGTCTTTAAGAGGTTTAAGCAACACATCCTGCACGCCAAGCCGCAGCACATGCGCAATGTCGGCCATATTCTGCGTGGCGGAAATGATCAAGATAGGGACGCTATTGCCGCGACTGCGGATGCGCTCAACAAACTGAATGCCGCCCATACGCGGCATTTCCAAATCGCAAATCACCAGATCCACCGCCTGCGCTGACAGCAGCGTTAAGCCATCCAGGCCATCGCCGGCTTCCAGCGTACTGGCGCCCAGACCCGCCAGCATGTTGTCCAGTAATGAACGGAAAACGACCTCATCTTCGACAATGAGTATTTTTTTGCCGATTAGTGGCTTTTCCATTCTCTCCCCCTGTGTACCAGATATTTCAATAGTGGTTCATAAAACGCAGTTGCGCCTTTCAGAATTGACTGAAGTCGCAAAAGCTGTGAATGAACAACCTGATTATCTGCCACGGACCAGCGGTAATAGTTCATCCATTTTTTTCTCAACAGCGGCTTTACCTGCCGCGATGGCTTCTTCTGCACGATGAAAATCCAATGTGGATATCTGCGGACAAAACGGTTGGATCAGGACATCCGGCGGATCCCCTGCCATGCGATTACGCTTCAAACGGTTTTCCAGTATCTGGATCGAGGTTGACATAATCTCCATCGCACCCGGCGTTTGATTGGCCCGGCGATGCGTCAATCCCAGAATGCGCTGGCGCAGTTTCTTGCCCCAACTGAGGGCTTCAGCGGCGGCTTCTTCTTCACCGCTTTGTGGCGTGACCGACAACAGATCCTGCTGCATCAAATGCGCGTCATGTTGTAGATCAACCGCGATAACAATGTCAGCGCCGAGTGCACGCGTGAGCGAAATCGGCACCGGATTCACCACCGCACCATCCACCAGCCAGTAACCATTGTAGCTAACCGGAGGTAACAGGCCTGGCATGCTGCATGACGCGCGAACCGCCTGGTGGAGATCACCCTCCGTTAACCATAGCTCACGCCCGGTACTTAAATTTGACGCGACAACACCAAAAGGTTTGTCGCACCCTTCGATAAATTCATTGGGAATCAACTGGCGAATATGGCTAAACACGCGGTCGCCGCGTAACAATCCTCCGCGCTGCCAGGAGAGATCCATTAAGCGGATGACGTCCCAATAACGGAATGCACTGACCCATTTCTCCATCAGACCGAGTCGGCCATTCACGTAAGCTGATCCCACTAAAGCACCGACAGAACAGCCAGCAACCACGTCAACTTCAATCCCGGCGCGCTCTAAAGCATTGATAACACCTATATGCGCCCAGCCTTTGGCAGCACCTGAACCCAGAGCCAGCCCAATTCTTACCTTTCTCATCGCACCTCGTGATTCATCTGGTACGTAGCATCACACTCAGCAGTCGGCTACCATAGCGCACACGTTAATTTAGTTTAATCACTCACAGGAGATGACGTGTCCGAAAAGTGCCCCTGCTGCAGCGGAAAGCAGTATAGCTCATGTTGCCAACCCTTTCTGAGTGGCCATGATATCCCCACCAGCGCTGAACAATTGATGCGGTCACGTTATACCGCCTATGTTGAGAAAAATGCCGCCTATCTGGCATCGACCTGGCACTCCAGTCAGCGCGTGGCTGACCTTGAGACGCTATTATCCGAAAGTTTTTCCAACACCGAATGGCTGGGTCTGAATGTAACCCGTTGTATTAATGGAAACCATGTTAATGAAGCCTTTGTGACCTTTTTTGCGCGTTACCGCGAAAAAGAGCGGACTTCAGCCATCTATGAATGTTCACGCTTTCTTCGTGAGGATCAACGCTGGTACTATGTAGACGGTACAACGCCGGAATTAGGGCGTAACGATCGCTGTCCTTGTGGCTCCGATAAAAAATACAAAAAATGTTGTGGCTAATCTGGACAGATGCACAACGGCTTTACCATTCATCGCTTTGACAGGACTCTGATCGAGATGCAAGCGCCAAACACGCAACGAAAAGTTTTACGAACCATTTGCCCTGATGCAAAAGGGCTGATCGCTAAGATCACCAACATTTGCTACAAGCACGAACTGAACATTGTGCAGAACAATGAGTTTGTCGATCACCGTACCGGGCGCTTTTTCATGCGCACAGAGCTTGAAGGGATTTTCAACGACAACACCTTGCTGGCCGATCTCGACAGCGCGCTGCCAGCTGGCTCGGTGCGTGAACTGCAGAGCGCAGGACGCCGCCGCGTGGTAATTCTGGTCACCAAAGAAGCGCACTGCCTGGGTGATTTACTGATGAAAAGCGCCTTTGGGGGTCTCGATATGGAGATCGCCGCGGTCATCGGTAACCATGAAACCTTGCGTTCACTGGTCGAGCGTTTCGATATTCCGTTCGTGCTGGTGAGCCACGAAGGATTAACCCGTGAAGAGCACGACAATCGCATGGGTGACGAAATCGATCGTTACCAACCGGATTACGTCGTGTTAGCGAAATATATGCGTGTGCTGACGCCGGCCTTTGTGCAGCGTTACCCGAATCAGATCATCAATATTCACCACTCGTTCCTGCCCGCGTTCATCGGCGCTCGTCCTTACCACCAGGCGTATGAGCGCGGCGTGAAGATCATTGGCGCAACGGCACACTATGTGAATGATAACCTTGATGAAGGTCCAATCATTATGCAGGACGTCATCAATGTCGATCACAGCTATACCGCAGAAGAGATGATGCGTGCCGGACGTGATGTTGAGAAGAATGTATTGAGCCGTGCACTGTATAAAGTGCTGGGTCAGCGGGTGTTCGTTTACGGCAACCGCACCATCATTCTTTAATCTGTGCGGCGCTGAATTGTGCAACTCTTCAGCGCCACGCGTGAAAAGTGGTCAAACGATTCATAATTTCGTTTTCAGCGCTTTACAGTCAGAGCGCATTTGGTATGATGCGCCCCGCTTTCAGGCACTTTAATTCAGGCCAGTGGCGGGATTCCCGAGCGGCCAAAGGGAGCAGACTGTAAATCTGCCGTCATCGACTTCGAAGGTTCGAATCCTTCTCCCGCCACCATCTGAATTAACTCCTTGCCTGAATCGTTAAGAGCTTTATATCCCAGGCGGGATTCCCGAGCGGCCAAAGGGAGCAGACTGTAAATCTGCCGTCATCGACTTCGAAGGTTCGAATCCTTCTCCCGCCACCATCCAATATTCTCCCATTCCTAATCAGCTACAAACTCTCACATAAAGCACTTGAGAAGGATGAGAAGCTTCGACCGAAGGTTCGAGTCGAACGCAGTGAGACTACCTTCCGATCCAATCCATGACTTTTAAGCGAAAACTCGTTACCATCCCGGCATACTTTTGCGGAAAAAAATGGCAGCGAAATGAAATTCATCTCTTTCAACATCAACGGCTTGCGCGCTCGCCCTCATCAGCTTGAAGCGCTGGTTGAGCAGCATCAGCCGGACGTTATCGGCCTGCAAGAAACCAAAGTTCATGACGACATGTTCCCGCTCGAAGATGTCAGCAAACTGGGTTACAACGTCTTTTATCACGGCCAGAAAGGCCATTACGGTGTGGCGTTGCTCACTAAGCAGCAACCTGTCTCTGTACGCCGTGGTTTTCCCGGTGATGATGAGGATTCACAACGCCGCTTAATCATGGCGGAAATCCCGAGTCCAATCGGCGACATTACCGTGATTAACGGCTATTTCCCGCAAGGTGAGAGCCGCGACCACCCGACCAAATTCCCGGCGAAAGAGAAGTTTTATCGCGATCTACAAGATTATCTTGAGCAGCAGCTGGCCGTCGATAAACCGGTGCTGATCATGGGTGATATGAACATCAGCAGCACCGATCTGGATATTGGCATTGGCGAAGACAACCGCAAACGCTGGTTGCGCACCGGTAAATGTTCATTCCTGCCAGAAGAGCGTGAGTGGATGGATCGCCTGATGAACTGGGGCTTGGTTGATACCTGGCGTGACAAATACCCCGATACCAACGATCGCTTCTCGTGGTTCGATTACCGTTCTAAAGGATTCGATGACAACCGCGGTCTGCGTATCGATCTGCTGCTGGCCAGCCAGCCGCTGGCCTCGCGTTGCATTGAGAGTGGGATCGATTACGACATCCGCAGCATGGAAAAACCGTCAGATCACGCGCCAGTGTGGTCAACATTTAAACTGTGATGAAGCTGCGTGGCGCCTAACGCCACGCGCTTTTATTTGATGATTTTCCAGATCAGCGGGTTGGTTCCCAGTACTTTCTCATCGCGCCCGCATTGCAACAGCACACCTTCTGCTTTTACCACTGCACCTTCCGAATAACTGCGGTTTTCATAAGTACAGCACTGCATGCAGTTGCTCTGCTGAGTGTTCTGTCCCTGCGTCCAGACTTCCGGTGGCATATCCACCACCACATCAGTATTTCCCATGCTTCTTTCCGGCTGGCGGTTGGCTTGTGCAGCCGTGCTGCACATCACCATCAGGCTCAGCACTACGAGAGCATAACGCATCACTCTGTCTCCTTGGTTTTACGCCGGGTCGATTTCGGTTTCGCTTTACGCTTGCCTGCCGGTGCGGCAATGCCTCTAAACGACTGTAATGACGGTCGCTGGCGCGCTTCGCCAATCAACCCAATCAAGGTGCTGACCAGCGGCTGCATAAACTCATCGTAACGGCAGGCTTTCTCACTGATACGAGTCAATGTCGATTCCCAATGCGCTGTCATGTCCGGTCGCGCCGCCATTTCAGGTAAGGCATGAATCAACGCCCTTCCCGCTTCCGTTGAATGAATATAGCGGCCTTTTTTGACCAGAAATGTTCGACGGAACAACAATTCGATAATGCCCGCGCGCGTCGCTTCCGTTCCTAAACCATCGGTCGCACGCAGCACTTTCTTTAATTCTTTATCCTGTACAAAACGCGCGATGCCGGTCATCGCGGATAACAGCGTGGCATCCGTGAAGGGGCGCGGCGGCTGTGTCTGCTTTGCCAACACTTCACCGCGCTCGCACAACAGCTCATCGCCTTTACTCACTACCGGCAGCGGCGTTCCGTCATTCTCTTCATCCCGCTCTTTGCTGCCCAGCAAAGCGCGCCATCCGGCTTCAGCCAGAAAACGGGCTTTGGCGATAAACTTACCGCCGCCAATATCGAGGTCAATGACGCATTTACGGAATATCGCATCAGGGCAAAACTGCATCAGATACTGACGCGCGACTAAACCGTAAATGTTAGCTTCGTTTTCCGTCAGATTGACTTTACTGGCACGCGCCGTGGGAATGATGGCGTGGTGAGCATCGACTTTTTTATCGTCCCAGCAGCGATTTTTCTGATCGGGATTGAAGTCCGCTGGCGGCGTCAGGTTGGGTTGATGCGCCTGAATGGCGTTCAGCACCGCGTGGCGGCCCGCAAAGTGTTCATCCGGTAAATAGCGGCTGTCAGAACGGGGATAGGTAATCAGCTTGTGGGTTTCATACAAACGCTGACAGCAATCCAGCACGTTCTGCGCACTCAAACCAAAGCGCTTAGCCGCCTCGATTTGCAGGCTGGAGAGTGAAAACGGCAGCGGCGCCGTATCCGACTCGCGTTTATCGTTGTAGCCAGTCACCAGCGCCGGCTTGCCATTGATGCGCTCTAATACGTGATCGGCCAATGGGCGATGCAGCAGGCGGCCTTCATCATCCTGCCAGGGTTCACAGGCATCACTGGGCACCCAGGTGGCAATAAAGCGCTCATCTTTCGGCGTGACGATGTGCGCCTTCACTTCAAAATAATCTTTCGGGATAAAGTTCTCGATCTCTTCATCACGACGCACTACCAGCCCCAGCACGGGTGTCTGCACGCGCCCCACCGATAAGACACCATCGTAACCGGCATTACGCCCTAGCAGTGTCCAGGCACGCGTCATATTGATGCCATAGAGCCAGTCCGCGCGGGCACGGGCCAGCGCAGAGACACACAGCGGGATGAACTCACGGTTTTCACGCAGACGCCCTACCGCACGCTCCACTGCTGCCGGGTTAAGATCGTTTATCAGGCAGCGTTGAACTTTTTGCCGTTTTTCCGGCGGCAACTGCAAATAATCCAGCACTTCATCCACCAGCAACTGGCCTTCACGGTCCGGGTCACCGGCGTGGACCACTTCAGTTGCCTGTTGCAGCAAGCCTTCAATCACCTTGAGCTGCTTCGCCACCGAGGGGCGCGGCTGCAGGCGCCACTTTTCCGGGATGATCGGCAGATCAGCCAGATTCCAGCGGGCATAACGGCTGTCGTAGCTTTCTGGCTGCGCCTGTTCAAGCAGATGACCCACACACCAGGTCACCATCTGGTCATTACCACAGGCAATAAAACCATCACCGCGACGATGCGGTTTTGGCAGGACATCAGCAATGGCGCGCGCCAGACTGGGTTTTTCGGCAATAAACAAACGCATGTGTGGCGTCGATCCTTTAACGTCAGTTCACGACTATAATGAGTGGATGAGCATGATCAGCAGCAAACAGCGCACCTATTGCTGTCGCCTGCACGCCGGCTAATGCAGCACAACGCTGGAAAGCGTCCACCTCGCTGGGTTGCACCGCCACCAGCAGTCCACCTGAAGTTTGTGGGTCACACAGTAATGCACGCGTGGCCTGATCCATTGGGGAAATATGCGCACCATAGCTGGCGAAATTGCGCTCAGTACCGCCAGGCACCGCGCCTAACACGATGTAATCATCCACGCCAGGTAACCGCGGAACCTGCGCGACCACCACTTCCGCTCGTAAGCCAGAACCCTGGCAAATTTCATTCAGGTGGCCCAGCAAACCAAAACCGGTGACGTCCGTCATGGCACTGACGCCGGCCAGTTTCGCAAACTCTGCGCCAGCGCTATTCAGCTGACACATCACCTCTGCCGCCAGCGTCTGATGCTCAGGACGCAGCAGCCCTTTTTTCTCCGCGGTGGTCAGGATACCAATGCCCAGTGGCTTGGTCAGGAAAAGCTGACAACCCGCCAATGCCGCGCTGTTCTTCTTCACGCGCGCCACATCAACGATCCCGGTGACAGCCAGACCAAAGATCGGTTCTGGCGCATCAATAGAGTGCCCACCCGCCAGCGCAATACCTGCCGCCTGGCACGCCGCTCGTCCACCTTCAATCACCTGTTGCGCCACCTCAGGGCTGAGGACGTTTATCGGCCATCCGAGGATCGCAATCGCCATGATCGGTTTACCGCCCATGGCATAGATATCACTGATGGCATTGGTGGCCGCGATACGGCCAAACGTGTAAGGATCGTCCACGATAGGCATGAAGAAATCGGTGGTGCTGACCACCGCCGTACCGTTACCCAGATCGTAGACGGCGGCATCATCACGGGTTTCATTGCCCACTAGCAGTTGTGGATCGTGAAAAGGCGTCAGCTCACTGCGTAGAATGGTTTCCAGCACCTGCGGAGATATTTTGCAGCCGCAGCCAGCCCCATGGCTGTATTGCGTCAAACGAAGCGGTTCACTCATGGCGGGTTCCTTATGCGCTGTACAGAAGGCGTTATGTTAGCCTGGCTGCCAGCCGGTGGTAAGTGTTGCGCGACCTAACCTCGATCTTTCGCACACGCGGTGTGCAATCTTTGCAACCGCGCTCACCCTGCAGCAGAAACCCGCTGTTGTCTGTCAGAAATAACTGACAAATTGTGCCGTATCGGGTGCCACCACGGTGGTGTTGGCTTTAAGCTGTGGCGTGCCGAGGTAAAGGAAACCCACAATCGCGTCTTGCTCACGGCAGCCAAAGGCTTCACGAACAGCCACATTATCGGTCCAGGGGCCGCTGCGCCAGATACCGTTAAAGCCCTGCGCTACTGCCGCCATCTGCATCGCCATCACCGCGCAGCCCGCTGACACCAACTGTTCCCAGTGCGGCACCTTGGCATGTTCTTCACAGCGCGCCACCACAGTAATGATCATCGGTGCTCTGAATGGGGCCGATGCCGCCTTTTCGATGGCTTTATCATCCTGATGAGTGTCGCGCGCTGCCTGCTCCAGCAGCTTAGCGAAACGTTCACGACCCTCATTCTCAACAATGATGAAACGCCAGGGCTGCAGTGTGCCGTGATCTGGCGCGCGTAATCCTGCATGCAAAATGTTTTGCAGCGCCTCACCTGCGGGTGCCGGTTCTGCAAGGCGTGATGCTGAACGACGGTTAACTAATAAATCCAATGCATCCATGATTATTCTCCCGTGAATAAAAAGCGTCGGCTAATCCTGGCACAGCGCGATCTTTTGTAACAGTCTGGCGCGATTTCCTGCTGACATTTCGCACGCCGCTCTTTAGGATGAAGCCAACATCGGGGCAGAGCGCGTGGCGACTGCCCTGTTACGTGAATATGGAGAGTTTATGCGCACATTGTGGCGAATTATTGCCGGTCTGTTCCGCTGGAGCTGGCGGGTGTTAAATTTCATTCGGGAATTTATTCTTAATTTATTCCTTATTGTTCTGATTCTGGCTGGCGTTGGCATCTGGTTACAGCTTTCCAGCGCCAGCAGCAGTGAGCCCGTGCAACAAGGTGCGCTGAAAGTTGATTTAAGCGGTGTACTGGTGGATAAGCCTTCCGTCAGCAATCGTCTGAGCCGCATCAGTCGTCAGCTGTTGGGTGCCAGCAGCGACCGCTTGCAGGAAAACTCTTTGTTCGATGTGGTGGATGCGATTCGTCAGGCGAAGACCGACAAGAACATTACCGGCATCGTGCTGGACTTGCGTGACTTCGCCGGGGGCGATCAACCGTCGCTGCAGTATGTGGGCAAAGCACTGCGTGAATTCCGCGATACGGGCAAACCCATCTATGCGATTGGTGATAGCTACAGCCAGGCGCAATATTACATCGCCAGCTATGCGACCAAAATCTACCTGTCACCGCAAGGTACGGTTGATCTGCACGGCTTCGCCACCAACGGCCTGTATTACAAATCCTTACTGGAGAAGTTAAAGGTCAACTCACACGTCTTCCGCGTCGGGACCTATAAATCCGCCGTTGAGCCCTTCCTGCGTGATGATATGTCACCCGAAGCCCGTGATGCCGATGGTCGTTGGATAGGTCAGCTGTGGCAGAACTACCTGAACACCGTTGCCGCCAACCGCCAGATCACGCCAGACCAACTCTTCCCTGGCGCAGCAGGCATCATTAGCGGCTTGCAGGCTGTCGATGGTGATACCGCCAAGTATGCACTGAACAATAAACTGGTTGATGTACTGGATAGCCGTGCTGCCGCAGACCAGGAGTTGGTGAAAACCTTCGGTTGGGATAAGGCCAATAACGATTATCGCAACGTCAGCATTTATGATTACACCGTGAAACAGCCGCAGCAGGATCAGGATGGCAATATTGCCGTGATCTTCGCCAGCGGCGCCATCATGGATGGAGAAGAGACGGCGGGCAACGTGGGCGGCGATACCACCGCGTCACAGATTCGTGATGCACGCCTCGATCCGAAAATCAAAGCCATTGTCCTGCGCGTGAACAGCCCAGGCGGCAGCGTTTCCGCCTCAGAAGCGATTCGTGAAGAGCTGGCCGCCGCGCATGATGCCGGCAAACCGGTGGTGGTTTCCATGGGCGGTATGGCGGCTTCAGGCGGCTATTGGATCTCAACGCCAGCGGATTACATCGTGGCAGCACCGAGCACGCTCACCGGATCGATCGGCATTTTCGGGGTGATCAACACCGTCGAGAACAGCCTGAGCAGCATTGGTGTGCACACCGACGGCGTCGCCACTTCCCCGCTGGCTGACGTGGCGACCACCAAAGCCTTGCCGACTGAAGTGCAGCAATTGATGCAACTGACCATTGAGAACGGTTATCGCAACTTTGTTGGCCTGGTGGCGACATCGCGCCATAAGACACCTGAGCAGATCAATGCTATCGCGCAAGGTCACGTCTGGACGGGTAGCGATGCGAAAGCCAATGGTTTAGTCGATGCACTGGGTGATTTTGACGACGCCGTGGCGAAAGCCGCCGAGTTGGCAAAAGTCGCTAAGCCACAACTGAGCTGGTATCAGGATGATCCAGGCATGATCGATTTGCTGCTCAATCAGATGAACGCGTCGGCTCAAGCCATGCTGCCTGCTGCACTCAAAGTGTGGCTGCCTGCGCCAATGCTGGATGTGATGAGCGCAGTGAAAGATCAGCCAGGTTTGATGAATAACCTTAACGATCCACAAAATCGTTACGCGTTCTGCCTGAATTGCGGCAACGTACGTTAATCTTTACAGCCCGGCCGCTGGTCGGGCTGCTTTTCGCTGTTAATCCCCTTATACTGCGCGTTTTACGGCAAGTCTGAGTTCCTCATGCAAAAGAAAAACATCTACGTAGCCTACACGGGCGGTACTATCGGTATGCAACGCTCTGCTCAGGGCTACATTCCGGTTTCCGGTCATCTGCAGCAGCAACTGGCGAACATGCCAGAGTTCCATCGGCCTGAGATGCCGAATTTTACCATCCACGAATATCATCCTTTGATGGACTCGTCAGACATGACGCCAGCGGATTGGCAATCGATTGCTGACGATATCAAGCAGAACTATGACCAGTATGATGGCTTCGTGATCCTGCATGGCACCGATACCATGGCGTTTACCGCCTCGGCGTTATCTTTCATGCTGGAAAATCTGTCCAAACCCGTCATCGTTACCGGTTCACAGATTCCATTGGCTGAGTTGCGCTCAGATGGCCAACAGAACCTGCTCAATTCGTTGTATGTCGCGGCGAATTATCCCATTAGTGAAGTCGCGCTGTTCTTTAACAACACGCTGTTCCGCGGCAACCGAACCACCAAAGCCCACGCCGATGGCTTTAATGCATTTGCTTCACCTAACCTGTCACCGCTGCTGGAAGCCGGCATTCACATTCGCAAGCTGAATACCCCTGCGGCACCGCAAGGCAAAGGCGACCTGATCGTGCATCCCATTACGCCGCAGCCCATCGGTGTGGTCACCATTTATCCGGGCATCTCCGCGGATGTGGTGCGCAATTTCCTGCGCCAGCCGGTGAAAGCATTGATTCTTCGCTCCTATGGCGTGGGAAATGCGCCGCAAAACGCCGAGTTTTTGGCTGAGCTTCATCAGGCCAGCGATCGCGGCATTGTGGTAGTGAACCTCACGCAGTGCATGTCCGGCAAAGTGAATATGGGCGGCTACGCCACCGGTAACGCACTTGAGCATGCAGGCGTCATCAGTGGTTTTGACCTCACTGTTGAGGCTACGTTAACAAAACTGCACTTTTTGTTGAGCCAAAATCTCACCAGCACTGAAATTCGTGCCAAAATGCAACAGAATTTACGCGGCGAATTGACCGACGACTGATACGGAGCGAGATGTAATGAAGCGGGCATTGATAATCATCGATATTCAGAACGATTTTTGCCCCGGCGGCCCTATGGCGGTGCGTGAAGGTGATCAAACGGTTGCCGTTGCCAATCGTTACGCACGTGAATTCCGTGATCGGGGTGAATGCGTTGTGGCATTACAGGACTGGCACCCAGCCAATCATGGCAGCTTCGCCTCAGTATCAGGCGAACCGGTTTACACCTTGGGTGAGTTAAACGGTCTGGCACAGATCTGGTGGCCCGATCATGGGGTTGAAAACTCTGTCGGTGCCGATTTTCATCCCGAGCTGGACCGTAGCCTGATTGACGCGGTGTTCCACAAAGGCGGTGACGTCGAGGTGGACAGTTACAGCGCATTCTTTGACAACGGCCATCGCCGTAAAACTGAGCTGGACAGCTGGCTACGTGAACGGAACATCAGCGACCTGGTGGTGCTGGGTCTTGCCACCGATTACTGCGTGAAGTACAGCGTGCTGGATGCGCTGGAATTGGGTTACAACGTTGAAGTGGTAAAAGAGGGTTGCCGTGGCGTGAACCTCAATCCAGATGACAGTGAAATTGCCATCGCCCAAATGGAAGCACAGGGTGCGGTAATAATCTGAAAAATGGGCTGGTGAAAACCAGCCCATTTGCCTGTCAGTGCAGGTTGATGCGTGTCACTTCCGATTCAATGCCGAAATCTTCCTTCAACTGCTTTTTCGACTTCATCACCATTTCACCACCCTTGCCGATGGTCATATGCTGTGGATCGTCGTTATGACGCGCCTGCCACAGCATCACCAGCTGCAGACAGTTTTCACGTTGTTCCGGCGTTAACGCCACACCATCCGGCCATTTGCCAGTTTCCACGGCACTGGCCAAACGCTCGTAAACTTCCGGCGTCATCGCTGCCAGCATCGCTTCCAGTTCTTGTTTCATGCTCAGCCCTCTTGCTGATTGCCCTGCTCATCGCTAAAGCTTAGCGATGCGGAGTTAACGCAATAACGCTCACCGGTAGGCTGTGGGCCATCCGGGAAGACATGGCCGAGATGTGCATCGCAATTGCCACAACGAATTTCCACACGGTGCATGCCATGCGAATCATCTTCCAGATAACGGATAGCATCATCACTGTAAGGCTGATAGAAGCTTGGCCAGCCACAGCCTGAATCGTATTTGGAGTCGGAGAGAAACAGAGGTGAGTTGCACACTAAGCAGTGGTAAATGCCTTCCTGCTTGTTATGCAGCAGTGCGCCACTGAAAGGCGGTTCCGTGCCGCGATGCTGAGTGACATAACGCTGCATCTCTGAAAGCTGCGCGATTTTTGCCTCGGGTGCGGTGTCTTTAGCCATTTTGAGTTCCGGAGTGTCATTCTGTAAAAATCGACTAGTATTCTAACAAACGAACAACATCTTCATGGTCTTTTTTCGTGCGAACCCATTCGACACGACTGCCACAGCGCAAAATTGTGACGTCGATCACCCTTTGCAAAAGTCATCCCTTTTCGGTCGGTATTCGGCGTAACATAGGCGCGCAATAAGGGTGCTGCGTAAGCGATTGCGCAACGAATTATTCCTGGCGTTGGAATTGACCTGTCGCAACAATTGACACGATTCCGCTTGACGCCTGGTAAGGTTTTTGTAATTTTACAGCCAACCTTTTATTCACTAACAAATAGCTGGTGGAATATATGACTATCAAAGTAGGTATCAACGGTTTTGGCCGTATCGGTCGCATCGTTTTCCGTGCTGCACAGCAGCGTTCTGACATCGAAATCGTTGCAATCAACGACCTGCTCGACGCGGATTACATGGCTTATATGCTGAAGTATGACTCTACGCACGGTCGTTTCGACGGCACCGTAGAAGTTAAAGACGGCGCGCTGATTGTTAACGGCAAGAAAATCCGTGTTACCGCTGAGAAAGACCCGGCTAACCTGAAATGGGATGAAGTGGGTGTTGACGTTGTTGCTGAAGCAACCGGTATCTTCCTGACCGACGAAACCGCTCGTAAACACATTCAGGCTGGCGCGAAGAAAGTTGTTCTGACTGGTCCATCTAAAGATGCGACCCCAATGTTTGTTCGCGGTGCAAACTTCGACAAATACCAAGGCCAGGATATCGTTTCTAACGCATCTTGCACCACTAACTGCCTGGCTCCACTGGCTAAAGTTATCAACGATCACTTCGGTATCGTTGAAGGCCTGATGACCACCGTTCACGCAACTACCGCAACGCAGAAAACTGTTGATGGCCCGTCTCACAAAGACTGGCGCGGCGGCCGTGGCGCAGCTCAGAACATCATCCCTTCATCTACCGGTGCTGCGAAAGCAGTTGGCGTGGTTCTGCCAGAGCTGAACGGTAAACTGACTGGTATGGCGTTCCGCGTTCCTACCCCGAACGTGTCTGTTGTTGACCTGACTGTTCGTCTGGAAAAACCAGCAACTTACAAAGAAATCTGTGCCGTTATCAAAGCTGAATCTGAAGGCAAGATGAAAGGCGTTCTGGGTTACATCGAAGACGACGTCGTATCTACCGACTTCAACGGCGAAACCCTGACTTCAGTATTCGATGCTAAAGCCGGTATCGCACTGAACGACAACTTCGTGAAACTGGTTTCATGGTACGACAACGAAACTGGCTACTCACACAAAGTTCTGGATCTGATTGCACTGGTTGCTGCTAAGTAAGCAACTAGCGAAACAGACAAGGGGTGACTTCGGTCGCCCCTTTTTTTTCATTTGGAAGAAGAGAAGGTCTGACGATGCAAGATAAAATTTATGCTTTGCCGGTGGTGAATCAGATCACCCCTTACCTGTCACAGCGCCAACTGGGTGACTTGCCGATTGTGGTGATCAGCCATCCTAAGGTGCGTGCCGCCATCGCACTGCAAGGCGCTCATCTGCTCTCCTGGCAACCGAGTGGGCAGCAACCGGTAATCTGGCTCAGTGAGAAGACGCCCTTCACTACGGGCAAGGCAATTCGCGGTGGCGTACCTGTCTGCTGGCCGTGGTTTGGCCCGGCTGGCGAACCTGCGCATGGCTTTGCACGTAATCAGCCATGGACACTCACCGCGCACGATGAGAACGAAGATGCGGTGATGCTGACCTTCACGCTGGAGAGTAATGCCCAGACCAAAAAGCTCTGGCCGCACGATTTCACCCTGCTCGCCCGCTTCCGTATCGCCGAACACTGCGAAATAGAGCTTGAAGCCTGGGGCGATTATGAAGCCACCGCCGCGCTGCATACCTACTTCCAGATTGCTGACATCGCGCAGGTTGAAGTGAGTGGCTTAGGCAATAGTTACATTGATAAAGTGAACGCAAATACCTTGGGCAGTTCAGCGGATGGTAAACAAACCTATCCCGACCGCGTGGATCGTATTCACACCGCTGCAGAAGATTGCAGCGTGATCCACGATAAAGGCGGCAAGCGTCAAATCGAAGTGTATCATCACTATCAAAGTGACGTTGTCACCTGGAATCCGGGCCCGGAACTGTCATGCAGCATGGCGGATATGCCGAACGAAGGCTACAAAACCATGGTTTGCGTGGAGACGGCGCGCATTAATAAGCCGATGAAAAGCGCCGGTGAATCCCCTGCACGTCTCGGTACCACGCTGCGCGTGCGTAACAAATAAGTCTTTGCGGCGCACTCGCGCCGCTACACCACATCCAATCCGGTCCTGTGCTGCGGTGCCGGAAACGCCCGGTCGATAATCGTCAACTCCTCTGCCGTTAACGTAACGTTCAGGGCGGCGGCATTTTCCGTCACATGCTTGATGCTGCTGGCTTTAGGAATCGCGATAATACCCTGGTCGCGAATAACCCATGCCAACAGCAATTGCGCCACACTGATGCCCCTCTGTTGTGCAATCTGCTGGAGATGCGGCTCATCAAACAGGGACTGGCGTAAGCGTCCCGCTTGTGCCAGCGGGCAATAGGCCATAATCGGCACGCTGCGTTGCTGACAAGTTGGTAACAGATCATATTCAATGCCACGAGATGCCAGATGATAAAGCACCTGATTGGTTAAGCAGCCCTCTCCGCCCGCTTCACCCCACAACTCTTGCATATCTTCGGTATCGAAGTTCGACACGCCCCAATGGCGAATTTTACCCTGCTGTTGCAGCATCTCCATGGCCCGCACCGTCTCTTCCAGCGGCACATTGCCGCGCCAGTGCAGCAGGTAGAGATCAAGGTAATCGGTCTGCAAGCGCCGCAAACTGCGTTCACAGGCGTCAATGGCATCGATTTCACCTGCGTTCCACGGATAGACCTTTGACACCAACCAGGCTTGCTCGCGGCGCCCGCGCAATGCCTCACCCACAACCTCCTCTGCGCCGCCTTCTGCGTACATCTCGGCGGTATCAATCAGTTTGAGGCCAAGATCCAAACCCGCCTGCAGTGCGCCGACTTCGGCATTGCGTTGCGCCGCATTTTCGCCCATGTACCAGGTGCCTTGTCCAATAGCAGGTAAAGGTGATTCATCACGAAACTGAATGGTTTTCATTACGCCTCCGGTTGCGCCATTTGTGGGCGCTGTATTGGTGCAATGTAAAAAAAACGCCTCTTGGCGAGGCGTTTATTCAAATCATCAGAAGCTGTAGCTAATGCCGGTCCAGACCGTGAACTGCCCGCTTTTGTCGACCATTGGGCTGTCTTTGATTTCACTGTCAAATCGGGTATAGCGCCCCGAGAAACTGGCGTTCCAGCTATCACTGATCTGATAGCTGGCATTCATTTCAACATAAGGCGACCAACTGTCATCGGGTTGATACTGCGCAATGCCCGTTCTGGCGCTCTCATGCGATGAAACACCATAGTAATAACGGTTCTGATTGGCGCTGTTCCACATCGCACCGATACCCGGCGTCAGGCTAAATGCGCCAAAATCGAAGCGATACAGATAGGTAAGATCCCAAATCATCCCATTGCTGTTATTCAACACATCACCGAGCAATGCGGTGCGCACGATGCCCCAGTCAGCAACATGACGATAACTGGCACCCGCCATCAGGGTCATGCGGCGCTTGTCCAGCGCTTTCATATCGCCCAGATCGTTGTCTTTCGGATCGTACTGCTGCGGTGAGCCCAGCACTGTTAGAGACAGCTGGTTCTGCGGGTCTTTCCACAGGTAGTAACCGCCTTGCAGACTGCGGAACCAGAAGTTTTCGCCCTCGTAGTTGATGACAGGAATCGGCAGATAACGGTCTTGTCCTCCACGGTAAGGCGATTGGGCATAAATAACCGAGGCACCAAGAGATAAGGGTTCTGCATGAGTGCTGAACGCCGCAAAATAACAAGGAACAGCGAGAGCAAGCGCTTTAAGTTTGAAATGGTTCACAATTTACTCAGTCCATAAATATAACAATCACACGCAGAGTCTAACCAATTTTTTGCTTTGGGTTAATGTTAAATCAGGGATGTTTATCACCCCAGCGGAATTGTCTGAGGCATTTCATCAGCCAGCACGTACCAACGGATTGCCTTAGCGCTTATGAGACTTTGTTATTGATATATCGCTAAATAAGGTGAAAAGTGGCTGCAGGTTTTCTGAATGCCTTCTACAGTTAAAAGTAAGACGAGACTTTTAGTTCGAGCAGAGTAACCATAAGAATTGTGTATCCCGATAAAAAAACGTCAGGTTGGCATAAGGGTTGCTGTACTCAATAAAGAATATCTTCCGGGAGCTGCAAACGTATCTAATTTCGCTCCTTTACCTGTGCTAAAAACGAAAGGACGGGCATCGCTATGAATATATTCGATCACTATCGTCAGCGCTATGAAGCTGCCAAGGACGAAGAGTTCACACTGCAGGAGTTCCTTGCTGTCTGTAAGCAGGATCGCAGTGCATACGCCAACGCTGCAGAACGACTATTGATGGCTATCGGTGAGCCAGTAATGGTTGATACGGCGCAAGAGCCACGCCTTTCCAGAATCTTCTCTAACCGCGTCATGGGGCGTTATCCCGCCTTCGAAGAGTTTTATGGTATGGAGGAAGCGATTGAACAGATCGTCTCTTACCTGAAACATGCTGCGCAAGGCCTGGAAGAGAAGAAACAAATCCTCTATTTACTGGGACCGGTCGGTGGCGGTAAGTCGTCCCTCGCCGAGCGCTTGAAAGCGTTAATGCAGCGCGTTCCGATTTACGTGCTGAGTGCCGAAGGCGAACGTAGCCCGGTGAATGACCACCCACTTTGCCTGTTCAACCCGCAGGAAGATGCCAATATTCTGGAAAAAGAGTATGGCGTACCGCGGCGTTACCTGGGCACCATCATGTCTCCGTGGGCCGCGAAACGCCTGCATGACTTTGGTGGCGATATCACCCGTTTCAAAGTGGTGAAGGTCTGGCCTTCTATTCTGGAACAGGTCGCCATTGCCAAAACGGAACCGGGTGATGAGAACAACCAGGATATCTCTGCGCTGGTCGGTAAAGTCGACATCCGTAAACTGGAAAACCACGCGCAAAACGATCCGGATGCTTACGGCTACTCTGGCGCACTGTGCCGGGCAAACCAAGGCATCATGGAATTTGTTGAGATGTTCAAAGCACCGATTAAAGTGCTGCATCCGCTGCTGACCGCCACTCAGGAAGGTAACTATAACGGTACTGAGGGCATCTCTGCCCTACCGTTTAATGGCATCATCCTGGCGCACTCCAACGAATCTGAGTGGGTGACGTTCCGCAACAACAAGAACAATGAAGCCTTCCTTGACCGCGTATACATCGTCAAAGTGCCGTACTGCTTACGTGTGTCGGAAGAGATCAAAATTTATGACAAGCTGCTTAATCACAGTGAGTTGACCACCGCACCTTGCGCCCCAGGCACGCTGGAAACCCTGGCACGCTTCTCGATCCTGTCACGCCTGAAAGATCCGGAAAACTCCAGCATCTATTCCAAAATGCGGGTGTATGACGGTGAGAGCCTGAAAGATACCGACCCGAAAGCGAAATCCTGGCAGGAGTATCATGACTACGCGGGGGTGGATGAGGGTATGAACGGTCTGTCGACCCGTTTTGCCTTTAAGATTCTGTCGCGCGTCTTTAACTTTGACCACGCTGAAGTGGCCGCCAACCCGGTACACCTGTTCTACGTGCTGGAGCAACAGATTGAGCGTGAGCAGTTCCCGCAGGATCTGGCTGAGAAGTACCTTGAGCACCTGAAAGGCTATCTGATCCCGAAATATGCCGAGTTTATTGGTAAAGAGATTCAGACGGCTTATCTGGAATCTTACTCTGAATATGGTCAGAACATCTTTGACCGCTATGTCACCTACGCTGATTTCTGGATTCAGGATCAAGAGTATCGCGATCCCGATACCGGACAGCTGTTTGACCGCGAATCACTGAACGCCGAGCTGGAAAAGATCGAGAAACCTGCCGGGATCAGTAACCCGAAAGATTTCCGTAACGAGATCGTCAACTTTGTGCTGCGTGCTCGTGCGCAGAATAGTGGACGTAATCCCAACTGGACCAGTTACGAAAAACTGCGCACGGTCATTGAGAAGAAAATGTTCTCAAATACCGAAGAGCTGCTGCCGGTGATTTCGTTCAATACCAAGACCTCAACGGACGAACAGAAAAAACACGATGATTTTGTCGACCGCATGATGGAGAAAGGCTATACCCGCAAGCAGGTGCGCCTGCTGTGTGAATGGTATCTGCGCGTGCGTAAATCGTCATAATCGTTACCTGTAAGCTATGCGGCGCTGCGGCGCCGTAACAGGAGGCCGGAATATTCCGGCCTGGCTTGCGCTGTAGTTTGGGGGAGTTTTATGGCCTATTTCATCGATCGGCGTCTGAACGGTAAAAACAAAAGCGCCGTCAATCGGCAGCGCTTTCTGCGCCGTTACAAGTCGCAAATCAAGCAGTCGATCTCCGAGGCCATCAACAAGCGTTCGGTCACCGACGTGGAGAGCGGCGAATCGGTCTCGATTCCTATTGATGACATCAATGAGCCGATTTTCCACCAGGGGCGCGGCGGCAGTCGCCATCGTGTTCACCCTGGGAACGACCATTTTGTGCAGAATGACCGCATTGAACGTCCTCAAGGTGGCGGTGGCGGTGGAGGCAGTGGTCAAGGCAATGCCAGCCAGGATGGTGAAGGCCAGGACGAATTTGTCTTCCAGATATCGAAAGATGAGTATCTTGACCTGCTGTTTGAAGACCTGGCCCTGCCGAATCTGAAGAAAAATCAGCATCGGCAGCTGAATGAATACAAAACACACCGTGCTGGCTTCACCTCGAATGGAGTACCCGCCAACATCAGTGTGGTGCGCTCACTGCAAAACTCACTGGCACGCCGCACGGCGATGACCGCCGGTAAGCGTCGTATGCTGCATGAGCTGGAAGCCACGTTGACTGAAGTAGAAAACAGTGAGCCGGCGCAATTGCTGGAAGAAGAGCGACTGCGCAAAGAAATTGCCGAGTTGCGTGCGCGTATTGAGCGGGTGCCGTTTATTGACACCTTTGATCTGCGCTACAAAAACTTTGAAAAACGGCCGGAACCCTCCAGCCAGGCAGTCATGTTCTGCCTGATGGACGTATCCGGGTCGATGGACCAAGCCACCAAAGACATGGCCAAGCGTTTTTATATTCTGCTCTATCTGTTCCTGAGCCGAACCTATAAAAATGTCGAGGTGGTTTACATCCGTCACCACACGCAGGCGAAAGAGGTGGATGAGCAAGAGTTCTTCTACTCGCAGGAAACCGGCGGCACCATCGTGTCCAGTGCGCTGAAGCTGATGGATGAGGTGGTGAAAGAGCGCTATGACCCAGCACAGTGGAATATTTACGCGGCGCAGGCGTCGGATGGCGATAACTGGGCGGACGATTCTCCCCTGTGCCACGAGATCCTCGCCAAGCATATTTTGCCGGTAGTACGTTATTACAGCTATATCGAGATCACCCGCCGTGCGCATCAAACGCTATGGCGTGAGTATGAACATCTGCAGGCGATGTTCGATAACTTCGCGATTCAGCACATCCGTGAGCCTGAAGACATCTATCCGGTATTTAGAGAACTTTTCCACAAACAGGTTGCTGAAGCCTGATATCCGAGCCGGTCACTGACCGGCTTTTTCTTTTCCGCGCCCCCTCTCATTTACCTGAAACTCCCGCTGATTTTTCACACAAACTTAACCATCTATGGGATAGTGCTCGTTAGATTGAAAAAATGTTCAATTAAGCGCTGACAAGCTATTGATAAGGCATTATCTTTTCAGCTTGTCTGTGTGATTATCCCCGCAGTTTGTTTTATCCGTCCGTTAGCGCAGGAGAACGCCGTTGAATGCCAGCATGATTTACAGTTTGTTCATTATTGGTTCCGTGCTGGTTGCAGCAAGTATTCTTCTGAGTTCGTTCTCATCTCGCCTTGGCATCCCGATTTTGGTGATATTCCTCGCGCTTGGCATGCTGGCGGGTGTTGACGGTATCGGCGGCATCGCCTTTGATAATTATCCCGTGGCCTACCTGGTCTCCAACCTTGCGCTGGCCATCATTCTGTTGGATGGCGGCATGCGGACCAAAGCCAGTTCGTTCAAGGTCGCTCTGGGTCCAGCGTTGTCATTAGCCACCGTTGGCGTGATGATTACCGCGGGCTTAACCGGTGTGGCGGCTGCCTGGCTGTTCAAGCTCGATTTGATGCAAGGCTTCCTGATTGGCGCGATTATTGGCTCTACCGACGCCGCAGCCGTATTTTCGCTGCTGGGTGATAAAGGGCTTAATGAGCGTGTCAGCTCAACGCTGGAAATTGAATCAGGCAGTAACGATCCGATGGCGGTGTTCCTCACCATCACACTGATCGACATGATTCAGCAGGGCCAGACCGGTTTAAGCTGGATGTTTGTGGTGCACCTGGTGCAGCAGTTTGGTCTTGGCATTGTGCTGGGATTGGGCGGCGGCTGGGCACTGCAGCAGTTAATTAACCGCATTAATCTGGCACAGGGTTTATATCCTCTGCTGGCCGTCAGCGGCGGCATCATTGTATTTGCATTGACCACGGTGATGGAAGGCAGCGGCATTCTGGCTGTTTACCTTTGTGGCTTCCTGTTAGGCAACAGTCCCATTCGTAACCGTCACGGCATTCTGCAAACCTTCGATGGAATGGCATGGCTTAGTCAGATTGGCATGTTTATCGTGCTCGGTTTGTTGGTCACCCCTTCTGATTTGTGGCACATCGCGCTGCCCGCGATGATTCTGTCACTGTGGCTGATTCTGGTGGCGCGCCCGCTTTCCATTCTGGTCGGTCTGCTGCCATTCAAAGGGTTTACCGGACGTGAGCGTATCTTCATCAGTTGGGTGGGGTTACGCGGCGCGGTGCCGATCATCCTTGCGGTGTTCCCGATGATGGCGGGCATGGAAAATTCCAAGCTCTACTTCAACATCGCTTTCTTCGTGGTGTTAGTGTCATTGATGCTGCAGGGCACGTCACTCGGTTATGCCGCTAAACGCGCCAAAGTCGTGGTGCCCCCTACCGCTTCGCCGATTAGCCGTGTGGGGCTGGATATTCACCCGGAAAACCCGTGGGAGCAGTTTGTCTATCAGCTTGGTGCAGACAAGTGGTGTGTCGGTGCAGCACTGCGTGACCTGCAGATGCCACGTGAGACGCGCATCGCTGCGCTGTTCCGTGACAATGCACTGATGCATCCGAATGGCAGCACTCGTCTCAAAGAGGGCGACGTATTGTGTGTTATTGGTCGCGAGCGTGATTTACCCGCATTAGGTAAAATGTTTAGCCAGTCACCGCCTGTAGCCCTCGACCAACGCTTCTTCGGGGACTTCATTCTCGATGCCGAGGCACGATTGCGCGATGTGGCGCAGATTTACGGTTTAGAGTTAGACGAAGAGACCAACGATCAGCAGTCACTCGGCCAACTCGTTATGGGGTTACTTGGCAGCACGCCGGTGGTGGGTGACCAGGTGGAGTGGAATCAACTGACCTGGACCGTCGCCGAAAAAGAAGATAACCAAATCGTCAAAATTGGTGTGCGCGTCATGGAAGACAAAGAGTAATCCGAAGCGCTTTAACCCCCAAACTGCGCGTGAGCGACTATGATCACTATTCCACCCAGCATAAACGGGAGAATAGGATGGGACACGTGGTAAAGATTGGTCGTTACGAGATCGTTGATGCAGAACTGAATGCTGAAAATTTAGAGACCGTCAGCATTCCCTGCAATACCAACCCCGGCCTGAGTTACCAACTCGACGGCTGGGATCATGACACCAGTGTGCCGGCGTGGATTGATGGCGAACCCATCGATCTGGCGATCGGACACTATGACAAGCAGCAAGACCGCTGGGTATTAAAAAAACCTGCCTGATTTTTCCATACCGCCATCCGCTTCGTATGGCGGTCATTCCTAAAAGCAGTCTTAAAATGAAGCGTTCTATCGTCGGATTTTTTACTTTTAACCTTATAATTCAATTCGCTAGCTCATAATTTCTTTAGTCATTTATTTCCTTTTCAGACTATTTCCATATTAACTCTGTCAAATAACTCCTGCATACTCTTAAACGTTGCTGCAGCTTTTTGTGACGCAATTCACGTCTCAAACGGTCCTTTCGGTGCAGCGCTTGTGGCAGTTTTGATTCATATCGCGCTGAAAAATAAATTCTTTCCTGTTTCAGCGGACCACACCTGAGCGCGTACTTGATTCTGGTCAGGCCATCTTTTACTTAAGAAAAGAGAGCAGGTTTTATGGCAAGTACATTGGTAATGAATAATGCAACCCGCTCATGGAGCGGACTGCGTAAAAATCTCATCGCGAAAGTCGCTTTAAGTTTCTCAGATTTAATTGCATTAAATTTGGCATTGTTCTTATCTGCGGCCACCGTTCAGGGTATTTGGGGAGAACTGGACACCTTTATTCCGCCGCAGCAAATCGAATACCGCTTTATCGCACAACTCGGGCTATCGGTTCTTTGCACCGCCTGGTTCTGGGTGCGTATGCGTCATTACACTTATCGCAAACCCTTCTGGTTCGAGTTGAAAGAAATTGTTAAAACCCTGTTCGTGTTCTCACTGCTGGATTTGGCACTGATCGCCTTCTCCAAATGGGATTTCTCGCGCATGGTGTGGGTGTTTAGCTGGACTTACGCTCTGTTGCTGTTGCCGCTAATGCGTGCCGTGGTGAAACGCGCCATAAACCGCGCGGGTCAATGGCAGAAAGAAACCATCATTATCGGTTCGGGTAAAAATGCCATGGAAGCTTACGCTGCGTTGCAGAGTGAAGAGATCCTTGGCTATAACGTGCAGGCGTTCATTTCACTGGAAGATGAAAACCGTCCTGACAATGTTAACGGCGTGCCGGTGATTACCTGGAAAGATATCAACTGGCAGACCATGGATCGTGACAACACGCAATTTATTGTCGCTACTGAATTTGAACAGCAAGTGGTGCGCGATAAATGGCTGAAGTTCCTTTCCAAAATGAAATGCCGTTCAATTTCCGTTATCCCTACTCTGCGCGGCGTGCCCCTGTACGGCACGGATATGTCCTTCATCTTTAGCCATGAAGTGATGATACTGCGCGTCAGCAACAACCTGGCAAAGCGCTCATCTCGTTTCCTCAAGCGTGCCTTCGATATTGTGGTGGCATCCCTGTTGCTGCTGTTCCTGGCTCCGGTGTTCGGCCTGCTGTGCGCCATGGTGAAACGCGATGGGGGAAATGCGATTTATGGTCACGAACGTGTTGGACAGGATGGCGAGAAATTTAAATGCCTGAAATTCCGCTCGATGGTCACCAACTCACAAGAAGTGCTGCAAAATCTGCTGGCGACCAGCGAGGAAGCACGTGCGGAATGGGATCGGGATTTCAAACTGAAGAACGACCCACGCATCACCAAAATTGGCGGCTTCTTACGTAAAACCAGCATGGATGAACTGCCGCAACTGTGGAATGTGATTCGCGGCGAAATGAGTCTGGTCGGTCCGCGTCCGGTGATTGAAGCTGAACTGGAACGCTATGCAGGTGATGTGGATTATTACCTGATGGCAAAACCGGGCATGACCGGCCTGTGGCAGGTTAGTGGACGTAACGATATTGACTACGATACCCGCGTCTATTTCGACTCCTGGTATGTGAAAAACTGGGCACTGTGGACTGATATCGCCATTCTGTTTAAAACGGCTGGCGTAGTATTGCGTCGCGACGGCGCTTACTAATCCCCTAAAGGCGATGTCTGTGCGCGACCGGCAGACATCGTTTTTTTATTCCTTCCCTTTTCTCTGCTAACTCTTTACCCTTCCCGCTTGTTTAACAGGTTGTTTCTGGTTCGTAATGCAAAAATTTACCCTGCTACTTTTAAGCCTGGTGCTGCTGGCGCCGCTTGGCATTGATCTTTATCTCCCTACACTTCCACAAATTGCTGAAGGCCTTAACAGCCCGGTCAGTTTGATTCAGACCACCATTCCCCTGTTTTTGCTGGTGATGGGCATTGGTCAGTTGGTGACGGGTCCTTTGGTCGATAATTATGGACGTAAGCCGATCGCATTAATTGGGCTGGCGCTCTATATCATCGGCAGCGCCATTGCGGCGACGGCTACCGCCTGGCCCATCTTCTTCCTGGCCCGACTCATTCAGGGATGTGCCGTATGTTGCAGTGCGGTCGTGGCCTTCAGTGGGGTACGCGACCGTTTAAGCGGCGATGAAGCCGCGCGCGCCTATGGCTTTCTCAATGGCGCGTTAAATATTGTTCCGGCGCTTGCTCCGCTTCTCGGCGGCATCCTTGCCGAAGCCTACGGCTGGCGTGCACCGTTCTGGTTCCTGTGCAGTTATGCCGCGGTGATTGGCGTGATAGTGGTGCTCTTCCTGCCGGAAACACGCCCTGCGGATACCCTGCGAGTTAAAGGTTTGCCGCTGGCACAGTATGCCGCGATTGCGCGCGAACCGCGCTTCCTCGCGTTTGCCTTTGCGAATGCCGGTGCACTGGGCATGGTGCTGACGTATGTTTCGCTCGCGCCGCATGTTTTGATGACCGAAGGTGGCCTCACGCCGCTGCAGTTCTCGTTTGCCTTTGGTGCCAACGGTTTTTGGATCATGTTGGTCAGTGCGTTTGTGAATAAAACCATCCGTAAAGCCGGGCGGCCCTTCTGTCTGGCGATGGGCTTTTTCACCATGTTAGTGGGCGCCATCTTACTGGTGGCTGGAATGCATCTATTCCCTGCTGCATGGCAGACTCACTGGGCGTTATACATGATTCCGGTAGCCGTCTCGGTAGCGGGCTTAGCCTTTACGGTCGGACCTGCCACCAGCTATGCGCTGGAGCCGTATCAACAGCAGGCCGGTGTGGCAGCCGCTTTACAGGGCTTTATTCAGATGGCATGTGGAGCAGGCGGCAGTCTAATCATTGTCGCATTACCGGTCGCGGAGAAATCGGCACTGGCATTGATGATGCTATTAGGTGCAGCGCTGGCACTGATGGCCTGGCGCTGCAGTAAGAAAATGCACGGCAGTGTGACCGCGCTTAAATAACGCTAACCGGCACGCGGGGCGCGAGCGCGCACATCAGCTCGTAGCCCACCGTTCCCGCGGCTTTCGCGACTTCATCGATTTTCACCTGATTGCCCCATAGCTCCACTTTCGAGCCGATTCCCGCCTGCGGACAAGGTTCAAGATCAATCATCATCATATCCATGGAAATCGCGCCCAGCGTTTGGGTGCGAATACCCTCAACAGACACGGGCGTGCCCGTTGGCGCATGTCGCGGATAGCCATCAGCGTAGCCACAGGCAACAATACCAATACGCTGCGAAGCTGAGGCATGGTAACGATAGCCGTAGCCCACCCCGTCACCGGCAGTGAGTTGCTGTACGCCAATAATCTCACTGCTCAGCGTCATCACTGGTTGCAAGCCGGTGCTGGCAATATCCTGCCAGTCACCGCTTGGGGAAGCACCATACAGAATGATGCCGGGCCGTACCCAGTCAAAATGTGCTTCCGGATGCCACAACGTTGCTGCCGAGTTGGAAAGAGAACGTGGGCAGTTGAGTCCTTCTGCTGCCAGCTCTACCCGCTTCATTGGCTCAATCAAACCCTCTGGATTTTCCGCATCGGCGAAGTGCGCCATCAGCGTCATCTCACCGACATTAGGCAGTTCACGCAGTTTTTGCCACGCCGCATGGGCCTGCTCAGGTCGGAAGCCCAGGCGGTTCATGCCGCTGTTGATCTTCAGATAGATATCAATCGGTGCAGAGAGCGTGGCTTTCGCCAGCGCCTGGATTTGCCAGTTACTGTGCACGCTGGTGGTCAGACGGTAGCGATCAATCAGCGTTAGATCTTCCGCATGGAAAAATCCTTCCAGCAGCAGGATCGGCTTTTTCCAGCCCTGCTCGCGCAGCAGAATCGCTTCTTCCATGTTCAGCAACGCGAAACCATCAGTCTGCGCCAGGCTCTGCCAAACGCGGCTGATTCCGTGTCCGTAAGCGTTGGCTTTCACCACCGACCAGATACGCGACTGCGGTGCCGCCTGACGAACAATCGCCAGATTGTGGCTCAGCGCCTGTTGATTGATGGTGGCGCCAATAGGACGTGACATGCGTGTGCTCTCCCTGAGGTCTCAACGTGCCGCGTTAGCGTTGCGCAACGGCGACGAATGGGCTTCGAAACCTGGCAAATAGCGCAGCACGGAGAGATCGTCTGCAGCAATTGCCGGTTTCTGACCAGAAATCAAATCGGCCAACAGCTGACCGGAACCACAGGCCATGGTCCATCCCAGCGTACCGTGACCGGTATTGAGATAGAGATTGGAGAGTGGCGTGCGCCCAACAATCGGCGTACCGTCTGGCGTCATAGGGCGCAATCCGGTCCAGAACGTGGCCTGTTCAACAAAACCGCCTTCAGGATAGAGATCGCTGACCACCATCTCCAGCGTTTCACGTCGTGCTGGCGTCAGTTTGGTGTTAAAACCAACAATTTCCGCCATACCACCGACGCGGATACGATCGTCAAAGCGCGTTACCGCCACTTTGTAGGTCTCATCGAGAATTGTGGAAACCGGTGCGGCCTCAGGATTCTTAATCGGGATGGTGAGTGAGTAGCCTTTAAGCGGATAAACCGGGATGGCGATAATATCTTTGAGCAGCGCGGTCGAATAGGAACCAAAGGCCACCACGTAGGCATCGGCTTTAATCACTTCGTCGCCACACTTCACGCCGTAGATCCGATTACCTTCGCGCAGCAACTGATCCACTTCCATGTTGTAGCGGAAGGTCACGCCAGCGGCGGCGGCCATATCCGCTAAGCGTTGGGTAAAGAGTTGGCAGTCACCGGTTTCATCATTCGGCAGACGCAAACCGCCAGTGAGTTTGTGGGCGGTGGCCGCTAACGCCGGTTCAACACTGTGAAGCTGGTGTGCTTCCAGCAGCTCGTAAGGCACGCCAGCGTCTTTCAACACGGCGATATCTTTGCTGGCACTGTCGAACTGCTGCTGCGTGCGGAAGAGCTGTAGCGTTCCGCCTTGTCGACCTTCATAGGCAATGCCAGTGGTGGCACGCAGGGTTTTCAGGCAATCACGGCTGTATTCCGCAATCCGCACCATGCGGCCTTTGTTCTCTTGATAGTGGCGCATGTCGCAATTGCGCAGCATATTCCACATCCACTCCAGCTGGAATTTACTGCCATCGAGGCGAACCGCCAGAGGCGCGTGGCGCTGGAACATCCATTTAACAGCCTTCAAGGGCACACCCGGTGCCGCCCAAGGCGCAGCATAGCCGGGGGAGATCTGCCCGGCGTTACCGGCACTGGTCTCCAGAGCGGCAGAGGGCTGGCGATCGATCACCGTGACTTCATGCCCCGCCTGTGCCAGATACCAGGCACTTGCCACCCCGACAACCCCACTTCCAAGAATCACTACGCGCATAAGCCCCTCGTCGCGGCACAAAGCATAATCAACTATGAATGCCGCCTGCATTAGCATAACCAGACGACTGATTTAATCTTACATTCGACAGATACATTTCACATGTTTTTCACGTTCCTGCACACAGAAATCATGAGGCAGTGCAAAAATCAGGATTTTTTATGCCATAAAACCATTAGCCAGCGATTTATTATGCGGAAGGCAGTGCTTTTATCTTTTTTCAGGACAAAGCGCCACAGTCATATAATGCACTTATAAACAGCATTTTATCCTGCCATAAAAAATAAAACCCGCATTTGTCATTAGCAAAACCTTAAGCAGCGAATTTTGAATGATTTTGTGCCAAAAGAATTCGTTTGAGTTCCGGTTTCGGATAAGCGACAGTGGACTATCATTGAAGTGTTCGCTCAGTTTTTTTGGGCCGTCTTTCTCAGGATGAAGCCTTAAACGATCGTGACAGGTGACAATCCGTTGCCTGCCGCTTGCAAAACAGAGGTGCGCTATGACGACAATCTTTGACGAGCCAACCCGGAGCAGTAAACGACTCAGTGATGGGCCAGACTGGACATTCGAATTGCTTGATGTCTATCTGGCAGAGATCGATCGCGTGGCGAAAAGCTACGGGCTTGATACCTATCCGCATCAAATCGAAGTCATCACCTCCGAACAAATGATGGATGCCTACTCCAGCGTGGGGATGCCAATCAACTATGCACACTGGTCGTTCGGGAAGAAATTCATTGAAACCGAACAACGCTATAAGCATGGTCAGCAGGGGCTGGCTTACGAAATAGTGATCAATTCCAACCCGTGTATCGCCTATTTGATGGAAGAGAACACCATGACCATGCAGGCGCTGGTCATGGCGCACGCCTGTTACGGCCACAACTCTTTCTTCAAAAATAATTATTTATTCCGCAGTTGGACCGATGCCAGCTCCATTGTCGATTACCTGCTGTTTGCACGTAATTACATCTCCGACTGCGAAGAGCGATTCGGCGTCGAGGAGGTCGAACGTCTGCTCGACTCCTGCCATGCGTTGATGAACTACGGCGTGGATCGCTATAAACGCCCGCAAAAAATCTCACTGCAGGAAGAGAAGGCGCGACAGAAAAGCCGTGAAGAGTATCTGCAAAGCCAGGTGAATACCCTGTGGCGTACCCTGCCGCGTAAAGAGAAGGAGTCGGTGCACGTTGAGGCCTCACGTTACCCGTCTGAGCCGCAGGAAAACTTGCTGTACTTTATGGAAAAGAATGCCCCGTTGCTCGAGTCCTGGCAGCGTGAAGTGCTGCGTATTGTACGCAAGGTCAGCCAGTATTTTTACCCGCAAAAACAGACCCAGGTGATGAACGAAGGGTGGGCAACCTTCTGGCATTACACCATCCTGAATCACCTGTATGACGAAGGTAAGGTGTCGGAACGCTTTATGATGGAGTTCCTGCACAGTCACACTAATGTGGTGTATCAACCGCCGTATAACAGCCAGTGGTACAACGGCATCAACCCGTACGCACTTGGCTTTGCGATGTTCCAGGACATCAAGCGTATCTGCCAGTCACCGACAGAGGAAGATCGTTACTGGTTCCCAGACATCGCGGGTTCTGACTGGTTGAAAACGCTGCACTTTGCCATGCGTGAATTCAAGGACGAGAGCTTTATTAGTCAGTTCCTGTCGCCGAAAGTGATGCGTGATTTCCGTTTGTTTACGGTGATGGATGACGATCGCAATAATTTCCTGGAAATTGCCGCGATTCATGATGAAGCCGGTTACCGCGCGATACGACAGCAGTTGTCGGCGCAGTACAACCTCAGCAATCTTGAACCGAACATTCAGGTGTACAACGTCGATCTGCGTGGTGACCGTTCGCTGACGCTGCGCTATGTGCCACAACAGCGTGCACCACTCGACAAAAGCCGCAAGGAAGTGCTCAAGCATGTGAATCGCTTGTGGGGCTTCGATGTCATTCTGGAACAGCAGAATGAGGATGGGAGCGTCGAACTGCTTGATCGCGCGCCGACACGCGGCCCCGCCTTGTAAGGCATAAAAAAACCGGACTGATGAGGTCCGGTTTTTTTTATCGCTTGCTGGCTAAATCGTCCGGCATGCTCTTCTGCATACTGTGCCAAATCTCGCCACTGCGACGTCCATAATCGCGCACGCAATCCACAATCTGATCCTGCGTCGGATTAACGCTGCACAAGTCTGCCAGTTGGCGGTAGAAATTGCGTGCCTGCTGACGCGCCTCTGGGTTGGAGAAATAGTGGCGTCCAACGCGGGTATACAGCCCTTTCAGCCCATTAAGGATCAAACCATAAATGGGGTTGCCCGAGGCAAACGCTAAACCACGAAACACACGATAATCCAGTTCGGTGTAGGCTTCTGCCTTATCCTCTTCCGCTAACGCGCTTTCTAACACTTCACGCGCTTTATCAGGATGGTGGCGCAGTGCGCGGCTGATAAAGATCGACGCGATATTGGTTCGCACTGACAGCAGGTTATCAATCAACTGGGGCACGCTATCGTGATCAAGGCGGGCCAGAGTTTCCAGGATGTTTAAACCTGAGGTTTCCCAGAAATCATTCACGCGCGTCGGTTTACCATGTTGAATGGTCAGCCAACCATCACGTGCCAGACGCTGTAACACTTCTCGTAGCGTGGTACGGGTGACGCCAATCAGTTCAGAAAGCTCACGTTCGGCAGGTAGGATCGACCCCGGCGGAAAACGACTGTTCCAGATGCTTTCAATAATATACTCTTCAGCAAATCCTGCGGGGCTTTGCGCCTTAATCACCATAGCATTTATTTCTCATTGCTTTCTTTGTCGTAATGGCACTCATCATACCAGAGGGCCTATAGCGTAAATAGCCTGACAACTGATTAAAAGCGCGCGCTGGCGCAAAAATTCAGTCTTGTCATCCTCGTGGTGACGGTAAAAACGCACTCGTTTACGTTGTGCTGTCCGCGTGTCACTCCTTATCCAGGAAGAAAATGCCATTATTTTTGGCCTGGATCAGGCTTAAGTCATTTTTGTACATGATTTTTTCCCCTTACCTGGCTGGCACGGTTACGCTTTTGGTTTACACTGCGAAGCATTAACGGTTACAGGATAAGCAATATGTTGCGATATTTAAATCAATGCTCACGAGGTCGCGGAGCATGGTTATTGTTGGCTCTTACAGCTCTGGCTTTTGAACTCACCGCACTGTTTTTTCAACACGTCATGGGGCTAAAACCCTGTGTGATGTGCATTTATGAACGTTGTGCCTTATTTGGCGTGATGGGCGCAGGCATTGTCGGCGCGTTTGCCCCTAAAAGCTTGCCCGTGCGTTGGGCAGCGATCCTGATTTGGCTCTACAGTGCCTACAAAGGTTTGATGCTTTCCATTGAGCACACCAACATTCAGCTTCATCCTAATCCGTTTGTGACCTGTGATTTCGCCGCCCGTTTCCCAAGCTGGCTGCCACTGGATAAGTGGTTGCCGTCAGTGTTTGTGGCGAGTGGCGATTGCGCTGAACGTAGCTGGACCTTCCTGACATGGAGCATGCCGCAGTGGATGATTGTGATCTTCGCGGCTTACCTGCTGGTGGGTGCATTGGTATTAATCGCACAACCGTTCAAACCTAAACGTCGCGATCTTTTCGGTCGTTAAGCCCAAATGAAACAGGCAGCCAAGGCTGCCTGTTTTTCTTATCCGTTACGATCGGGTCGATCGATAATGTGGTCTTCCCAGTCGCGCACTTCACTTTCCCGCACCGCTATATAGCGCACAGAAATACGCTGCGCATGCATCGCCTTCTTCGAACCCGCCACCAGAGGATGCCAAGCCGGCAGTGTGCCACCCTCGCCTAACAGACGGTAGGCACAGGTACGCGGCAGCCAGTTAAAGGTGGTGAGGTTTTCCCGCGTCAGCTTGATGCAATCTTCTTCATACTCAAAGCGGCGCTCGTAATTACGGCACTGACAGGTTTTGATGTTCAGTTGATTGCAGGCAACGTTGGTAAAGTAAATTTCGTCGGTGTCCGCATCCTGCAACTTGTTCAGGCAGCACTGGCCGCAGCCGTCACACAGCGATTCCCACTCTGCGTCGTCCATTTGGTCAAGGCGTTTTGTTTGCCAGAAAGGTTGTTCAGTCATAATGGCGGTCCGGGTTGTGCAACAAGACCGCACCTTATAAAGGTTCAGGTGCGGTGATGCAAGTTTTACAGTACGCGCGTGGTAATACCGTGACCTGCCAGCGAGATTTCAAGTTTATCGCCAGAACGCATTGGGCCCACGCCTTCAGGGGTGCCAGTCAGCACCACATCGCCTGCGCGCAGCGTGAAATACTGGCTCATGTAGGCAATAAGCGGCAGAATTTTGTGGATCATATCGGCGGTGGAACCGTGCTGACGCACTTCGCCATTGACCACCAGTTTCAACTCAGTATCTTGCGGATCGCCACTGAATTCGGCCACCGGGATAAAGCCTGACAGCGGGCATGAGTTATCGAAGCCTTTGGATTTTTCCCACGGCTGGCCCGCTTTCTTTAAGCCTGCTTGTACATCACGTAGCGTTAAGTCCAGCGCCACGCCATAGCCGGCAATCGCTTTTGCCACATGCTCTTCGGTCGCCTGCTTCAACGTCGAACCAATTAACACCGCCAGTTCAACTTCGTGATGCACTTCACCGAAGTTATCCGGAATGGAGAGTGGCTGGCGTAAATCACACACGGCGGTTTCTGGTTTGATAAAGACGACTGGCTCTGTTGGCGTTGCACTGCCCATTTCCTTGATATGCTTCGCATAGTTGCTGCCCACGCAAACCACTTTGCTGACGGGATAATCTAACAAAGCGCCTTGCCAGTTACGATGCTGATACATGCTATTCCCCTGCTTGTGTTGTGTTTGATGCCAGCTGTGCTGGCGGATGAGTCAGGTTCAGTGCCGGAACGCGGCAGGCTGAGGAGGATTATATTAGCGGTTTTATCGCGTCAGGCGTGGCGGAAATTGTCAAAAGTCGTTAATTGTTCACCAGAAACGGCGAAGACATGTAGGATTAAATGCCCGCAATTAAGCTTTTGCGCGGGCAATTAATTAATGCAAATAACACTGAGGATATTTACAGGATATATTTACAGATGAATCCGAATTAATCTTTTTTACCCAGTTCGCGATGAATGTTGAGCAGATTTTCGACCGGCGGTGGGATCTGTAAATAATAGCCGTTATCGCTCAATCCTTGCTTAACTTTATTGATATCAGCATTAGCCAGTTTGTCGCGTTTGTCCAGCGACAGCACCATCGCCAGCTTGGGTTTACCAAAGCCACGCAACAACTCTTCAGGAACGCGCGAAAAATCGTCTTTTTTTTCAACATAAAGATAAGTCTGGTCGCGTTGCGGGCTTCTATAGATCACACAAAACATATTTTTACTCGAATTAACCGATGGCGTCACTTGCCTGAATATAGCAGTAACTATAACATGCTTGCAGAACTTCGAATATTGACCGTTTGATGTTAATGACGATTTTATCGCTGGACATCATAGGGTCGTAAAACAGGACTGAGTCAGGACAGATGTCGCAAACGCCAATCGAATTCAAGGGAAGCAGTTTTACCCTGTCAGTCGTTCATCTGCACCATTCGCAACCCGAGGTGATTCGTCAGGCACTGCAGGACAAAATCGATCAGGCCCCTGCTTTTTTGCAGAATGCCCCGGTGGTGCTTAATGTCTCTGCTTTGAACGGCGACATTAACTGGAAACAGATGCAGCAAGCCGTCATCGCGACAGGTTTGCGCATTGTTGGTGTCAGCGGTTGCAAAGATGAAGCCCTGAAAAAAATGATTGCACGCGCCGGTTTGCCCGTGCTGTCAGAAGGCAAAGAGAATCGTAAACGCGCAGAAGCGCCCGTGGCAGAAACCGCGTTACCGGTTGCTGCTCCTGTGGTTGAAGGTGCCGGCAAAACCCGCATCATCAACACACCGGTACGTTCCGGTCAGCAGATTTACGCACGCAATGCTGACCTTATCGTCACCAACAGCGTCAGTGCCGGTGCCGAACTGGTAGCCGACGGCAACATTCATATTTACGGCATGATGCGTGGCCGTGCGCTGGCCGGAGCCAGCGGCGCACGTGACAGCCAAATTTTTTGCACCAACCTCGCAGCCGAGTTGGTTTCTATTGCCGGTGAATACTGGATCATGGATCAAATCCCGGCGGAATTCTTTGGTAAAGCCGCGCGCCTGTGTCTTAAAGAAGGCGCGCTCACCATCCAGACACTTTATTAGGCCCCTTTTCTTTCGTTAAGGAAATCAACATTTATGGCACGCATCATTGTAGTTACATCGGGTAAAGGGGGCGTTGGCAAGACCACGTCAAGCGCGGCCATCGCCACAGGGTTAGCGCAAAAGGGCAAAAAGACTGTTGTGATCGATTTTGATATCGGTCTGCGTAACCTTGACTTGATCATGGGCTGTGAACGCCGTGTGGTCTATGATTTCGTCAACGTCATTCAGGGTGACGCCACGCTGAACCAGGCGCTGATTCGTGATAAGCGCACTGAGCAGCTCTACATTCTGCCCGCTTCACAAACCCGCGACAAAGATGCACTGACCCGCGAAGGCGTGGAAAAAGTGCTGAACGATTTGGCCGCGATGGAGTTTGATTTCATCGTTTGCGATTCGCCAGCAGGTATCGAAACCGGCGCGCTGATGGCTCTGTACTTCGCCGACGAAGCAATCATTACCACTAACCCGGAAGTCTCTTCCGTACGTGACTCAGACCGTATTCTCGGCATTATTTCGTCAAAATCACGTCGTGCAGAAAACAGCCAGGACCCGGTGAAAGAGCACCTGCTTCTGACCCGTTACAACCCGGGCCGCGTCACCCGTGGCGACATGCTGAGCATGGAAGACGTACTGGAAATCTTGCGTATTCCACTGGTTGGTGTGATCCCAGAAGATCAGTCTGTGCTGCGTGCCTCTAACCAAGGTGAGCCGGTGATCCTCGACGCTAACTCTGACGCCGGTAAAGCTTACGCTGATACCGTAGATCGCCTGCTTGGCGAAGAACGCCCCTTCCGCTTTATTGAAGAAGAGAAGAAGGGTTTCCTGAAACGCCTGTTCGGGGGATAACCAATGGCATTACTTGATTTCTTTTTATCCCGTAAGAAGAACACAGCCAATATAGCCAAGGAAAGGCTGCAGATTATCGTGGCCGAGCGCAGAAGGGGCGACAGTGAGCCCCATTACCTGCCGCAGCTCAAGCGCGATATTTTGGAAGTGATCTGTAAGTACGTGAAAATAGACCCGGATATGGTGACCGTTCAGTTGGATCAGAAAGGGGACGATATCTCCATCCTGGAGCTGAACGTCACGTTGCCGGAGACGGAAGACGTTCCTAAATGACAGCAGCAGGTTCCTGATTTTCCCCTGCGTCGTGCGCAGGGGAAAATGCAGCGCTTACAGCGCCTGTAGGATCTCGTCGATACGTGCCTGAAGTAACTCACCTCGCCAGCCGGTCAGCAGTTCCGGTGTGCGGCAGCCACTCTTTAAGCCCCAATACACGCTCAGCACCTGATTGATCTGACGACGCGAAGCCAGTAACTCCTGACTAAAACCGGTCTCTTCACTGACCTGCACCACCAAGGCTTTAATTGCCTTAAACGCCTGTTTGTAATGCGGATGGTCGATCAGATTAGGCAGCGGTGGCGGTAATGTTGCTTCATCCTGCGCTTGTGCTTCAGCCACCAGAGCAACCATTGCTTTGCCATGGAAACGAATTTCGTGACCGTTAAGACCCAGATGATCCAGTTCGCCTAAACTTCCCGGCATAAAGCGGGCCACTTTCCACAGATTCTCTTCGCGCACCACAAAGTTTACTGCCATGTCTTTTTGACGGGCAATGGTCAAACGCCACGCGGCCAGGCGCTGTAACGCCGCCAGCTGACGCGGGCGCAGTTGCCATGCATTGGTGATGTCGCGCCACGCATCTTCGGGTTTCAGCACATCCAGGCGACGCTGGCACAGGTTATCGCACTCACTCAGTGCCGCCGCCATATTGCCAGCAGCTTCAGTTTGCTCCACCAGTTGATGCGCAATTGGCAGTAAATACGCCACATCCGCCGCCGCATACGTACATTGACGCTCTGTCAGCGGACGCGCCAACCAGTCGGTTCGGGCTTCACTTTTATCCAGCTCGATTTGATTAAAGTGATTCACCATCGAGGCAAAACCCCATGACAGCGGTTGCCCGGCAAAGGCTGCCAGGATCTGGGTATCCACCATCGGGTCAGGCAGGCAGTTAAAACGGTGCAGGAACACTTCGAGATCTTCGCCACCCGCATGCAGGAACTTGGTCACCTGCTTGTTTTGCAACAGCGCGATAAACGGCGTCCAGTTGTTGATATTCAGTGGATCGATAAGAACCAGTTGTTCACCATCAAACAGTTGGATTAGGCCCAACTGTGGATAGTAAGTGCGGGTACGCACAAACTCAGTATCCAGCGCTACCGCATCATGCTTAAGCGCCTGTTCGCACACGGCCGCCATCTGACTGTCTTGGTCGATCAAAGTGTAATTCACGTATTCATTCTCGCTGCGACACACTTCGCGCAGCGCTCCATGTTAAAAGCAATAAAAACGCCGGACTGAGCCGGCGTTAACCTAAGGAGAAAAGCAGATTACTGCCCTTCTCGCTTCGCCTCGTCCCGCAGTTCGCGGCGCAAAATTTTGCCCACGTTGGTCTTTGGCAGCTCGTCACGAAACTCGATAATCTTCGGCACTTTATAGCCGGTGAGCTGGCGACGGCAATGATCCAGCACCTCTTCTTTCGACAGCGAAGGATCCTTTTTGACGATGCACACTTTCACGGCTTCGCCTGAGAGATCGCTGGGTACCCCAATCGCCGCGGCTTCTCGGACTTTGGGATGCTGCATCAGGACATCTTCGATTTCGTTAGGATACACGTTAAAGCCCGACACCAGAATCATGTCTTTCTTACGGTCAACGATGCGAATGAAGCCTTCGCTATCAACGGTAACAACATCACCGGTATGCAGCCAGCCATTTTTTAGCACTTCTTCCGTCGCATCCGGCCGCTGCCAGTAGCCCACCATCACTTGTGGCCCACGAATACAGAGTTCACCGGGTTCGCCTGGCGCCACATCGTTATCTTCATCATCAACAATGCGTACGTCCGTAGAAGGCACTGGCAGGCCGATACTGCCGGTGTGACAGGTAATGTCATAAGGGTTAACGGAAACCAGCGGAGAACACTCAGTCAAGCCGTAGCCTTCCAGCAGATAATGCCCGGTGAGTTTTTCCCAACGCTCGGCCACCGCTTTCTGCACCGCCATGCCCCCGCCTGCAGATAACCGCAGTGTGGAGAAATCCAGCTTGTTGAAATTGTCATCATTCAGCAACGCATTAAACAGCGTATTCACGCCGGTAATGGCCGTGAAGGGGAACTTACTCAGCTCTTTAACAAATCCGGGGATGTCGCGCGGGTTGGTGATCAACAGATTCGTCCCCCCGAGGTCGAGGAACAGCAAGCCGTTAACCGTCAGCGCAAAAATGTGGTAAAGCGGCAGCGCCGTTACCACATTTTCTTTACCCGCCCGTAGCAATTTGCCGTACGTGGCTTTGGTCTGCTCCAGATTGGCCTGCATGTTGCCATGGGTGAGCATGGCCCCTTTCGCCACACCGGTGGTGCCGCCGGTATATTGCAGGAAGGCCAAATCGTTATTGGTCACGGTTGGACGCTGGTAGCGCATCTGCGCACCCTGCTGCAATGCGTGACGGAACGGAACCGCCCCAGGCAGATGGTATTTTGGCACCAGCTTCTTCACGTATTTCACCACGAAGTTAACCAGCGTGGCTTTCACCGGGGCGAGTTGGTCGCCCATGCGCGTCAGCATCACGTGCTTGATCGGCGTCTCCGCGACCACTTTTTCCAGGGTATGGGCAAAGTTAGAGACAATCACAATGGCACTGGCACCGCTGTCATTTAGCTGATGTTTGAGTTCGCGCGGCGTATAAAGTGGATTAACATTCACCACCACCATGCCGGCACGTAATACACCAAACAGCGCCACTGGATACTGCAGCAGGTTCGGCATCATCAGTGCCACTCGATCGCCCTGTTTAAGCCCTAAACCTTGCTGTAGCCAGGCGGCAAAATCGCGGCTCTGCTTATCCAGCTGACGATAGGTCATCGGCTGGCCCATATTGACGAACGCCGTTTTATCGGCGTACTGCAATGCTGCGTGCTCGAAAAGCTCGACCAAAGAGGTATAACGGTCCGCATTAATTTCCGCAGGTACGTCTGCCGGATAGCGTTTGAGCCAAACCTTATTCAAAGAGTCACCCCGATATTCTTGTTGCGTAGCCATCGCCGCCTCTGCAATCAGTGTTGTTAACAATATTTTAACTGATTGTACCAGTTTGCCTGTTTCGGCATTTTCAGGTTGCGAAGCCCATCACTAAATTTCGCGCATCGGTTGCGCTGCCAATAAAAAAGCCCGGTCGCGAGCGCCGCGACCGGGCCGTTATCTAATAATAATGGGTTATTCGGTAAGGATGGTTTGCACCTGCGCTGGGCCGGTGTTCATGTTCATCCCCCAATAGGGGTTAGGCCCCCAGTAACCTGGGTGACGACGCGTCGGACCATACCAAATCCATGGATCTATCGGTTGAGGCGGTGTCATCACTTGCTGTGTTAAGTGCCAACGTTGATAGCCACGCACATCCACCACCACAAAGTTGTAACTGGCTTTGCCAATTTCACCTTTTTCAACGCCTTTAATATTTCCCAGCACCGTGACGTATTGGTTGTTCAGGTCAACGGGATCGACAAATCCACGGATGTCGGCAAATATCCGGCCAACGGAAGCGGCACCTAATTGAGGACGCGCGCTGTCATCCAGCGGCTGAGTGGCAATCTCCAGGCGGGTTAAACCGGTCAGATTCGTCACTTTTACCACTTTCCCACCAAAACGCGACTCCTGCCCGACATACAACTGTGGAGCATTCATCACACGTAATAAATCTTGCTGTGGAAGCTGAGAACTCCCTTTAATGGAATCTGGCACCGAAACGCAACCGCTCAGCAGTAACGCGCAGGCTAACAGAGCGCCAGACATCCCTTTACGACTCATTGGCATAGCACTTCTCCTGTTATTTCTCAGTTAGACTGAGCGGTGACGGAATAGTTGCGTATCGCTTAGCGGCCAGGCAACTTTTTCCATGCCACTTCATTACGCAAATAAACCGGTTCCGCATGCTCTACCGCGACAGTTTCACCGCGCTGTAAGGCACACTGCGCCAGCGGCAACATGTCTTCCGCCGCAGGCAGTGTGACGTCGGTGGTCATTAACTTAGCCACCGAGCCATTCAGCAGATGGGGATAAGCCTGCCAGCCAGTGCCGACTGTTGCCCATTCACCGCTCAACTGCGCGATGCGTGCCTCTGCCGCTTCGGGCTTGAGCACGGCTTCAGTTTCTGCACCCAGCCATTCGCCATTTTCATCACGCTGATATTCTGCCCAATACACTTCTCCCATGCGCGCATCAATAGCTGCCAACACGCGCGTGGCGCCCGTCAAGCGCCATGCGCCTTGCGCCATGGTGGCGAGTGAGGAGACGCCAATCATCGGCAAGTTCGCACCTAATGCCAGCCCTTGGGCAATACCAATGCCAATACGCACGCCAGTAAAGCTGCCCGGACCGCGTCCAAACGCTAACGCGTCAAGCGCCGTCAGGTCCAGTTGCTGTAACTGCAACAGCTCCTGCACCAAGGGTAATATGCGTTGGGTATGATCGCGCGGGGCGATTTCGAAACGGGCATCGATCTGCTGCTGGTTGAGCAGCGCGGCAGAACAGGCTTCTGTCGCCGTGTCCAGGGCTAAAATTCGGGCGGACATAACAACCTCTGAGAGTCAAAATGGCGCGCATCTTAACATAGCCTGGCACAAATTACTGATTCTCTGCCCGACGAACAAATTCAATAGCGCGGAGGAGATCACGGGTACGCGGCGTAGGTGGCAAGCTGTTGAGAAACAATCCGCCATAGGGACGAGAAACCAGACGCTGATCGCAAATCACCAATACGCCGCGATCTTCGGTATCACGAATTAAACGGCCCACCCCCTGTTTCAGCGTGATCACCGCGTCCGGCAGTTGCACATCATTGAACGGATCGCCGCCGCGTACCCGGCAATCTTCCATGCGTGCTTTTAATAAGGGATCCTCGGGTGAGGTAAACGGTAGCTTATCGATGATCACTAATGACAGTGCATCACCGCGCACATCAACGCCCTCCCAGAAACTGCTGGTTGCCACCAGCAGCGCATTCCCCGCCTCAAGGAATTGCTTCAGCAGTTGCCCTTTGCTGGTTTCACCTTGCAGCAAAACCGGCAAGGTCATGGAAGCGCGAAATTCTGCGGCCAGCTCTCGCATCATTTTGTGTGAGGTACACAGGAAGAAACAGCGGCCTTTATTGGCATCGATCAGGGGTTTCATCATGCGCGCAAGCTGACGTGCACCTCCGGGCTGATTAGGTTCAGGCATATTACGCGGCACGCACAACAACGCCTGCTGTGCATAATCGAATGGGCTATCGAGGATCAGCGTTTTCGCTTTATCGACGCCAAGACGACTGGAGAAGTGGCTCATTTGCTCATTGACGGCGAGTGTAGCGGAGGTAAATACCCAGGCCGCTTTGCGGTTATCCATCACTTCACGAAAACGTTCCGCGACGGATAGCGGGGTCAGTGCCAACGTGAAATGGCGACTGGTACATTCATACCAGTAACTGAAACCGGGTTCATCAATGGCACGCAGCCGTTTCAGACGTGTGCGATACAGCGCAGCGCGCTCAAAGGCCGCATCCAACAGCGCCGAGCGCCCTAAAGATAATTTGATGACGTCGTAACACAGCTCCAGCGCATCATCCAGCAACGTAAACATGCGCATGATGTTGTTATCACTGAGCAGATCGCGCAGGTTGCCACGAAAACCGGGTTCACCTAAGGTAAGACGAAAATCCTGAGCGCACTGTGCGAGGCGGTCAGCCGATTTCTGCAACTGCTGCACATCACGCACTTCGGTGCGGTAGGCAATGATGATGTCTTTGGCGAGATCCTGAAGCTGGCGGCTGGAAAGCTGTTGGCCAAAATACTGGCTGGCGATATCGGGCAACTGATGGGCTTCATCGAAGATCATCACATCGGCTTCCGGGATTAACTCACCGAAACCGCCCTCTTTCACCACTAAATCGGCCAGGAACAGATGGTGATTCACCACCACCACATCCGCATCCATGGCCTTTTTACGGGCTTTCACCACAAAACAATCTTTGTACAACGGACAGTCACTGCCGAGACAGTTATCGTTGGTGCTGGTGACAAAAGGCCAGATGGGGCTGTCTTCCGCCACGTCGGTGCAACTGCTGACATCGCCATCAACGGTTTGCGATGACCAACTGCGCACGTTGATCAGATCGCCCAGCGCCTGCACGGTAAGATCGCCACCCGTTTGATTTTGCTGTTCAAGGCGCTCAAGACATAAATAATTTGAGCGCCCTTTCAGTAACGCGGTTTTGCCGCTGAATTTGAGTGCCCGCGCAATGGTCGGCAGGTCACGATTGTAGAGCTGGTCCTGTAACGCTTTGGAGCCGGTAGAGACGATGACCTTTTTCTTCGCGCGCAATGCGGGTGCCAGATAGGCATAGGTTTTCCCGGTACCGGTGCCGGCTTCAACCACCAGCTCTCCGCCATTGCCCACCGCTTCCATGACGGCCTGCGCCATTTCACGCTGTGCTGCTCGAGGTTTAAATCCCGGAATCGCCTGCGCTAGCGCACCATCAGTTGCAAAATCGTCTGCCACACATCCTCACCGATTGCCCAAAAACACTGTAATTATGTCAGGATTCCCGTGAGGCGACCACAACAGATGACAGCGGCCCATGGGTTATGGCAGGCTAGCGCAGCGAATTTACAGGAGAACACCATGACCATTACGCGTATCGATCCCGAACATCGTATGTCCGAAGCCGTCGTACATAACGAAACCGTGTATTACACCAGCGTGCCAGAGAATCTGGATGAAGATGCGGAAGCGCAAACCGCCAACGCGCTGGCGGTGATTGACGCGATTTTGACTCGCGTCGGATCAGATAAGAGCAAAATCCTCGATGCCACCATTTTTCTGGTCGACAAAGCGGATTTCCCGGCGATGAATCGTGCATGGGATGCCTGGGTATCACCGGGTAATGCACCGGTACGCTGCACCGTGCAGGCGGGCCTGATGAACCCGAAATATAAAGTCGAAATCAAGATCATCGCCGCATTATAAAGTGTTCGGGCGTTACTCGTCGGCCTCTTCTTCTGACTCATCGTCTTCGAAAAGCGCCCGAATACCTTCACCTTGATAAGTTTGGCGGATCTCCTGCGCCACCTGCGCAATCGCCTGACCACTCGCCATACCGCCTGCCATCAATTCCTGGATACGTTCAACCGCTTGTTGCTGCTGTTCATGAGATAAAGCCGGAAGACCTGTAAACATGATTCACTCCTGGTGCGAAAAGGGGCGCATTATTCCATGCGGAACAAACAGGTGCCAGCCACAAAAAAATATGCCAGGCTACGCACTTGCTTGCTGGATTAATTTGCCCGATGACCGTACACACGCTTAGCCTGAAGTATACCCCGGATACGATATTGCACCGTTTTTCTGCCCTGGCCCATCGTCCATGGGCGATGTTGCTCACTTCCGGTCATGCCGAACATGCAGATAATCGCTTTGATATTCTGACCGCCGATCCACGCGCTACCCTGACCACGCGTGGCGACATCACTGAGATCGACTGTGACGGTAAAGTGCTGCTCTCTGCCGACGACCCGCTGCAGCTGGTACAGCAGCAGTGTGATGAGCTGGGCATTAAACCTGAAAGTCACCCCGAGCTGCCTTTCCAGGGCGGTGCACTGGGCCTGTTTGGCTATGATCTCGGACGACGTTTTGAAACGCTGCCACAGCGTGCCGAGCAGGATCTCACTACGCCGGATATGGCTGTGGGCATTTATGACTGGGCACTGATTGCTGACCATCAACTGCGCACCCTAACCCTTATTTCACTGGTGAATGCCGAACAACGCTGGCGTTGGCTACAAGCGCAAGCCGTACCGCAGCCCAAAACCTTTGCACTAACCAGTGACTGGCAGTCAAACCTGACTTTTGAACAGTACGCGGATCGTTTTCAGGCGGTGCAGGATTACATTCAGGCGGGTGACTGCTATCAGGTGAATCTGGCGCAACGTTTTCAGGCGCGCTATCAGGGTGACGAATGGCAGGCCTTTCTGAGTTTGAATCGTGATAATCGCGCGCCATTCAGTGCGTTTATTCGTTTGCCAAAAAGCGTACTGATGAGCTTGTCGCCGGAACGTTTTCTCTCACTAGAGCAGCAAGAGATTGAAACCCGTCCGATTAAAGGCACGTTGCCGCGCCTTGCGGATCCTGACGCCGATCGGTTGCAGGCAGAGAAACTCGCCCATTCCGAGAAGGACCGTGCCGAAAACTTGATGATTGTTGATTTGCTGCGCAATGATATTGGCCGCGTTGCGGAACCAGGCAGTGTCAGCGTGCCGGAGCTGTTTGTGGTGGAGCCTTTCCCCGCTGTTCACCACCTGGTCAGCACCATTCGCGCCCGATTGCCGCAACATCTCACGGCCACGGACCTTCTGCGTGCCTGCTTCCCTGGTGGCTCCATCACCGGCGCGCCAAAGATCCGCGCCATGGAGATCATTGAAGAGTTAGAGCCGCAGCGCCGTAACGCCTGGTGTGGCAGCATCGGTTACATCAGTTTATGCGGCCGTATGGACACCAGCATCACGATCCGCACCCTGATTGCCGAGAACCAGCAGCTTTATTGTGCTGCCGGTGGGGGGCTCGTGGCGGACAGCGATGTTGAACTGGAATATCAGGAGACCTTTCACAAGGTTAACCGCATCCTCCCCTGCCTGAGCGGCGAGGTCTAAATGAGTCTGACCCTGGAGCAGTTCCTGAACCGTTTTGTCATGCAACCCCCGCTCACCGTGCCTAAAAGCGCGATAAGTGGGCGGCGGGCGGCGGTGCTGGTCCCGGTGATCGATGGGCCAGAACCCGGTTTGCTGCTGACGCGTCGTTCATCGCATTTACGCAAGCACGCAGGCCAGGTGGCCTTCCCGGGCGGCATGCAGGACGCCACCGATGATTCACTGGTTTTTACCGCACTGCGTGAAGCGGAAGAGGAAGTGGGCATACAGCCAAAACACGTCAGGGTCGTTGGCGTGTTGCCGCCGGTGACCAGCAGTACGGGCTTTGCCGTGACACCGGTGGTAGGTGTTATCCCCGCTGGATTGCCGCTGAACATCAATCCAGATGAAGTAGAAAGTACCTTTGCCATGCCCTTAGCCGAAGCGTTGCGCATCAGTCGTTACAGTGGCATGACGCTGCGTCGCGGACATCGCCAGCATCAGGTGTGGCTATCGTGGTATGAAGATTATTTTATCTGGGGCATGACCGCAGGTATTATCCGCGCCCTCGGCCAGCAAATCGCCCTCTCCTGATTTTCCCGTCTCGTTCACCTTACTCGACCCATTCGCTCTCTTTCACCATGGTGATAATGGATAACTATTTCTGTGGTTTATAATTAGTTTATTTCATGCGAAAAGCTGTTCGTTGCGGCACGCAGGCGATTACTATTAGCCGCATAAACGGCTCTGGCCGTGCAAAATAAGATTTGTGAGGAGTGTCACCGGTGATTAGTGTTTTCGACATGTTCAAAGTGGGTATTGGCCCATCCAGTTCACATACTGTCGGTCCGATGAAAGCGGGCAAGCAGTTTGTTGATCTGTTGGTCGAACAAGGCAAACTGCAGGACGTCACGCGCGTTTCAGTCGACGTGTACGGCTCATTGTCGCTGACGGGCAAAGGTCACCATACCGATATCGCCATTATTATGGGGCTGGCCGGCTTCGAACCCGCTACGGTCGATATCGATAGCATTCCTGCCTTTATTAAAGACGTTGAACAGCGTGAACGGTTATTGCTGGCAAAAGGGGCTCACGAAGTCGATTTCCCGCGCGAAGGGGGCATGGTGTTCCGCAGTGAAAACCTGTCGCTGCACGAAAACGGCATGACAGTGTTTGCCTTCGCGGGTGATTTGCTGATCCTCAGTAAAACCTACTATTCCATTGGCGGTGGCTTTATCGTCGATGAAGAGCATTTTGGCCAATCGGTACTGGATGAAGTTTCTGTACCGTACGCATTTAACTCCGCTAAGGAATTACTCAGCCACTGCCGTGAAACCGGCCTGTCCCTTTCCGGCCTGGTGATGAAGAACGAGCTGGCCTTGCATACACGTGACGAAATCAACGATTACTTCGGCAACGTGTGGCAGACCATGCAAGCCTGTATCGATCGGGGTCTGAATACCGAAGGGGTATTGCCAGGCCCATTGCGCGTGCCACGCCGTGCGGCATCACTGCGCCGTTTACTGGTCTCCTCGACCAAGCACTCCAACGATCCGATGAACGTTATCGACTGGATCAACATGTTTGCGCTGGCAGTGAACGAAGAGAACGCTGCAGGCGGACGTGTGGTGACCGCGCCGACGAATGGTGCCTGTGGCATTGTTCCGGCAGTGCTCGCCTACTACGATCACTTTATTGAAACGGTTACCCCGGACATTTTCGTCCGTTACTTCCTCGCCTCAGGTGCGATAGGCGTGCTGTATAAAATGAATGCTTCCATTTCCGGTGCGGAAGTCGGCTGTCAGGGTGAAGTCGGCGTGGCCTGTTCTATGGCAGCGGCCGGTCTGGCCGAGTTGCTGGGTGCCAGCCCAGAGCAGGTGTGTGTGGCGGCAGAAATCGGTATGGAACATAACCTGGGTCTGACGTGTGATCCGGTAGCGGGACAGGTGCAGGTGCCCTGCATTGAACGCAACGCCATTGCTTCAGTGAAGGCGATCAACGCCGCACGCATGGCGCTGCGCCGCACCAGCGAACCCCGCGTTTCACTGGATAAGGTGATCGAGACCATGTATGAGACAGGCAAAGATATGAATGCAAAATATCGTGAGACTTCACGTGGTGGACTGGCAATTAAGGTGCAGTGCGATTGACCGTTAACGATGAAAAAAGCGCCAATTGAACTTTTTTCTGCATCCTGCTCTACCTCAGAGTGAGTAAACCATATACATTGATTTGAGCGCGGCCCTTAGTGGCCGCGCTGTTTTTTAGTGCCGAATTATTTATTAAGGCACGCTAAACCTGGCCGCCTCTATGCCGATAACCTACACGTTAATTTGGCTTCAATCTTTGTTTTGCAAGGTGGTTACTGATGCTCATTCCCCAGCAATTTGTCGGTCAATTTCGCCGTAAGCGCCTGCTTATTGCGTTAGTGATCGCAGCGCTGGTTCTGATTCTTACGCTGACTTTTCGCTATATCGAAGAGAAGTCGCGTATTGAGCAGCAGTCATTAAATTTCGCCTCGCGCGCCATTGAGCGCTTTGACCGCATGTTCTCGCCACTTGATGTGTCAGCCAACAACACCCTTGGGTTGGTTGGCGTGCCCTGTGCGCAAGTGCGCTATCCGCTGATTGAGAAAATCTCGGCGTTGCAGACCGTTCGCACTATCCTGCTGGTGCAGGACGACAGCATTTACTGCTCCAGCATTTATGGCCCACGCAATATTTCCTTTAGCCAGACTTACCCTGAGCTGGCGATTAATAACCAACGCATGATGCTCACCACAGATAACTATCTGTTGAAGGGCTCTCCAGTGCTGCTGCTGTGGACGCCTAAGTCGCTGGATAACCGCGATGGTCTGCTGCAGGTGATTAACGTTGAGTTGATGACCAACTACCTGCTGGAGCCACAGTTGCCGTGGGTTGAACGTGCCATTTTCAATGTGGGCGGTCAAAGCCTGGAGTACGGTAATCCACTGATTGAACACACGGTGCCATCGGAAGATGAGGTGGCTTACGATCAGTCATCGCTGCGTTATCCGTTTAGCATTACGTTGTATGGACCTTCTCCGGCTCGTCTGGCGTTGAATACGCTTCCCTCTCAGCTGCCTCTTGCCGTGCTGCTGAGTTTGCTCATCGGTTACATCGTTTGGCTGGCTACTGCGAATCGCATGAGCCTGAGCTGGCAGATCAGTTACGGCATCACAGCAAACGAATTTATGGTGTATTGCCAGCCGCTGATTAATGCAAAAAGTGGCGAATGTGATGGCTTTGAACTGCTGTTGCGCTGGCATAACCCTCGTCAAGGTTGGATTGCCCCCGATGTGTTTATCCCCTTGGCTGAGCGTCAAAATCTGATTGCACCCTTGACCCGTTTTGTTCTGGCAAAAGTCGTGGATGAGTTGCCAAATTTGCCGCAGTGTCCATCTTTCCATATTGCCATTAACGTCGCTGCCAGCCATTTCCGCGACCGCGCGATAGTAGAAGACTTACAGAGTATTTGGTGGCCGGCAAACCCTCTACCGAAACTGGTGGTGGAACTAACCGAACGCGATGCCTTACCGGTGATTGATCAGTCTGTGGTGTCACAACTGCATGAAATTGGCGTGCGTTTGGCGATTGACGATTTCGGCACCGGCCACAGTTCCCTTGCCTACCTTAAGGATCTGAAGCCAGACGTGCTGAAGATTGACAAGATTTTTACCGCAGCGATTGGCACCGATGCCATTAACGCTACAGTCACGGATATGGTGATTTCCCTGGCACAGCGTTTGAATATTGCGCTGGTCGCCGAAGGTGTCGAAACCGCTGAGCAGGCGCACTATCTGCGTGAACGCGGTGTCGACCATTTGCAGGGTTACTACTATGCCCGCCCGATGCCAATTGAGGATTTCCCGGTGTGGCTGGAGCAGCATTTGGCGCATTTGAGTGCGTAAGATGTAGGTGGAGATTTCTGCAGGGCCCGCGTGTAACAGCCAGTAAAGGGGATGTTCCGTAAAGTCGGCGTAAATACCTCCCTGTAGCCTCGACCGCCGCATCCTTGCGGCGGACGCTTTACTCCTCATTCCCCTTTACCGGCTTTATCAAGCATCATGCGCGTTGTATAGGGTAATCAAAGGCGGCAGCGGTTTAATCTTCCAAAAACAAAAAAGCCGTCTTTCGACGGCCTTACTTGTAGCGATATTATCTTAATATCTACGCTTCATGTTCTTCATCATCATGCGGCTTGTCTTTGGTTACACGCACCAGATCGATGCGGTAGTCCGTAGCCTCAATGATTTGGAAATGCAGCGGTGGCAAGTCAATGACTTCACCTGGCTGTGGCAGTTGGCCCTTCTGGGCGATCAGTAAACCGGCCAGCGAAGCATGGTCCTCTTCCGGGTTCACCAGCTCATGATAATCCAGCAACTGCTGCAGTGAATGCAGATCGGTTCCGCCTTTCACTAACCAGCCATCACCATCGGCAATCACGTCTGGGGTTTCATCTTCATCCGGGAATTCACCGGCAATGGCTTCCAGTACGTCCAGCGGGGTGATCAAACCTTGCACCACACCAAACTCGTTAGTGACAATGACAAAGCTACCTTTAGCGCGGCGCAAGACGCCCAACAGGTTGATCGGATCCAGCGTTTCCGGCACCACGATTGCCGGCGTATTGGCGGCAAAGGTCGCAACATCCATACCGTGCTCCAGCGCCACGAGCAGCTCTTTCGCGCGCACTACACCGATGATTTCATCCAACTCACCCCGACATACCGGGAACAGGCTGTGTGGCGTATCCAGCAACTGAATACGAATCTCATCCAGTGGGCGCGAAACGTCGACCCACGAGATGTTGCCGCGCGGCGTCATGATGCTGCGAATAGAGCGCTGAGAAAGCGTTAACACACCGTTAATCATGTAACGCTCTTCGTCTTTAAATGCTTCCTGCGGCATCGCTTGCGTCAAAGCGGCTTCTTCGGTGGTGACCGGCTGATGACTCTGGCGGCGGCCACCCATCAGACGCAGAATGGCTTCGGCGGTGCGCTCGCGCATCGGGCGATGTTCCTGATGACGAATAAAGTTACGGCGCGCAATCTGGTTGAACAACTCAATGACGATAGAGAAGCCAATCGCGGCGTACAGATAACCTTTCGGAATGTGGAAGCCAAAGCCTTCTGCCACCAGTGACAAACCGATCATCAACAGGAAACTCAGACACAACACCACCACCGTTGGGTGCTCATTCACAAAACGCGTCAACGGTTTAGAAGCCAACAGCATCACACCCATGGCGATCACTACGGCGGTCATCATCACCGGCAGATGGTTCACCATACCCACGGCGGTGATCACCGCATCGAGTGAGAACACGGCGTCCAGCACCACGATCTGAATCACCACTGCCCAGAAACTGGCATACCCTTTATTGCCCTGATGATCCATGCCCCGGCTTTCCAGCCGCTCATGCAGTTCCATGGTTCCTTTGAATAACAGGAACAAGCCACCGAACAACAGAATTAAATCTCGCCCGGAAAAACTGAAATCGCCTACGCTGAATAGGGGCCGTGTCAATGTCACGATCCACGAAATCAACGACAGTAAGCCCAGTCGCATCACTAATGCGAGGGAAAGGCCGATCAGACGCGCTTTATCGCGCTGCTTCGGCGGCAATTTATCCGCCAGGATAGCGATAAAGACCAGGTTATCGATACCGAGAACGATTTCGAGCACGATTAGCGTCAGTAAACCCGCCCAAATTGAGGGGTCGAAGAGAATTTCCATCAATGACTCCTTACAACACAAATGGGCGAACGAAACTGAGCCTGCGCCAGAGGGCGAGACGGAAGATCGTTAGCAATTGAGGTCACGCTGAAGAGCGTTGAAGCATGCGCCAGAAAGCGCTGAGCACAAGTTGAGCGACGTCGGTGACGGTCCATAAAGGTGAGCTGAAGCCCGGTACTCCTGAATATTAAACAGATCGCTAATGTATCAGTTACATCAACTACGTCAAAAAATTTTATTACATTTACAAACAATTGCGCTAACGCATGAATCACGCAGTTAAATGCAATTTTGCAGGGTTACGCTCGAAATAGCTGACAAACATCACATAAATTATTTTTTCGCACACTAAAATAAATCGCGACCTTATCGCTGTGCAGCGGACAGTTTCGGATTATTTATTGATGCGTTTCTTCATCTTAGACCAAAACGATCCACCTGAAACAACAACGGTAATTCTCAATGATTCCCGGCGAAGCCAGAGAATCTCTCATGCGAACGGAGGTAGCAAGTGACCATTGCTATTGTAATTGGTACACATGGCTGGGCGGCAGAACAGCTGCTTAAAACAGCAGAAATGTTGTTGGGTGAGCAGGAAAATGTCGGATGGATTGATTTCGTGCCCGGCGAAAATGCAGAAACGCTAATTGAAAAGTATCAGGCGCGACTGGCCGATCTCGACACGTCCAAGGGCGTGCTGTTCCTGGTCGATACCTGGGGTGGCAGTCCTTTCAACGCGGCCAGCCGCATTGTGGTGGACAAGCCGGGTTACGATGTCATCGCCGGGGTGAACATCCCGATGCTGGTTGAAACCCTGATGGGCCGTGATGACAACCCGTCACTGGAGGAACTGATTCACATTGCGGTGGAAGCCGGTCGGGAAGGCGTAAAAGCCTTGAAGACCGAAACCCCTGCCCAAGCCGCACCAGCCCCTGTCGCGGCAAAAGCCCCTGCCCAACCGCAAAAACCACTCGGCCCAGATGAACATATGAAGATCGGGCTTGCCCGTATCGATGACCGTCTGATTCACGGCCAGGTGGCCACTCGCTGGACCAAAGAGACCAACGTCACACGCATCATTGTCGTCAGCGATGAAGTCGCCAACGACACCGTGCGTAAGACATTGCTGACCCAAGTGGCACCGCCGGGAGTCACCGCGCACGTTGTGGACATCGATAAGATGATTCGCGTGTGGAATAACCCGAAATATGGCCGCGATCGCGTGATGCTTCTGTTCACCAATCCTACCGATGTGGAACGGATCGTTGAACAAGGCGTTGACATCAAGTCGGTCAATATCGGCGGTATGGCATTCAAGCAGGGTAAAACCCAGGTCAACAATGCGGTTTCCGTCGATGAGAAAGATATCGTTGCCTTCCGCAAGCTGAATGAACGTGGCATCGAACTGGAAGTGCGTAAAGTCTCGAACGACCCGAGGCTGAAAATGATGGACCTGATCGCGAAGGTCAATCAGTAGTTCGCTTTTGCCTGCGCTGGCGGGCGAATACTTGAGACCTTGCTGAGGAGAAAAGCAATGGAAATAACCACGCTACAAATCATCCTGATATTTATTGTGGCTTGTATTGCCGGGATGGGTTCAATTCTTGATGAGTTCCAGTTCCACCGTCCACTGGTGGCTTGTACCCTGATTGGTGCAGTCCTGGGTGACATGAAAACCGGTATCATCATCGGTGGTACCCTTGAAATGATCGCACTGGGCTGGATGAACATCGGTGCAGCGGTTGCACCCGATGCGGCTCTGGCGTCCATCATCTCTACCATTCTGGTTATTGCCGGTGGACAGAGCGTCGGTGCCGGTATTGCCCTGGCCATCCCACTGGCTGCTGCCGGTCAGGTTCTGACCATTATCGTACGTACCATTACCGTCGCCTTCCAACACGCTGCCGATAAGGCCGCGGAGAAAGGTAACCTGAGCGCCATCAGCTGGATCCACGTTTCAGCCCTGGTGTTGCAGGCAATGCGTATCGCCATCCCTGCGTTGATTGTCGCGATTTCAGTCGGCACCAGCGTGGTACAGGAACTGCTGAACTCTATTCCTGAAGTGGTCACCAATGGTCTGAATATCGCCGGTGGTATGATCGTCGTCGTCGGTTATGCGATGGTCATCAACATGATGCGTGCAGGCTACCTGATGCCGTTCTTCTATCTGGGTTTTGTTACCGCGGCCTTCACCAACTTCAACCTGGTTGCACTGGGCGTGATTGGCGTGGTTATGGCGATTCTCTATATCCAGCTGGCGCCAAAATATAATCGCACAGCGGGCGCTGCTGCGGCCGGTCCTGCGCACAACGACCTCGACAACGAACTCGACTAGGAACAGGTGAAATCATGGTTGATACAACTAACACTGAAAAGAAACTCACCCCGAGCGACGTCCGTGGTGTGTTCATCCGCTCTAACCTGTTTCAGGGTTCCTGGAACTTTGAACGTATGCAGGCGCTGGGTTTCTGCTTCTCAATGGTACCGGTGATCCGTCGCCTTTACCCTGAGAACAATGATGACCGTAAACAGGCAATCAAACGTCACCTGGAGTTCTTCAACACCCACCCTTACGTGGCGGCACCGGTATTGGGTGTCACCATGGCGATGGAAGAACAGCGCGCTAACGGCGCCGCCATTGATGATGCCGCGATTAACGGTATCAAAGTCGGTCTGATGGGGCCGCTGGCGGGTGTGGGTGACCCGATCTTCTGGGGTACCGTGCGTCCGGTATTCGCCGCGCTGGGTGCCGGTATCGCGATGAGCGGTAGCCTGTTGGGTCCACTGCTGTTCTTCATTCTGTTTAACGCGGTGCGTATGCTGACGCGTTACTACGGCGTGGCTTATGGCTATCGTAAAGGTGTGGATATCGTTAGCGATATGGGCGGCGGTTTCCTGCAGAAACTTACGGAGGGGGCGTCGATTCTCGGCCTGTTTGTTATGGGGGCCTTGGTCAACAAGTGGACACATGTGAACGTGCCGCTTGTGGTGTCGCGCATTACCGATCACACCGGCAAAACCACCGTCACCACCGTACAGTCGATTCTCGATCAGTTGATGCCGGGGTTAATTCCGCTGTTGCTGACCTTCGGCTGCATGTGGTTACTGCGCCGCAAAGTTAACGCACTGTGGATTATCGTCGGCTTCTTTGCCTTGGGTATCTTCGGTTACTGGATCGGCTTGCTCGGTCTGTAAAAAATCTGCCGGGAGTTAACGCTCCCGGCTGTTTTCCAGCGGCGTTACCTGAGCGTCAACGTTGAGGTAAATTCGGTTGAGGAAGAAATATTTTTATGTCACTGACTGACGCGCTGATCGCCCTGCTTATCTTCGCTTTCGCTCTGTTTGCCATCTATGATGATGCGATTCTACCGCGTCGTCATGGCCCCACTAAATTGCGTGTCGCGCTGCGCCGCCGCCATAAGATCGACAGTGGGATCTTTATCGTTTTACTGTTGATTCTTCTCTGGAATAACGTTAGCAATCACGGACCACAACTCACAACTACGCTGCTGATGGTGCTGTGTTTCATGGCCATCTGGCTGTTCTGGCTGCGCACGCCAAAACTGTTGATGAAAAATGAAGGGTTATTTTTCGGCAGCGTGTGGATCGATTATCGCCGTATTCAGAGTATGAACTTGTCTGAAGACGGCATTTTGGTGATGCAACTGGAGCAGCGTCGTTTACTGATTGCTGTGAAACAGCTCGACGACCTGGAGCGCATTTACAATACGCTGGTTGAAGCGCGTTGAACGCGCTGCCAGAGTGTCAGAATAAAATCGGCGTCGCAGTTGAAGTTGTCAGCTGCCGCCAGTTCTTGCCATACCGCTTCGCGCGCACGCCACGCAAACGGCGTCATCTGCAGCAAGCTCACCGCCTCGGCACCGCTTAAAGTCATTTCATATCGCAGGTTGTGTTGGTGAACCCGAGTAAAGCCCTCATAGGACTTCTCTTCCGCAGCGTGCAATTGTACTTCTCTGTAGATCAGCGCTTTAAACTGCTGCAAGTGATGCGGTCCCGGTGTGACAGTGAGCAAGTACCCTCCCGCTTTCACCACACGACTCAACTCCGCTTCGTTGCATGGGGCATAAATGCGCACGATGCCGTCTAGTGATGCATCTGCAAAGGGTAAGCGCTGGCTGGAGGCCACACAGAACTTCACCTGACGATAACGCCTGGCGGCCATGCGAATCGCGGCTTTGGCCACATCCAGCCCAAATAGCTGCGCTTGTGGCAATGCCTCAGCCATAGCGGCAGTGTAATAGCCTTCGCCACAGCCAATATCCAGTAGCTGTGTCGTTTGCCCGCTCAGATGTTGCGCCAGAGTCTGCGCGACGGCATCGCGTAACGGCTGATAGTGTCCTGCATCAAGAAACGCCCGACGCGCCAACAGCATTTCGGCGCTATCACCCGGTTCACGCGAGCCTTTATGCTGAACCGGCAGCAGATTGACATACCCTTCTTTCGCCTGATCGAATTGATGGCCAGCATCACAGCGAAAACTGTTCGCCTGCTGCTGCAAGGATTGATGGCAAAGGGGGCAAATCAAAGACATAGATAACTCCGGGTTAGCGATTCGCGCGCAGTTTACCCTGATCATCTGGCAACAGAAAGGATAAAGAAAAGCCCCGGTCTGAGACCGGGGCTTTAAATTCGTGTCAGTGGCGCATGGCACCAAGTCTGAGAACGAAATCAGATAGCAGTAACGTTTACTGCTGCTGGACCTTTCTGGCCGTCCTGAATTTCGAACTCAACAGCCTGGCCTTCAGCCAGAGTTTTGAAGCCGTTACCCTGGATTGCAGAGAAGTGTACGAACACATCTTTGCTGCCATCAGCAGGAGTAATGAAACCAAAACCTTTAGACTCGTTGAACCACTTAACCTGACCTTTAATCTTTGCCATTTTTGCAAATTCCTTTGATTGTTTATATTGCCCGAAGGCAGTCTTACAGAGAAACCAGAGACATTACTGAATGAGGCACTAATTTAAGGTTCGGCAAGGAAGCAGTATTCAACGTCAACGTCTTTACTCGTAACTTCTTTACTGAAGATGCCATACATAAACAGAACTGTACCTCGTTTGACCCACGAGTCGTTATCACATATTCGCAAATTAATGGCAAGCCATTTTTAAACGGTGATCGACACAACGCACATAATTGGCTGAAAAGCCGCACAGCAGACCAGTTGTCATATTGACAGCGACACATTCATATGAGCAAAAAAGGGTTATGCTTCAGAGTAGTTAGCGCCAGTAAGTACATTAGTCAAGCGTAGCGGGTTACCAAAAACCAGCACAATTAAAGCGGTTTAGATTATGCGAAAAATATTGCACTAATATGGCATGAATAAAATATTCCGGCAAAATGTTCGCACTTAATGCAACAATCGTGCATTGCGCAAAACTTGTACAGCTGTCGGTATTAGGTACAACTCATAAATAGTTTTGCACCAAAATCAGGAAAATAAACTGAGGATTGCCCCAAATATATGCATAACGAACTTGGCGGTTATCTTAATTTTAACTATCCAGACAACAAATAAATGTTAAAAAAATGCACCGCATTGCTTGATTTAACAAAATGCGCTTAGGATTAATCCGAATCGATATTTTGCAGAGTGCGGCTCTCACCTATTCTCCAGGGCGCGAAGCGCCTTTTATCTTCGCCTGCAGCATCCATTGCCTGTGCCAGCACCACTGGGGGTTCATCTAACGGATCATCTGCCAGTTCAAACACGCCCCAGTGAATAGGCAGCGTGAGGGGGCGGCCAATAGCTTGCCACAATGCTACCGCCTGATCGGGATCCATATGCTGTCCCCGCATGAACCATTTTGGTGCATAGGCGCCAATCGGCAATGCCGCAAGATTGAATGGGCCCAAACGCTTACCAATTTCCAGCAAATTATCGCTGTAACCACTGTCACCCGAAAACCAAAAATTCAGATTCTGGTTATGCATCACCCAACCACACCAGAGAGATCGGTTACGGTCCCAGAAGGTGCGCATACTCCAGTGCCGGGCCGGCACTGCGGTAAATGTTAGTCCTGCAACGTCCCTGGACTGCCACCAATCAAATTCGCTGATATTGCGCACCCCACGTTTGCGACACCATTCCCCCATGCCCAGTGGCACCAAAAATTGTGCAGCAGGAAAATGACGTGCAATACGTTTGATGGTCGGGCGATCCAAATGATCATAGTGATTATGCGAAATCAGGACGAAATCGAGATGCGGCAACTGCGCGATACTGAGTGGCGCTGGGGTTTTACGCTGCGGTCCAGCAAACGGCAGGGGTGACGCGCGTGATGAGAGTGCCGGGTCAATCAGGATGTAACGTTGATTGAGGCGCAGCAGCAATGCTGCATGGCCCAGCCACCAGATGCGGTCATCATCGCCACTTAAATCTGTGGTCTGGCACCAGCGATCAATAAAGGCGGGATATCCGGCTTGCGGCGGGCGTGGCAGGTTGTCGGCCTTTCGCTCGCGTCGCCAGCGTTGCAAATCCCCTGGTTGGCGCAACTCCTCTTCCGGGTTGCGGAAGCCTTCTGGCGTGTGATGTGCCAGCGATGCGTCATACCAGGGGTTTTGCCAGGCCATTACTGCTCCGTGTGTTTAACGTTCTGGAATCATGCGGATGAAGTCGCGCTGCTCTATGGCATCTTCCTCTTCCTGCTGTTTTGCTGTGGCTGGCTGAGCATCCGCGAGGCGGCGCAGCAGCGCATTTTGTTTTCTCTGCTCTTCTAACAGCGCTTCCAGTAAACGGATCTGTTCACTGGCACGTACGCTGGCCCGGTTGACGAAGAACCAGGCGATAAAGGCCACAACAATAATGATGGCCAGTACGCCATAGCTCAACAGCGGACTGGTATTTGCGGCTAACTCGTTCATAACTGCCTCTATTGTCATACATAAAACACTTACACCGCCGCTGATTCTACTCGTTGTGTGCGGAAAAGATAATGGTTGCCGGCGGAAAGCAGATTATCCCGCATCTGTATGGCTTTCAGTTATCTCTGATCGATTTCATCGGCAGGACGCGGCATGCTGCTACTATAGAAATGGCAGCGACTTCAGGACAGCTGCGTTGTGTATCACAAGGAGATAAAATGAAACTTTTCATTCGAGCGATTATCGTGGTGGGCGTGATTTGGCTGGCCATGTTGTTTACCGGTTATGGCGTACTAACAGGCAGCAATAAAAATGCGGCCGGTCTGGGTTTGCAGTGTAGCTATCTGACAGCGCGAGGTGTGATCACCGCGCAATACTTGCATACGGACAGTGGCATTGTGGGTGTTACAGATTGCCCATTGCTGAAGAAAAGCGGTGAAGTGGTAGACAATTAATCATGAAAACGGGCTGGAAACAGCCCGTTAATCTGTATCAGAAAGGATACTGGTGATAGCCCATTTGATCGGAAATATTACGTGCCGCACGGTGCAGCATCGCGACATACTCCGCTTTACCCTCTTCCGAGAAACGAATTGTCGGGAACGAGATACTCAGCCCAGCAATCACCACACCAAAGCGATCGAAGACCGGCACCGCGATGCAGCGTAAACCCTCTTCCTGCTCCTCGTTATCCTCACCGAAGCCCTGTACTTTGACTTGATCCAGCACATCCAGCAGAGCATCCGCCGAGACGATGGTATTGGCGGTACTGCGGCGAAACTCCACTTCACTCAGAATCTCTTGCACTTCATTGCGATCGCGCCAGGCCAGCAGCACTTTACCAATCGCGGTAGTGTGCAATGGATTTCGCCGACCAATGCGCGAATACATGCGCAGGTTATACAGTGAATCGATTTTGTGGATGTAGACAATGCTGTCTTCTTCCAGCGCACCGAGGTGGATGGTTTCTTTGGTCAGGCGCGATAACTCACGCATCTCCACATCTGCACTGCGAATCAAATCCACGTTTTGCAGGGCTTTCGCCCCCAGCTCGAACAGTTTGAGCGTCAGCGAGTATTTTTCGCTTTCGCCTTCCTGCGCCACATAACCCAGCGATTTCATGGTTTGCAGAAAGCGATATACCGTGCTTTTCGACATCATCACACGCTGCGACAACTCGGTGATGCCGTGGTCGCGATCTTCTCCGAGCGCCTGCAGTATGCCGAATACTTTCATCACGGATGAAACGGAATCTGGCTGTTTATCGTTATCGCTGCTCGCCATTGCGCGTATCCTTTTTTGACTGTGTTTCAAAAAAAACGGAACAGAAACGTCAGTATATGCGTTTCAGCCCAGTGGCGGCAACGAATCGCATTGTAAGACACATTCCTTCGTAATTTTTTGTCAATGAATTCGGTGCTTTCCATCACATAATTGATTAGCATGATGATATTCACTGACTTCACTTATTCCTTTTTATGTCCCCTACACTTTCTCAGGATGGATTGCCCGTTCCGCAGCGCTATGGTGCCATTATCACTATTGCGTTGGGCATCATGATGGCCGTGTTAGACGGCGCTATCGCCAATGTGGCGCTGCCCACCATTGCACGTGAGCTGAATGCCAGCCCCGCGGAATCAATCTGGATTGTTAACGCCTACCAAATCGCCATTGTGATTTCACTGCTGTCACTCTCTTTCCTGGGTGACATGCTGGGTTACCGACGTGTTTATCAGGTGGGTCTGGCACTGTTTATCGCGACCTCCTTGTTTTGCGCCCTCTCCTCTTCACTAAATATGCTGACCGTGGCGCGCATCCTGCAGGGGTTTGGCGGTGCTGCGTTGATGAGCGTGAATACGGCGCTGATTCGCATCATCTATCCGCAGCGTTTCCTTGGACGCGGCATGGCGATTAACTCGCTGATCGTGGCGGTATCGAGTGCCGCCGGGCCGACCGTTGCCGCAGCAATCCTTTCTATCGCCAGCTGGAAGTGGCTTTTCCTGATTAACATTCCGATTGGTGTTCTGGCGCTGTGGCTGGCGTTGCGCTTCCTGCCGGATAACACGCAGAAAGCCACCCAACAGAAATTTGATGTGCCAAGTGCAATCATGAACGCCCTGTTCTTCGGCTTGTTGATCTCAGCATTAAGTGGCTTTGCACAAGGCCAGAATCGCGGATTAATTCTGGGCGAGGTGGTGGCACTGGTGGTGGTTGGCGTGGTGTTTATTCGCCGTCAGCTCTCCATGACCGTGCCGTTACTGCCCGTGGACCTGCTGCGCATCCCGATTTTTGCCATGTCGATGTGCACGTCGGTTTGCTCCTTCTGTGCGCAGATGCTGGCGATGGTGTCTCTGCCCTTTTTCATGCAGAACGTGTTGGGCCGTGATGAAGTGGCGACAGGGCTGTTACTCACGCCATGGCCGCTGGCAACCAGCGTGATGGCACCGATTGCAGGCCGACTGATTGGACGCGTCCATGCGGGGTTACTCGGCGGATTAGGGCTGGCGATCTTTGCGTCCGGTTTATTCCTGCTGGCGCTCTTACCGTCACAGCCAACGGATGCGGATATTATCTGGCGCATGATTTTATGCGGTGCCGGTTTTGGCTTATTCCAGTCTCCCAATAACCACACCATTGTCTCTTCCGCGCCGCGTAACCGAAGCGGTGGAGCCAGCGGTATGCTCGGTACTGCACGCTTAGTGGGTCAAAGCATGGGGGCAGCCCTGGTCGCCTTGATGCTGAACCTCTTCAATGATGGCGGCACCCACGCGTCGTTAGTGTTGGCAGGCATCTTTGCCAGCGTTGCTGCTGTGGTCAGCATGGCGCGCATGTCACAATCGCGTGCCGTGACAGACGCTTAAAAACAACAAGGGCGCCATCAGGCGCCCTTGTTCATTCAACTATCGATTACTTCAAATAGTCGCCATTACGCAGCGCTTCGATGCGCTTGTCTAATGGCGGGTGCGACATAAACAGCTCGCTCAACGATTTGCTTTTACCGTTAATACAGAACGCCATCATGCTGCTGGGCTCCTGCGGCTCATAGCTGGTTTTCAGGCGCTGCAGGGCGGCAATCATCTTCTCACGTCCGACTAATTTGGCAGAACCGGCATCGGCGTGGAATTCACGGTGACGTGAGAACCACATGGTGATAATGCTGGCCAGAATACCAAACACCAGTTCCAGTACGGTAGCAACGGCAAAATAGACCAGTGGGTTACCGTTGCTGCTCTCTTCGCCATCGCGGTTACCCGACAGGAAGCCAGAAGCCACCTGCGCAATAATACGTGAAATAAAGATCACGAAGGTGTTCACCACACCCTGGATCAGCGTCATGGTGATCATGTCACCATTGGCGATGTGTGCCACTTCGTGCGCCAACACCGCTTCCGCTTCATCACGGCTCATGTTTTGCAGTAAACCGGTCGAGACCGCCACCAATGAGGCGTCACGACGCGCACCGGTCGCAAAGGCGTTGATATCTGGCGCGTGGTAAATCGCCACCTGCGGCATCGCAATGCCGGACTGTTGAGCCTGGCGGCTGATGGTGTCCATCAACCAGCGTTCTGTCTCGTTACGGGGTTGTTCAATCACTTCACCGCCAACGGATCGTAACGCCATCCACTTGGACATCAGCAGTGAAACAAACGCACCGCCAAAGCCAAACAGACCTGCCATAATCATCAGACCCTGAACACTGCTTGACTGGATTCCTGTCAGACTCAGAATCAGTCCGAATACCAACATCACCGCCAGGTTGGTGACCAGGAAAAGCGCAATACGCATCATAAACGTTAATCTTCCTCAGTTGTGCTCGCGCTCATGCGCGGATATATATCCTATGTTCATTGCGCAGCATTTCAAGCAACCTTAATCTTTAAGTGTCTAAAAAGACATAACTTTACATTTGGTAATGGTGTGCCTGAATCTGCCCATTAGCCACGATAAACAATGATCTTAGCGCAAAAAAAAGCACCGCCTGAGCGGTGCTTCTGACGACGCTGAAGATTACTTCGCGCTAGTAGCAGGCTGGGATTTCTCCAGCTGAGCCATGTCATTGGCGATGTTAACCGTTTCATCCAGGTACGGATCCGGCTCTTTGTAATCTTTTGGCAAATCATCCAGGCTCTTCAGCGGTGCTTTGCCTTCGGCCTGATAGCGGGCGTTGATACGCTCCAGACGCAGTGCATCATCTTCGTGGTTCTCTTTCTCACGCTGGGCAAGATTGAGTGACACGATGTTGCGCTTGTCCTTCATAGCATCAAAGCGCGCAATGTCTTTCAGGATGTACTGGAACTCGCGGTCTTTGGCGATACGATCGGCATGCTCTTTGGTCAACTGCGGCACCAGCGCGGTGATATCACCGGTTTTGGTGTAAGTCGCCGCATTCACGCTATCCCATGGCAGCGCGTTGTCCTCGAACTTCTCACCTGTCTCTGCCGCTTCCACGCCGGTTGGCATCAGCAGATCTGGCGTAACGCCTTTACGCTGAGTACTGCCGCCGTTGATACGGTAGAACTTCTGGATGGTGTACTGCACAGAACCCAGCGCTGGCCACTCTGGACGCAGCATTTGATCGTAGATGCGGTTCAGCGAACGATACTGCTGGACGGTGCCTTTACCAAAGGTCGGCTCACCGACAATCAACGCACGACCGTAGTCTTGCATGGCTGCGGCGAAGATTTCAGACGCTGAGGCACTGAAACGATCGACCAATACCACCAACGGACCTTTGTAATACACGATGCCGTCGTTATCGCTGTCCTGACGTACGCGACCGTTATTGTCACGCACCTGCACCACTGGGCCGCTTGGAATAAACAGACCAGAGAGCGATACCGCTTCGGTCAATGCACCACCGCCATTGGTACGCAGGTCGATGACGATGCTGTCGACGTTTTGCTTCTGCAGTTTTTGCAGCTGCACTTTCACATCGTCAGTCAGGCCGACATAGAAGCCAGGAATGTCGAGCACGCCGACTTTTTCTTTGCCCACATTGTGAACCGTACCTTTAACGGCACGATCTTCCAGACGGATCTTCTCACGCGTCAGGGTCACAGTACGGGTTTTAGTGCCTTTACCGGCTGGCAGGATTTCCAGGCGCACTTTACTGCCCTTCGGTCCTTTAATTTTGGAGACCACATCATCCAGACGCCAGCCAATCACATCTTCCATCGGCTTGCCCGGTTGGCCCACGCCGACAATGCGGTCGCCCACACTAATGGATTTGCTCTTCGCCGCTGGACCGCCCGCCACCATAGAGTTAATGACCGTGTAGTCATCATCCATTTGCAGCACAGCACCGATGCCTTCCAGTGACAGGCTCATTTCGGTGTTGAACTGTTCGGTATTGCGTGGTGACAGGTAGTTGGTGTGCGGGTCGATTTCATGCGCGAACGCGGTCATCGCCAGCTGGAACACGTCTTCACTGTTGCTCTGCGCCAGACGACGAATGGCAAAGTTGTAACGCTTGGTCAGCGTTTCGCGGATCTCTTTGTCATCTTTGCCCGCCAGTTTCAGGCTCAGCTCATCATATTTAACTTTGGCATCCCACAGCGCGTTCAGCTCATCTGTGCTCTTTGGCCATGGCGATTTTGAACGGTCAATGTCAATGGTGTCATTGCCGGTGAAATTCATCGGGCGGTTCAACACGCTCAGCGCATATTGATAGCGTTCAAAGCGGCGTTTCTGCGCCAGATTGTAGAGATCGTAAAATACATCCAGCTTACCGCTGCGCAGTTCATCACCGATGGTGGTTTTCTTATCGGCGAATTGAGCAACGTCAGAGGCCAGCAGCACATTATGGTTGTAGTCGAGCAGATTCAGGTAGCGATCAAAAATTTTCGCAGAGAAATCCTGATTGAGATCGAACTGACGGTAATGAGAGCGGGTAAAACGCGATGTGACGCGTTCGCTGACGGTAGGATGCTGTGGATCTTCATGTAACTGGGGAATCTGGTCGGCGCGGGTAATGTTGTCTGCGCCAAAGGTGGGGCCTGCTAACAGCAGGCCCGCGATCATACCGATCTTTAAAATGTTGTTCATGCCAGGGTCAGCCTCCGTTTCAGAACTGCAAGTGTTCTGCGCGCACAATCATTGCCATGCCGGAAGCGAGCTGTACCCGAACGCCATCCTTGGTGATTTCAAGAATGGTGGCGTCCATTGCACTTTTGCCTGCTTTAACTTTGATGTTCTGGCCGAGCTGCAAAGTTGAGGTGTCAGTGACAGGTATTGCTCGCGGCGGGCGTGGTGCAGCCTGGCGTTCAGTCGACGCCGCACGCGGAGCCTGTGGACGAGGCTTACGTGGTGCAGCTTCGCCGCCTTCAGCCGCTTTACGCGGTGCGGGCTTGCGCGGGCGACGCTCAGCGGTCTCTTCACCGGCTTCACGCTTCTTCGCACGCTGCTGATCGCGTTGCGCCTGAACGCGCGCTTTAGCTTCTTCTAATTGCTTGCGCGCGTGCTCCACGTGTTGCTCATCCAGCACGCCACAGGCGTTGCCGTCGAGATCGACACGGGTCGCACCGGCTTTAATGCCGTAAAGATAACGCCAGCTAGAGGTATAGAGACGTAAGGCCGAACGCAGTTGCGTCTTGCTCAGGCTGTTTTCACCCTGAACGCGCTCAACCAGATCCTGGAAGATACCGATCTTGAGCGGACGCGCTTCGCCATCGGCGCTAAAGCATTGCGGAAAACGCTCCGCCAAAAAGGCGATAACTTCTTTACTGCTATTCAACTTAGGTTGATTTTCCATGAAATTTCCTGATTACTACGGGTTTGCCGACCAGAGCAGGCATGAACAGGCGACATTATAATGACAACATCGCCAAATGCTATGTGATCCAGTCGATTAGCTGCGCGTCAGCTGAATAAATTTTACGATGTCGCTGCCCGCCAGCACTTCACAAAGCCCGTCGGTAAGGGCCACCAGCCCCGTTTCATCCTCACTATCAAAGCGAGAATAAACCGTACTATCAATGTCTAACACACCCACAACGGTGCCATTCACTTTCAGAGGAATCACGATTTCTGCGTTGCTGGCAGCATCACAAGCGATATGTCCCGGGAATGCGTGCACGTCTTCAACTAACTGCACTTTATCCTCTGCAATCGCTGTGCCACATACTCCTTTGCCCACCGGAATACGCACACACGCGATTTTGCCCTGGAATGGGCCCAATACCAGCGTGTTCGGTTCAGTCAGCAAATAGAATCCCGCCCAGTTCACACCTTCCAGACGCTCAAACAACAGCGCACTGCAATTGCCCAGTGCCGCAAGGAAAGAGGTTTCGCCCGCTAACAGTGCACGGACATCGCGATTTAAATCCTCATAAAAGGCTTTTTTGTTCATTGTTTAACCATAACTCGTCACTGTCGTGACCTTGTTGTCACTCAGTTGTTAAAATAAGCACTAATAATCCAGCCCCACAAGGTGAATCATTGTGTTAGTTACTATACCCTTAGCAGTCGGTGGTTAAGAATTTTCTCGGACCACAGAATGTTGCAGACAGATTGCTCTGCTCAGCATGCCGGTAACTGTAACGAACGATGGGCCATTTGCGTCACCTATGAAAATTCACGCTATCAGCCAGACGTTGCCCCACGCACGTTATCAGCGTTGTCCGCAATGCGATACCCTTTTTTCCTTACCGGATGTGAAATCGCATCAGGCTGCGCACTGTCCGCGTTGCCATGCAAAGATTCAAAACGGCCGCGACTGGTCAATGACGCGCCTCACGGTGATGGCCGTGACCATGATCGTGCTGATGCCCTTCGCCTTTAGCCTGCCGTTGGTAGATATTCGCTTACTTGGCATGCGCATCAACGCCAGCCTGGTGGAAGGTGTGATCCAGATGGCGCAACAGGGCAACGTCCTGACTGCCTCCATGGTGGCGTTCTGCACCATTGGTGCCCCTATGACCTTAGTCGCGGGCATCTGCTACTTATGGATTGGCCACGCCCTCGGTATGAACCTGCGCCCGGTATTGCTGATGCTGGAGAAGCTAAAAGAGTGGGTGATGCTGGATATCTATCTGGTCGGTGTGGCAGTCGCTTCTATAAAGGTGCAGGATTATGCCGCGCTGGAAGTGGGCTACGGTCTGGTGGCCTATATCGCGCTGACGGTACTGAGCCTGCTCACGCTGATTCACCTTAACGTTGAGGAGCTGTGGGAACACTATTATCCGCAGGCTGTGCCAACCTCTCCTCCTGAACAGTGGCAGGTCTGCCTGAACTGTCATCAAACCGGCGTGCCGGACGATCGCGGGCGCTGTATGCGTTGTCACACCCCGCTCGATTTCCGTCGTCGCCACAGTTTGCAGAAATCCTGGGCCGCGCTGATTGCTTCGATTGTGCTACTGATCCCCGCTAACCTGCTGCCGATTTCAGTGGTTTACGTCAACGGTGCGCGCCGCGAAGATACCATTTTCTCCGGTATTCTGGGGCTGGCTTCCGGCAACGTGCCCGTCGCGGCGGTGGTGTTTATCGCCAGTATTCTGGTGCCGTTTACCAAAGTGTTAGTGATGCTGACCTTACTGCTCAGCATCCATTTTAAATGCGAACAGGGCATCAAAACCCGTATTCGATTGCTGCGTGCCATCACCTGGGTGGGACGTTGGTCGATGCTGGATCTGTTCGTGATTGCGGTCACCATGTCGTTGGTGAATCGCGATCAACTGCTGGCTTTTACCATGGGACCTGCCGCGCTCTATTTTGGCGCGGCAGTCATCCTGACCATTATGGCTGTAGAGTGGCTTGATAGCCGCCTGATCTGGGATGCACATGCAACAGGAAACGCCGACTACACCGACTAGCGCCAATCTGCGTAATAAACGCAAGATTTCGCCGTTCTGGTTATTGCCCATTATTGCCCTGCTGATTGCGGGTTGGCTGCTATGGACCAATTACCAGGAGCGCGGTACCACTATTACCATTAACTTCCAGACCGCAGACGGCATCGTGCCGGGACGCACGCCCATTCGTTATCAAGGTGTGGAAGTGGGTACGGTGCAGGGTATCGTGCTGAGCGATGACTATCACAGCATCCAGATCAAGGCCAGTATCAAGAGTGACATGCGCGATGCGCTGAAAGACAACACTCAATTCTGGCTGGTGACACCGAAAGCCTCACTGGCTGGAGTTTCTGGCCTGGACGCCCTGGTCGGCGGTAACTATATCGGCATGATGCCCGGTGGCGGTAATCCACGTGAGCATTTCACCGCGTTAGATACGCAACCGAAATACCGCGTCAATACCGGTGAACTGCTAATCCACCTGCACTCACCCGATTTGGGTTCGTTGAATACAGGTTCCCTGGTCTATTACCGTAAAATCCCGGTGGGCCGCGTCTATGACTACAGCATCAACAGCAACACCGATGGCGTGACCGTCGACGTACTGATTGAGCGCCGCTTCGTCAACCTGGTGAAAAAGCAGAGTCGCTTCTGGAATGTGTCCGGTGTCGATGCCGATGTCAGCCTAAGTGGTGCCAAGGTCAAACTAGAGAGTCTGGCCGCTTTGGTCAATGGTGCCATTGCCTTTGACTCCCCGAATGACGGCCAGCAGGCAAACAGCGATGAAAACTATCAGCTGTATCCTGACCTGGCACGCAGCCAACGTGGCGTGCAAATCAGCCTTGATTTGCCGAATGGCGATAACCTGAAAGCGGACAGTACACCCTTAATGTATCAAGGGTTGGAAGTCGGTACGCTCACCAAACTAAACCTGCTGCCTGGTGGCAAAGTCACGGGCGAATTGACTGTCGACCCATCGGTTACCAGTCTAATGCGCAGCGGCACGCGTATTGAGATGCGCGCACCAAAACTAAGCCTGACCGATACCAATCTCAGCAGCCTGCTCACCGGCAACACTTTTGAACTGGTGCCCGGTGAAGGCGAGCCGCAGGATCATTTCACGGTATTACCCGCCAGCGAAACTCTGCTGCAAAAACCCGATGTGCTCACGGTTAAACTGAGTGCGCCAGAAACCTACGGCATCGATGAGGGCCAACCCGTGATGCTGTATGGCATGAAGATCGGTCAGATTATTTCTCGCCAGTTGGATGAGAACGGCATTAGCTTCGCGGTGGCGATCAATCCAGAATTCCGTCATCTGGTGCACGCTGACAGCAAGTTTATCGTTAACAGCCGTCTCGATGTGAAGTTTGGTCTCGATGGGATGCAGGTGTTGGGTGCCAGCGCCCGTGAATGGGTCGATGGTGGTATTCGCCTGGTACCGGGTGCGAAAGGCGATCCTTCCTCGCGTTATCCTTTATATGCCGACGCCGAACGTGCGCAGGAAGGCATCGTTGGCGATCAGCCGCCAACTACCTTGAAACTGACCGCAGAAAGTTTGCCAGACGTACAGGCCGGTTCTGTGGTGCTGTATCGTAAATTCCAGGTGGGTGAAGTGGTAGACGTAGTACCGCGTGCCGATGCCTTTGAGATCTCCATTCACATCGAGCCGCAGTATCGCAAATTGCTCACCAGTGAAAGTGTGTTCTGGGCCGAAGGCGGTGCGAAAGTCCAGCTCAACGGCAGCGGCTTAACGGTGCAGGCTTCGCCATTGAATCGTGCGCTGAAAGGCGCTATCAGCTTCGATAACCTGACTGGCGCTCAAGCGGCAAAAGGCGTGAAGCGCGTTCTTTATTCGTCTGAAACCGCCGCGCGTGCCGTGGGTAGCCAAATCACCCTGCACACCTTTGACGCCAGCAAACTGGCAGCCGGTATGCCGATTCGCTATCTCGGTATCAATGTTGGTCAGGTCGAATCACTGGCACTGAGTAAAGATAACAACCAGGTGGTGGCAAAAGCCGTGTTGTATCCTGAATATGTACAGGACTTCGCGCGCGTCGGCAGTCGCTTCTCGGTCGTATCACCGGAAATTTCGGCCGCAGGCGTCAACCATCTGGAAACGCTGCTCCAGCCCTATCTCAACGTCGATCCGGGTAAAGGTGCTCAGGCCCGCGTGTTTGAGTTGCAGGAGAGCACCATTACCGATTCGCGCTACCTCAACGGTCTTAACATCTATGTGGATGCCACCGAAGCCGGTTCGCTGTCGCTGGGCACCCCTGTGCTGTTCCGTGGGGTTGAAGTGGGTACCGTAACCGGCACCTCATTGGGCAACATGGCAGATCGCGTGCAGATCGCCCTGCGCATCAGCAAGAAATATCAGCATCTGGTGCGTAACAACTCAGTGTTCTGGCTGGCCTCCGGCTATAACCTCGACTTCGGTCTGATTGGCGGCGTGGTGAAAACCGGCACCTTCCAGCAATTTATCCGTGGCGGCATTCAGTTTGCCACCCCGCCGACGGTGCCACTGGCACCACAGGCCGGAGCCGATAAGCACTTCCTGCTGCAAGATGAAGCGCCGAAAGAGTGGCGCAACTGGGGAACAGCGATTCCGGACCCCAATTAAGCAATCGGGCAGCCTGCGGGCTGCCCGTTTTGTTTGCACGTGTTACACTTCGCGCTTCATTTGATGCCCCGGTATATGTCTGTGTCCGATCGCTTTCCCGAAGATTTCCTTGCGCTGATGCGCGCCAGCCTCGCTGATGAAAATGAACTGCAGCTTTTTCTGGCGATCAGTCAACAACCGCTGCGCCGCAGCCTGCGCGTCAACACGCTAAAAATCAGCGTTGAGGCGTTTCTGGCGCACACCGCGCACTACAACTGGCGTCTGACGCCGATTCCCTGGTGTCCGGAAGGTTTCTGGATTGAGCGAGACGACGAGTCACTTCCGCTCGGCAGCGTCGCCGAACATTTGAGTGGTTTGTTCTATATTCAGGAAGCCAGCTCGATGTTGCCAGTAACGGCACTGTTTGATGCCGCACCCGATGCGCGTCAGGTGATGGATGTAGCCGCTGCGCCGGGATCCAAAACCACGCAAATGGCCGCGTTGATGCGCAATCAGGGTGCCATCCTCGCCAATGAGTATTCGGCCAGCCGCGTGAAAGTGCTGCACGCCAATATCAGCCGTTGCGGCGTCAGTAACGTGGCGTTGACCCACTTTGATGGCCGCGTGTTTGGCGCTGCACTCCCTGAACAGTTTGACGCCATCCTGCTGGACGCCCCCTGCTCCGGCGAAGGCGTGGTACGCAAAGACGCCGATGCGCTGCGTAACTGGACCCTTGCCAGCACCGAAGAGATTGCCGCCACACAACGCGATCTTATCGACAGTGCCTTTCATGCCCTGCAACCGGGCGGCACGCTGATTTACTCCACTTGCACCCTGAACCAGATTGAGAATCAGCAGGTGATTGCCTGGCTGCAACAGCGTTATCCAGACGCTGTGGAAATCGTGCCGCTGGACGGCTTGTTTGCGGGGGCAGAGCAAGCGCTGACACCTGAAGGATTTTTACACGTGTTCCCGCAGATCTTCGATAGCGAAGGCTTTTTCGTTGCACGCCTGCGCAAAACCGCCCGTATCCCGGCACTGCCTGCGCCGACCTATAAAGTGGGCAAACTGCCCTTCTCACCGGCCAGCCGTAAACTCTCTGCCGAAGTGCAGCAAGCGGCAGCGAAAGTGGGTATCCAGTGGGATGAGAATCATACCTTGTGGCAACGCGACAAAGAGTTGTGGCTATTCCCTGCCGCGCTGGAAAGTTGGTTGGGCAGAGTGCGCTTCTCGCGCATCGGCGTGAAGCTGGCAGAGACCTTTCCTAAAGGCTATCGCTGGCAGCATGAAGCGGTGATCTCCTTTACCCAGCCGGGCAGCGCGTTAGATTTTGAACTCACCATTGACGAAGCGGAAAGCTGGTACCGTGGCCAGGATATCCGTCCTGAGACGTTACCTACGCAGGATGAAGTCATCGTCACTTATCAGCAGCAACCGCTGGGATTAGCCAAGAAAGTCAGCAATCGCATCAAAAACAGCTATCCCCGCGAGCTGGTGCGTGATGGTCGTCTGTTCCGTTAATCCTTACTGCAGTTGAACCAGCGTTAATCGATTACCAAACACCGCACCGGTATCGATATAATGCTGGTTCGCCACATTGAGTGGCTGCTCCAATGGCGTGTGACCGAAATAGAAATCGCTGGCACCGTCGATGCTGGTGGATGTCCCGCGATGATGGCGCCCCAGGCGATCACGGCTCCACACCACCTGATGCCAGTCAACGTCTTGTCCCAGCTGATAATGGCTGGCGGGATAGTCGGCATGGGCGATAACCACCACGCGATCCGCTAACTCGATATGTAAAATCAACGGTAAATCGGCGCAGCGTTTCAATGCATGGCGCGCTGCAATTAAATCCGCGCCTTTTAACTGCCAAAACCAGTCACCGCCGTTCATCATCCACAACATAGGGTCATGCCCATCCAGCGCTGATAGCGCCATTTGTTCATGGTTACCACGCACGCAGCGGAACCAAGGCTCTTGCAGCAGCTGTAAACAGCCGGGGCTATCGGGTCCGCGATCGATCAGATCACCCACTGACAGCAATAAATCCTGCTGTTTATCGAAGTCATGCAGGATCAGTTGCGAATCCAATTGGGCGCGGCAACCATGTAAATCACCAACAACCCATATGTTACGCCACGTTTTGGCACTCACCGTTTGGTAAAACATGTAATCTTTCCCGGTTGACTGGAAGTTTAGTGAACCCGGCTTAAAGTATAGTCCGGTGAGATGGAGCCAAGGGAGGGAACAGCGTGAGCAGCCGTAAACAATTTATTGGCGTATTGGTGTTTATATTTCTGGGCAGCCTGCTGCTACTGGAATCGCTTGCGCGCTTGGTGCATCTGCTGTTTGTGGGGTGAGCGTTTCACTCGCTTGTGAAGTTTCAACACAGGCTGCGTCCTGCAGCCCTGATGAAAGTCCCGTCCGGCGCTTATCTCCGGCGCTCATTAAAGGCGTTAGCTCTGTGCGGGACGGCGAAGACTTTACCAACTAAGACAATTCCGAACAAGTTAAATGATATTAACTATCATTCTCACTATTGATTTTTACGCTTCGCTTACATAAGTGATGCTCATTCAACCATCCTGCTGGCACTTGTAGTCACAACGCGCTAAAGCCTTTTGCTACGCTTAGAACAGTATTCACAGCAAGGAGTGAGCAATGAAAGACTATTACAAAATCGATCTGGAGCTTTTCATGCATAATAACGCGGATTTGATTCGCGATATTAAAAGCCGAGCGCCGGTTTATGCAGATGATTATGGACTAGAGGTGGTGCAATATATTAACCGTGAAGTGAAACAAGCCCACCTGAATTATATTGAAATCCTTGGCGTGCACGATCCCTATGAATATTATATTTCTCAGCATGAGGAAGACCGCTACATGGCTGATAAGCTGATCGCTCAGCATCGCGCCGCGTTAAACCACACCGCTTAATGTATTGATTTGCCACACAAACCGTGTGGCAAATAGCTCCCTTAATGGGAAAGAAAGAAGATCGCCAGCAGGAAAAACACCCACAATCCGGCAAAGGTAGCAAAGCCGACACGAGGCGTTTTTGTCCGACCGACCACGACTCCAATAAAGATACTCAGCAGTGTTAAGGTGCCAATCATTACCCAGAGAAGATATTGCGCATTTGCCATGAAGAGTCCTTATTAACCGGCAATAAAAAATGATGCGCACCCTTATACCATTTTTCACACTCACTGGCTGCTGATAAATGTCCGCAACTTTAGTGCTGGCTTGATTCTCTACGCCGTTGGATGACCGCAACGCACCGTTTTTAGCTGCTCCAACTCGTTTAACCGCGCCGTTGCGTGCTTGTTAGCGCTGGCCTTTGCGATGCCGTTGCCGATACCAAAATCACCTAAGAAGCCGATCACCGTTAAAGCATCAAACTCACCGGTTTTGTCAATCTGCTGCTGCACGCTATGGGTCTTGGCGATCTCCTGATCGAGCGTCGCACAATTGTAGGTTTGCGCTTCTTCATCACTGACTTTGGGTGATTGCGGGTATTGCTTGAGCGCGCAGCCGCTGAGCAGCAACAGCGTGGTGAACAGGATGGCAGGTTTTAACATCGAACGACTCTCGTTGTGGTTGGTATTGTTGGCTAATGGCATCAGGGGAATTTAACACGGTGGGATTGGTTTGATTCAGAGAATAACTGGGGAGATCGTGCACTTTATGAACGTTATGAGGAGTGTTTTAATCCACAAAAAAAGACCCAATACGATTCCTGTATCGGGTCCAGGGAAATGGCTCTTTGAGAGCCGTGCGCTAAAAGTTGGCATTTTTGAAGGCGATGTCGCCTTGCCTTTTAAAGGTAGTCGAGGATTGATTAATTTCCAGCCAACCGCGCCGCTGCGGTGAGGAAGCTGCCAACTCTGTGATCGTGCTGGCACATCGAGGAAACAAGCGTAGCGGCAAAACTGTGCGCTACGCCCGTATTTTGAAAGGATTACTTACCGCATAACTGCTGAGTGCGCTCGATGATCGGCTGCAGGCTCATTTTCTGGCCTGGATGCGCTTTATCTTCCGCCACGATGGTATCGATTGATTGCTGAGTGCCTTTACCCGCATCAGCGCGCGCCTGGGCTTTATCGTTCAGCGGGTATTGCAGCAAGGTGCTCGGGTTGATGGCGAACAGCGCGCCGTCTTTCTCACAGGTCAGCATCACCTCTTCACGGGTGAAAGGCCACTTATCTTTACCAATCTCAAAACGGCTGACGGTAATAATTTGCGCGGCCATCGCCTGGCTGCACAGTGCCATCAGAATGCAGGCTGGAATCAATTTCTTCAGCAAAATATCGACCTCATTTTTCATTCATTACTCTTCAGGCCGGTGACAGCGTAGCAAACACGCTGACCAATCCGACTACGACCATGGCCAGCAGCAGCTCAAGCTGCGTCAGGCGAATAAATTGTTGTGACGCCTGGTTACCCGCGACACGAAATTGTGGCACCAGAATATAACGATTGATCAGCGCAATGCCCACCATCATCATCACCAGCATCACTTTGACCACCAGCATCGCACTCCACAGCGTGGTCCCCCAGTTGAGCGGCGTACCGCCAATCAACAGGCTGTTAATCAGCCCGGTGATCAGCGCCAGTGCAACAGCCAGATGCCCGTAGCGCGAAAAGCGCATCATGCAGCGAATCGCATCGGTGCGAAACGCAATCTGACGGGCTTCACGCATCAGCAATAACAGGGGCAATAAACCACCGGTCCAGAACGCGGCGGCAATCAAGTGCAATGCGTGATTACTCTGTTGCAATAAGCCCGGAACACCATCTCGCATGGCGGCATGCCCGACGCCAGCCAACGCCATCAACTGCAACAAACCACTCACTAGTAATAGCTGCTGACGCAGTGTGCCACGTAACAGCAAGGCCAGCGTGCTGAGCAGTGCGAAGCCTAGCTCCCAGCGCCATACGCTGCCAAAGCGGGTCGCGAGCACAGCCTGCCAGGTTTCGACATCGCTGACGTTGCGCCAGTCGCCGCTCATCAAGCCGGTTTGTGTTGCCAGCATCAGCAACGCACTCAGAAAACTCAATATCGCGGTAGTGACAAATATCCGGTGCAGACGCTGTGCCAGCACCGCTCGATAACGCCGCGGTGCCAGAAGAGCGGTATAGAACGCGCTGCCAGCCAGCAAGAACACCGCAATAAAATGCAGTGCGCGCAGGCAAATCCACAACGTGCTCAGACTCATCGGTTACTTAACGCTAAACGCGTAACTTCCCTTGGTTTTATGACCATCGACTGACAACACATGCCAGTTCACCTGGTAATCACCTGCGGGCAGCGGCTTGCTGATCGGCACGATCAGTTGATCATGCTGTTTGTCATTGAGTTTGGCCTTCTCCACTGGCATCGGTTGTTGCTGCGCATTCAGCACTTCGACAACGCTGAAAGCGGCTTCAACATCTTCAGTGAAGGTCAAGGTCAGATTCTGTGGAGAACTGTCGACCACCGCTTTGTCGGCAGGAACCGGGGTTTTCAGATGGGCATGTGCCAGTGCAAACTGACTGAAAGTTAACGTAGATGACGCCAGCAACAGCGCCACAAGCGGGTTTAACGCAGTTTTCTTCATCACTTCATCCCTTTTCAATGCAGCCATCTGCTGCAAACGTGGCAGCAGGATACGCCGCTGGTTAAAGCGTGTCGAGACCTGCGGTGCGATCCAATTTCCTTGATCCGTAAAGGGGAAACCATTACTTTTGCCCCTGTTTATCAGGAGAAAAGCATGAGCCAAAACCTTGCCCTGCTGTCGCAGGAAGAGAAAGACAAAGTGAATGTCGATCTGGCCGCCGCTGGCGTGGCCTTTAAAGAGCGCTACAACATGCCCGTGGTAGCTGAAATGGTCGAACGTGAACAGCCAGAAGCGCTGCGTGACTGGTTCCGCCAACGCTTGATGAGCTATCGTCAGGCCTCGCTCACCCTTTCCCGCCTGCCCTATGAACCCAAGCAGAAGTAATTAATTTATGTTACGCGTTATCGATACCGAAACCTGTGGTTTGCAAGGCGGCGTCGTCGAAGTCGCATCCGTGGATGTGATTGATGGTCAGATCGTTAATCCGATGAGCGATTTGATCTGCCCGGACCGGCCAATCAGCCGTCAGGCGATGGCGGTACATCGTATTACCGAAGCGATGGTGGCTGACAAACCCACCATAGAAGAAGCGATTGGTCGCTATCACGGCAGTCCACATTATGTTGCGCATAACGCCAGTTTTGATCGCCGCATGCTGCCCACTATGCCGGGTGAATGGATCTGCACTATGACGCTGGCACGCCAACTGTGGCCCGGCATTAAATACGGCAATCAGGCACTGCGCCATAGTCTGAAGCTAGATGTGACCCCGCCGAGCGAACTGCATGCGCACCGTGCGCTGTATGATTGCTATGTCACCGCCGCGCTGTTGATCCGTATTATGGAAACCTCAGGCTGGAACACCAGTGAGATGGTCAGCCGTTGCCAGCCAGCAGAAGTGAGTGGTGATGTGTTCCCGTTCGGCAAATATCGCGGACAGAGCATTGGCAGCATTGCACGTAAAGATCCGGGCTATCTGCGCTGGGTGCTGGAAAATGTGCGTGATTTGCGCCCACCGTTAAGGCAGGCGCTACGCAAGTACGTCAAGAGCGATCAGTAATCGACGCGGTCTGGCAAACTGCCCTGCGCCAGGCCAATCAGGAAGGTGAACTCCTGCGCCACCCCTTCGTAAGCCTTAAAGCGTCCAGATTTGCCGCCATGCCCCGAATCCATCTCGGTACACAGCAGCAGCAGCGTGTCATTGGTTTTTAACTCACGCAGTTTTGCCACCCACTTCGCCGGTTCCCAGTACTGCACCTGGGAATCGTGCAGGCCGGTTGTCACCAGCAAATGCGGATAGGCTTTGGCTTCGATGTTGTCATACGGACTGTATTGCCGAATGATGTGGTAATACTCTTCCTGCTCGGGATTGCCCCACTCATCGTATTCGCCGGTGGTGAGCGGTATTGAGGGGTCCAGCATGGTGGTTACCACATCCACAAACGGCACCTGCGCCACCACGCCGTGGAACAACGCCGGTGCAAGGTTAATGACGCCGCCCATCAATAAACCACCCGCGCTACCGCCCATGGCATAGAGCTGCTGCGGATTACCGTATCCTTTCGCCACCAACGCCTCGGTGACATCAATGAAGTCGGTGAAGCTGTTCATCTTGTGCTTGAGTCGACCATCGTCGTACCACTGCTGCCCTAACTCACCGCCGCCGCGCACGTGGATAATCGCGTAGACAAACCCGCGTTCCAGCAAACTGATCCGGCTGGTGCCGAAGCTGGCATCCATGCTGCTGCCATAAGCGCCATAGCCGTAAGCCAGTAACGGATTGCTGCCTGGTTTGAAGTGTTTACGATGATAAACCAGCGAAACCGGCACCTCAGTGCCATCGCGCACGGTGATCCAGTGGTGCTCGCTTTTATAGTCGTCAGAGTTGAAACCCGGAACCGGCGTCTGTTTCAGTACCCGCCGCTCGCCACTTTCCATGTTGAGCTCAAACAGCGTGGTTGGCGTGGTCATGGAAGAGTAGCCATAGCGCAAAGTGTCGCTCTCTGGCGAGGGGTTGTAAGCCAACCAAGTGACATACGCGGGGTCGTCAAAAGCAATTCCAATGCTTTCCTGTGTTTCCCAGTTGATTTGTCGTAACGTGTTCACGCCGCGCTGGCGCTCTTCAACTACCAGCCAGTGGCGGAACAGCTGGAAATCTTCCAGTACCACGTTATCACGCGCTGGAATGATGGCTTGCCAGCGGTTTTCCGCCAGCCATGCGCTGCGATACAAACCGAAGTTTTTGCCATCACGATTGGAGCGGATATAGAACTGATGATTGTAGTGATCGAGGCTGTATTCGTGATCGCGACGGCGTGGGCAAAATACCTGTGGCTGCGCATCGGGATATTCGGCATCAATCAGCTGGATTTCACTGGTGGTGGTGCTGTAGAGCGCAATCAGGATGAAATGCTCGGAGGTGGTTTTGTGCACGCTGAGATGGAAACTTTCATCCTGCTCTTCATACACCAGTTGGTCGTCTGATTGTGGATGACCCAGTTCATGGCGCCATACCTGGTAGGCAAGCAAGGTTTTCGGATGCTTGCGCACGTAGTAGAGCGTGCGTGAATCATTCGCCCACGCCACGCTTGAAGATGCCTCACTCAGCACTTCGGGATACCAGCTACCACTTTGCAGATTGCGAAAGCGTATGCCGTACTGACGGCGTGACAGGAAATCCTCGGCTAACGCCATGACTTCATTGTCTGGCGTGATCGCCAGCGCTCCCATGGTGTAAAAATCGCTATGCGAGGCACGCTGATTACCGTCAATCAGCAGTTGCCAGGGTTCATCGGCTGGCGCATCTAAGGCCTGGCGAAAATAGAGTGGATATTCGTTGCCCACTTCATAACGACTTTGGTAGCGATAACCGTTTTTCACATAGGGCACTGAGTGATCCTGCTGTGGAATACGATCAACGATCTCCTTCAACACCCGCTCTTGCAGGTTGTTTTGTGAAGCCATCATCGCCTTGCCGTAGGCATTTTCGGCATGCAGATGGTCCAGCACTTCAGGATTTTCACGATCGTCATCACGCAACCAATAGTAGTTATCGGTACGCATTTCACCGTGCAGGTTCATCACATGGGGGATTTTTTTCGCTTGTGGCTGGTGCATCTTGGCTCCTTTCCCTGAATAACAGCATCCAGCAAGCGTGGCACTTATCACTCAGGAAGCCAAGCATCAGCGCACAGGAAGTACAACAACTGGCGGTCACGCCGTCTGGAGCCGCATCGGAGCTGGCGGTCCTCGTGCCCCGATGCGGCCCCAGCCTGCTCATCAACCTGGGAGTGTGTTGCTCAAAGGGCAAATTTTCTTTGGCCCTACCGCCTCACGCGGCTTTTTCTGCCTCAATATCGCGCTGAATGCCTTCGCGTACATCTTGTGGGATCTTCAGCGCATCACCCAGCGCGGAGAGATAGCTACGCTCCATAAAGTGGTCGACATCAATGGCGGCGCAACTCAGGAAGTACAGTTCCAGCGCTTCTTCTTCGTTTTTCACATCAGCAGCCAGCCATTGGGGATCGAGCGGGCGATTCATCGCCTGTTGAATTAACGCTTCCGCCTGCGCGCCATAGCCCGCCTGATGGATATTCTGTTCGATGGCCGCGCGTTCACGGTCATCAATATGCCCATCGCTTTTGGCCGCGAACACCAGGGCCGTCACCAGCCGCTCTGCGCGTTGATCAACTGGCGTCTGCAACTGACCAAATCCCGGTTCATCCTGATGTGTCTCCCGCACGCGCTGTTTGTATTTGTTCCACAGCACCGCACCCGCCGCCGCGCCGCCGCCCACCAGCAACGCTTTACCACCGTATTTGGTCAGCAGCTTACGGGTCGATTTGCTGGCCACTAACAATCCCGCCAGGCCGCCCAGCGCACCGGGTGCCAACATATCGCTTAAACCACCGGATTTTCCCTCGCCGCCTTTTTTCGCCAGCACCGATTGGATCTGCTGCAACCAATTGCTCATCGTTTAACTCCCGTTTAAGTTTCCGGTTTCTATGCTGCCGCAGCTTGTGTCAGTTAACGTCAGAGCGAGAAAAGTATGGCAAACCTGAATGAGGCGAATGCGTGAGTACGCAAACGTTTTCGTATATACTGCGCGCGCATTTTGACTGCTAAGGTGAAATTATGACGACTCTAGGAACCGCGCTGCGCCCTGCCGCAACGCGCGTGATGCTGTTAGGTTCAGGCGAATTGGGCAAAGAAGTGGCGCTGGAGTGTCAGCGTCTGGGTGTGGAAGTGATCGCCGTGGATCGTTATGCCGATGCCCCTGCGATGCACGTTGCTCACCGCAGCCATGTGATCAATATGCTGGATGGCGATGCGCTGGCAGCATTAATCGCGCTGGAGAAGCCGCACTTCGTGGTGCCAGAAATCGAAGCCATCGCAACTGAAAAGCTGCTGGAACTGGAAGCACAGGGCCAGAAAGTGGTGCCTACCGCACGCGCTGCGCGTTTGACCATGAACCGCGAAGGCATTCGTCGTCTGGCCGCCGAAGAGTTGTCCCTGCCGACTTCAACTTATCAGTTTGCCGATAGCAAAGAGAACTTTGTCGCTGCTGCTCACGACATCGGCTTCCCGTGCATCGCTAAGCCTGTTATGAGCTCATCTGGCAAAGGCCAGAGCTTCATCCGTGAAGCCAGCCAGCTGGAGAAAGCCTGGGATTACGCGCAACAAGGTGGTCGTGCGGGTGCGGGTCGCGTGATTGTTGAAGGTGTGGTGAAATTTGATTTTGAAATCACTCTGCTGACCATCAGCGCAGTGGATGGTATCCACTTCTGCGCACCGATTGGGCATCGTCAGGAAGATGGCGATTACCGTGAATCCTGGCAGCCGCAGCAGATGACCGAGCTGGCACTGCAACGCGCTCAGGATATTGCTGCGAAGGTGGTCAAGGCATTAGGCGGTTACGGCCTGTTTGGCGTCGAGCTGTTTGTCTGTGGTGACGAGGTGGTGTTCAGCGAAGTCTCGCCACGTCCACACGATACCGGCATGGTGACCCTGATATCCCAGGATCTGTCAGAGTTTGCGCTGCATGTGCGTGCGTTCCTCGGATTGCCTATCGGCGGGATTCGCCAGTATGGCCCAGCGGCATCGGCGGTGATCCTGCCACAGCTAGACAGCCAGAACGTGCAGTTCGTGAATATCGAAGCGGCATTAGGTGCGGGTCTACAGCTGCGCCTGTTCGGTAAACCGGAAATTGCGGGTCAGCGCCGTCTGGGTGTGGCTCTGGCGACCGGTGACAATACCGATGACGCCATTGCCCGCGCGATAGCCAGCGCGGCTGCTGTGAAGGTCGAAGGTTAATCATTGCGGGGGCGGCACTCAGGCCACCCCCGCAACGCCATTATTTTGCCCCTTCAACCGCTTCGCGCGCCAGACGCGTAATACGATCCCAGTCACCACTTTCCAGTGCATCATTTGGCACCAGCCAAGACCCACCAATGCAGAGCACGCTTTTTAGTGCCAGGTAATCACGATAGTTAGCGGGAGAGATGCCGCCGGTTGGGCAGAAGCGCACCTGCGGGAACGGACCACCAATCGCTGACAAGGCTTTTACCCCGCCATTGGCTTCGGCCGGGAAGAATTTAAACTCGCGCAGGCCATAATCCATGCCCAGCATCAGCTCAGACACGGTGCTGATACCAGGGATCAGCGGCACAGGGCCCTCAACGGCGGCTTTTAACAAGGGTTCGGTTAAACCAGGGCTGATAACGAACTGCGCACCGGCATCAGTGACTTCTTTCAACTGCTGGGTGTTGATCACCGTGCCCGCACCGACAATCGCTTCCGGCACTTCTTTGATCATGGCACGCAGTGCGTCCATGGCCACGGGGGTACGCAGCGTCACTTCCAGCACACGTACACCACCGGCCACCAGCGCTTTAGCCATCGGCACCGCGTGTTCCAGTTTGTTGACCACAATCACCGGCACAACCGGGCCAGTTGTCATGATCTGTTCAGCACTTGTTTTCCAGTTCTTCATCACGTTTCCTTAGTGGCATCAGCGCGGCTTACGCCACGCTGTCAATAATTTGGCTCTACCATACAAGATTGGCTGGAGTGGCGTCTATCGGATATCAAAATTTTTTGAAACTCTGGTTCAATTTTAAGAAGAATGAATTTTGGGTACAAAAAAGCCCGCACTGAGCGGGCTTCATTTTTAACGATTACTCAAACTCATTCCAGGAACGACCATCGCGGGTGATCATCGCGACAGAGGCCACAGGGCCCCAGGTTCCAGCCTGATAAGGTTTAGGCGCATCAGCATCGGCGTTCCACGCATCAATGATCGAATCCACCCAGCCCCACGCCGCTTCCACTTCATCACGGCGCACAAACAGTGCCTGAATGCCGCGCATGGTTTCCAGCAGCAGGCGCTCGTAAGCATCCGCCAGATGTGACTGGTTGAAGGTTTCGGAGTAGCTCAGATCCAGCTTGGTGGTCTGCAGTTTGTGTTTGTGATCCAGACCCGGCACTTTGTTCAGGATCTCGATATCTACGCCTTCGTCCGGCTGCAGACGAATCGTCAGCTTGTTCTGTGGCAGTTCAGCGTAGGAGTCTTTGAACAGATTCATCTCTGGGTTTTTGAAGTAAACCACAACCTCAGAGCATTTGGTCGGCAAACGCTTACCGGTACGCAGGTAGAACGGCACGCCCGCCCAACGCCAGTTGTCGATATCCACACGGATAGCCACGAAGCTCTCAGTGGCGCTCTGCTTGTTCGCACCCTCTTCTTCCAGATAACCCGGCACTTTTTTGCCTTGCACAAAGCCGGCGGTGTACTGACCGCGCACGGTTTTGTCACGCACGTTGGTCTGGTCGATGCGGCGCAGTGAACGCAACACTTTCACTTTCTCATCACGGATCGCATCCGCGCTGAGGTCGGATGGCGGTGACATGGCGATCATGGTCAGGATCTGCAACAGGTGGTTCTGAATCATGTCGCGCATCTGGCCCGCTTTATCGAAGTAACCCCAACGGCCTTCGATACCCACCTCTTCTGCCACGGTAATCTGCACGTGGTCGATGGTGCGGTTATCCCAGTTATTTACGAAGATAGAGTTGGCGAAACGCAGTGCCAGCAGGTTCAGAACCGTCTCTTTACCCAGATAGTGGTCAATACGGAACACCTGGCTCTCTTCGAAATACTTACCGACGCTGTCGTTGATCTCTTGTGAGGTTTCCAGTGAGGTACCGAGCGGCTTTTCCATTACCACGCGCGCTGGTTTGGCATTCAGCTTGGCCGCGCCCAGACCATCACAAATCGCGCCGAAGGTGCTTGGCGGCATGGCGAAGTAGTTGATGGTGACACGCTCTTTCTGGTCAAGCATCTTGCCCAGTTTGGTGAAATGGGAAGTGTCGTTAACGTCGAGGTTGCAGAAGTCGAGACGGCTGCTGAGTTTGTCCCACAGCGCTTCGTCGATCTTCTCTTTCATGAAGGTTTCCAGCGCCTCACGTACCACTTTGGTGTACGCGTCTTTGTCCCACTCCGCACGCCCCACGCCAATAATGCGTGTGGTGTCGTGAATCTGACCCGCTTTCTCCAGCTGATACAGTGAAGGCAACAGTTTCCGGCGTGCAAGATCGCCTTTGGCACCGAAAATAACCAGATCGCATGCCTGGGCTGTTTGTGTTACCGCCATTTTCCTCTCCTCGTTGCAGGATATACCCGGTTTGAGCGTCCTCATCATCCCAGGTCCTTATTGTAATTTTCTTACAGCACAATGTACTTTTTTCCCCGCATCGTAACAACCCAGACGCGGTGTGGCATTAGCCATTACTTTGAACATGATGGCGAACAAAGATGTGTTGTCGTGTGCGCTTTAGGCTTTTTTTCTGTTTCGATGTTTGTCGGGAAAAACCCGGCAACGATCAAAGTATGACAAAAAAATCGCGCTTACATTTGTCCGCTGCTGCGTGCGAGCCGGTATTACACGGTATATTCTTGAGAATTGGCAGCGATTTCATCATTTAATGAAAGTGATTGAGGAGCATCAGGTTAACGACATGCTGGAACACATACAGGCGCAACTTGAGGCGCTGAGCAAATCAGAGCGCAAAGTGGCGGAACAGATCCTTGCCGCTCCGCAACAGGCAATGCACTCCAGTATTGCCACGCTGGCGCGGGCTGCCGAGGTCAGCGAACCGACCGTTAACCGCTTTTGTCACCGCATGGGCACGCGCGGCTTTCCCGATTTCAAATTACGTCTGGCCCAGAGTCTGGCAAAAGGCCCAAGCTGGGTCAGCCGCGATGTGGAAGAAAATGACAGCGTAGAGAGTTATAGCCACAAGATTTTTGATTCTGCGCTCGCCGGGCTGAGCCAGGTACGACAACAGCTGGATTTACAGGCGATCGATAAAGCCATTCTGGCGTTAACACAGGCCAATAAAATTGCCTTTTTTGGCCTTGGTGCCTCCGCCGTGGTGGCGCATGATGCGACCAATAAATTTCTGCGCTTTAATCTGCCGGTCATCTGGTCAGAGGATATTGTGATCCAGCGCATGAGTTGCATAAATAGTGGACCAAATGACGTTTTTGTTCTCATATCACATACTGGCCGCACCAAAAATATGATAGAACTGGCTCGCCTGGCGCGTGTAAACGCTTCCACAGTTCTGGCTATCACCTCTCCGGGTTCACCCTTAGCGGCAGAAGCATCCCTCGCCCTGACGCTTGATGTACCTGAAGATACGGATATCTACCTGCCGATGGTCTCCCGCCTGGCGCAATTAACCGTGATTGATGTTCTGGCGACAGGATTTACGCTTCAGCGCGGCGCTGTTTTCCGCGAAAATCTGAAACGAGTGAAAGAAGCACTGAAAGATTCGCGCGTGGAAAAACACGTGCAGGAAAAATAATTAACATCACATTCACAATGTGAGTCGAATCACAGCCCATCGATCATATAGAATAGATGACCACACCGTGTCCTACGAAAGTGGCACGAACCTTTGTTAACGGAGTCCTTCATGTCAAGACGTCTCAGAAGAACCAAGATCGTTACCACCCTCGGTCCAGCTACCGATCGCGACAATAACCTCGAAAAAATCATCGCGGCGGGCGCTAACGTTGTGCGACTAAACTTCTCTCACGGTACGGCTGAAGACCATCAGCTACGCGCCAACAAAGTGCGAGAGATTGCCGCTAAACTTGGCCGTCACGTGGCGATTCTGGGTGACCTGCAAGGTCCTAAAATTCGTGTATCAACCTTCAAAGAAGGCAAAGTCTTCCTTAACGTGGGCGATCGTTTCCTGCTGGATGCAGACCTGAGCAAAGGCGAAGGCGACAAAGAAAAAGTCGGTATCGACTATAAAGGCCTGCCAGAAGACGTGGTGCCTGGCGACATCCTGTTGCTGGATGATGGCCGCGTGCAGTTGAAAGTGTTGGAAGTTCAGGGCGTCAAAGTGTTCACCGAAGTCACCGTCGGCGGCCCACTCTCCAACAATAAAGGGATTAACAAACTCGGCGGCGGTCTCTCTGCAGAAGCGCTGACAGAGAAAGATAAAGTGGATATCATCACTGCCGCGAAAATCGGCGTGGATTACCTGGCCGTCTCTTTCCCGCGCAATGGCGAAGATATGAATTACGCTCGCCGCCTGGCGCGCGACGCCGGTTGTGATGCCAAACTGGTAGCCAAAGTGGAACGAGCTGAAGCGGTGGCCACTCAGGAAGCCATGGATGACATCATCCTCGCCTCTGACGTGGTGATGGTGGCGCGTGGCGATTTGGGTGTTGAAATTGGCGACCCAGAACTGGTCGGTATCCAGAAAGCGCTGATCCGTCGTGCCCGTCAGTTGAACCGTACCATCATTACCGCTACCCAGATGATGGAATCGATGATCACCAACCCGATGCCCACCCGTGCGGAAGTCATGGACGTGGCTAACGCCGTGTTGGATGGTACCGATGCGGTGATGCTGTCTGCCGAAACCGCAGCAGGCCAGTATCCGGCTGAAACGGTGTCAGCGATGGCAAAAGTGTGCCTCGGCGCGGAAAAGATCCCGAGCGTGAACGTCTCCAAGCACCGCCTGGAAGTGCAGTTTGACAACGTGGAAGAAGCGATTGCCATGTCTGCCATGTATGCCGCAAACCACCTGCAAGGGGTTTCCGCCATCATCACCATGACTGAATCTGGCCGTACCGCCTTGATGACTTCACGTATCACTTCTGGACTGCCGATCTTCGCGATGTCACGTCACGAACGTACCCTGAATCTGACGGCGCTGTTCCGTGGTGTAACGCCCGTCTATTTCGACAGCAACAACGATGGTGTTGCCGCCGCGCATGATGCAGTGAACCTGTTGCGCGACAAAGGTTTCCTCGTTTCTGGCGACCTGGTGATTGTCACCCAGGGCGACGTGATGGCGACCACCGGCACCACCAATACCAGCCGTGTCCTGCGCGTAGACTAAACGCTCACGCACCACCGACAGCGGCTGTAACAACATGGACAAACGCGACTGCCTGGCAGTCGCGTTTTTATTTTTGCTCTGACAAGGAGGCCAGATGGCCCGCTTTCAACCGATTACGCAACTGACCGGACGCGTGCTGCTGTTTCCGCTCGCGCTGGTGCTGTTTGAGTTTGCGACTTACATCGCCCACGACATGATTCAGCCCGGCATGTTGCTGGTGACCTCTGAATTTGACGTTGGTCCGGAATGGGTTTCCACGTCGTTGACAGCCTATCTGATGGGCGGCGTGGTGCTGCAATGGCTGCTTGGCCCACTCTCCGATAAATATGGCCGGCGTCCGGTGCTGCTGTTTGGCATTCTGTTCTTTGCGGCGGCCTGCATCCTGACCACCTGGGTCAGCAACATCGAGCAGTTTGTCACGCTGCGCTTTATCCAGGGCATTAGCCTGTGCTTTATCGGCGCAGTCAGCTACGCCGCCGTGCAGGAGGCTTTTGCAGAAGCACTGGCGGTGCGCATGATGGCGCTGATGGCCAACGTGGCACTGCTGGCACCGCTGGCGGGTCCGCTGGCTGGAGCAGCCTGGCTGACGGTCGGTGAATGGCGCAGTATGTTCTGGCTGTTCGCAATCTGTAGCCTGGTGGCCTTTGTGGTGCTGTGGCGCATCATGCCGGAAACCGCTGGCGACCGTAGCCACTCTATCGCCCTTCCCAATCTGGCGCGCACCTATGGCCGCCTGGCACGCGATCGTCAGGTGGTATACGGATCCTTCGCCATCGGTTTGGTGTTTATCCCGATTCTGACTTGGGTCGCGCTGTCACCGGTGATTCTGATGCACGATGAAGGCTTGTCGCGTATGGAGTACGCGCTGCTGCAACTGCCGGTGTTCCTGGCGATGATCGCTGGCAATCTGACACTGGGAAAACTGGCAGGCCGTGTGCCTATCGAACAACCGGTTAAATTCGCCGCCTGGCCGATATTAATTGGGTTAAGCACAGCCTTGCTGGCCAATCTGCTCGACAGCCACACCTATCTGCTGCTCACCGCCGGATTAAGCCTGTATGCTTTCGGTGCAGGCATGGTCAATGCGGGTCTCTATCGCCTGACGCTTTATTCCAGCAATGAAGGCAAAGGCAGCATTGCCGCCATGCTCGGAATGATCAGCATTCTGACGCTGGCCATCGGCATTGAGTTAGCGAAAAGCGGTTACTTCAGTGGCGGCACCCCGTGGTTCAGTGGGATTAACTTTGCGGCAGGTGTGCTGTGGTTTGGCCTGGTGACGTTGTTCCTGCGTGAACGTAAGCGTCGCAGTCACGTTGAAGCAGTAGAATGATGCGAGATTGAACTCGCCGCTATGGATCGTGAAAATTGCACATTCCGTAGCGGCACAATTCATTGCGCAAAAAACTATTTGCGCGGATACAGGTCTTTACGCGCATAGGGCTCGATATCACCCTCTTTACGCGTCTTAAGCAATTTCAAAATCCAGGTGTACTGCTCCGGGTGCGGACGCACAAACACCTCAACCTCTTCGTTCATTCGACGCGCCAGCGTGTTGTCATCTGCATCCAGCAAGTCATCCATTGGCGGACGAACGTAGATTTCCAGCCGATGCGTCTCGCTGTTATAAACCGGGAACAACGGAACAACGCGTGCGCGGCACACTTTCATCAAACGACCTACGGCAGGCAGCGTAGCCTTGTACGTGGCAAAGAAATCCACAAACTCACTGTGCTCTGGGCCGTGATCCTGATCCGGCAGATAGTAGCCGTAATAACCCTGACGCACCGATGCGATAAAAGGTTTGATGCCGTCATTGCGGGCATGCATGCGGCCACCAAAGCGACGACGTACCCGATTCCACACGTAATCCAATAGCGGATCGCTCTGGTTGTGGAACATCGCCGCCATCATCTGGCCTTCCGATGCCAGCAACATCGCCGGAATATCTACGCCCCAGCCGTGCGGCACCAGGAAAATAACGTTTTCTTTGTTGGCCTGCAGTTGTTCAATAATTTCGCGTCCGTGCCAGTCCACGCGTTGTCGTACGCGCGCAGGATCGCGCATCCCCAACTCAGCCATCATCACCATCGCCTGTGGCGCGGTGGCAAACATACGATCAGCAATCTCTTCGCGCTGCGCTTCACTCAATTCCGGCAGGCAATAGTAGAGATTGATCAGCGCACGGCGGCGCGCACTTTTAGCCAGCTTGCCAGCAAATCGACCTAATCCGCCCAGAATCGGATCGCGCACTTTGGCAGGCAGCATTGCCATACCGGCCAGCGCACCAATCGCCAACCAGTTGCCCCAGTATTTCGGTTTTAAAAAAGAACGTTGAAAAACGGGAATAAACTCACTGTTATTTTTCTTTCGGGTTTCCATGCACTCGCCTCTGACAATGACGGGACAATGATAGTGACGGTGGTTAATTTTGCAATCATCCTGCGTCAGATAGCAAAAAACCGACGAATATTTCGTCGGTTTTTTTAATATTAGCGGCTGTGGTGCGTTATTTCAGCGCTAACTGCGGAAGATACGTCTTCACATCTGCCAGGTAGTTGCTGCGGTCTTTACCGGTCAGACCTTCCATGCGCGGCAGCTTAGCCGTTAATGGATTGACCGCCTGATTGTTGATCCACACTTCATAGTGCAAATGTGGACCGGTAGAGCGTCCGGTATTACCCGACAGCGCAATGCGATCTCCCCGCTTCACTTTCTGTCCAGGTTTCACCAGCACTTTGCTCAGGTGCATATAACGGGTCATATACTGACGACCATGGCGAATGGCCACATAGTTCCCAGCAGCACCGCCATTTTTAGCCATCACCACTTCACCGTCGCCCACGGCCAGCACCGGAGTACCAATTGGCAGAGCAAAATCGACACCTTTGTGTGGTGCAATACGCCCCGTCACCGGGTTAAGTCGGCGTGGGTTGAAATTGGATGAGACGCGATACTGCTTCACGGTAGGGAAACGCATAAAGCCACGAGCAAGGCCGGAGCCGTTACGATCGTAGAATTTGCCGTCTTCCGCGCGGAAGGCGTAATAATCTTTGCCGCCAGTGCGCAGGCGCACACCCAGCAACTGGCTCTGCGCGCTTTTACCATCCAGCATTTCGCGTGACATCAGCACGCTAAAATCATCACCGGCACGCAGTTTGCGGAAATCCATCTGCCACTGCATGGCTTTGATAACGTTGCTGGTTTCGGCGCTGGTCAATCCGGCACGCTGCGCGCTGGCACCAAAACTGCCACGCACTTCGCCTTTCAACACGCTGTTTTGCCATTCACCCTTTTGCATCTCCTGCTGCATCTTAAAGCTGCCATTCGGCTGGCGCGTATAGATGCGGGTTTCACGACGGTCCACTTCCCAGGTAAAGTCTTGCAGCTGTCCATCTGCATTCAGCGTCCAGCTCAGTTGCTGGCCGACACGCAGATTACGGAAGTCTTTGTCACTGCTCACCAGCGCATTGATATCACCGAGATCGATACCATACTGATTGAGCGCGCTGCTTAACGTATCACCTGATGAAACGGTGTAATCGTGTTGATTCGGGTTATCTGGCACATCTTTATCGATGTCATCCGAGGGGATGTCTTCTTCCGGCTCTGCCGTGGTTTGATCAATCGGCTCACTGGATTCAGGCAGTAACGTACGCAGTTCGTTTTTGTCCAGCGTGATGTCTTTCACGATGGGCGCAACGTCATGGGGATGATAAACATAGGGCCGCCAGACAGCGACGGCCAATGTCACAACAGTTAATGTACCCAACATAACGCGGTGGGGACGCGGCAAATTATTAAATGCGAGGGCGACAGAGCGGGCTATCTGCTGCACTTTTACCTATTCCTCTATGCTCCATTCAGGCAGCTCGCATACTGGCTCGACAACTGTGAGAGGAATTTCACATAGCTGTCTTTGGTTAAGCTGATTCCCATGCCCAGCGGATCAAGGGTGCCTTTACGCACGTTGGTTCCGCGAGACACGGCATCGATGACGGCCGGCCTGAATTGTGGTTCAGCGAAAACGCATACGGCTTTCTGCTCAACCAACTGTGTTCGTATTTGATGTAAACGCTGGGCGCCGGGTTGGATCTCAGGGTTGACGGTAAAATGTCCGGTGGGGGACAAACCGTAGTGTTTTTCAAAGTAGCTGTAAGCATCGTGAAAAACGAAATAACCTTTGTTCTTAACCGGGGCAAGCTGCGCGCCAATGTGCTTGTCAGCATCCGCTAATCCTGCCTCAAATTGCTGCAGGTTCGCGTCAAGTTTGGCTCTGCTTTGCGGCATAAGTTCCAATAATTTTCCATGGATTGCAACCGCAGATTGCCTCGCTATCTCTGGGGACATCCACAGGTGCATATTAAACTCCCCGTGGTGGTGATGATCATCAGACGCGTCTTGGTCTTCAGACTTTTCTGCACCCTGGTCATGATCGTGACCATGCTCATGTTCTTCCTCCTCTTCCCCCCCCCGGATCAGCAGCGGTTTCACCCCGGGCATCGCGGCAATTTCCAGGTTTTTAGCCGCCGGTAACTCAGCCGCAGACTTGGTGAGAAACGCCTCCATTTCAGGACCAACCCAGACGACTAAGTCCGCGTTTTTAATACGTTTTACATCCGAAGGACGTAAGGCATAATCATGCTCTGAAGCACCATCTGGCAGCAACACTTCAACCGGTGTGACGCCATCCGCAATGGCGGCGGCAATAAACCCCAGAGGTTTAATCGAAGCGACGACAGCAGAGTGTGCTGGCAGTGCAAAAGCGGCAACCATTGCCGCAGCAGGAAGAGTAAAAACAAGGCGCTGCTTAATGTGTAACATAATGCGTCATTCCATCGTGACCCGTAGATGGAATGTGATATTATAACATCCGAAATTCAATGCAACCCGTAAATACTATGTCGTCACTTGTTACACTTGAAAACATTTCAGTGAAGTTCTCTCAGCGTCCCGTGCTGGCAGGCATTAGCCTGTCACTGGAACCGGGAAAAATCCTCACGCTGCTTGGGCCAAATGGCGCAGGTAAATCGACGCTGGTGCGCACGGTACTGGGTTTGCTGACCCCCACCAGCGGTACAGTTAAACGTACGCCGGGTTTACGCATCGGCTATGTGCCACAGAAACTGCATATCGACCCCACTCTGCCGATCACCGTTGAGCGTTTTATGCGCCTGACACGAGGCAGCCAGCGTGATGCCATTCTGCCTGCGTTAAAACGCGTTCAGGCGGGTCATCTGTTGCAGGCCCCCCTGCAAAAGCTTTCTGGTGGTGAAACACAGCGCGTGTTGCTGGCCCGTGCCCTGCTCAACCAGCCGCAACTCCTGGTGTTGGATGAGCCCACACAGGGCGTTGACGTCAACGGTCAGGTTGCACTCTACGATTTAATCGATCAGCTTCGTGGTGAACTCAACTGCGGCGTGCTGATGGTCTCACATGACCTGCATCTGGTGATGGCGAAAACGGATGAAGTGTTGTGCCTCAACCATCACATCTGCTGTTCCGGCACGCCAGAAGCGGTGTCGCAGCATCCCGAGTTTATTGCCATGTTCGGCCCACGCGGCGCGCAGCAGTTGGCTATCTATCGCCATAACCACAATCACCGTCACGATCTACAAGGACGTATTGTTCTGCGAAAAGGAAAGGGTTCCTGATGATTGAACTGTTATTACCCGGCTGGCTCGGTGGTGTTTTGCTGGCGCTGGCGGCGGGTCCGTTAGGCTCATTCGTGGTCTGGCGTCGCATGTCCTATTTCGGCGATACCCTGGCGCATGCCTCACTGCTGGGTGTGGCGTTTGGGCTACTGCTGAATGTGAATCCCTATTACGCCGTCATTCTGGTGACCGTTTGCCTGGCGTTGGGTCTGGTATGGCTGGAGCGGCGTCCGCATCTGGCCATTGACACCCTGCTCGGCATCATGGCGCACAGCGCGCTGTCGCTGGGCCTGGTGGTAGTCAGCCTGATGCAAGGCGTGCGCGTCGATTTGATGGCGTATCTGTTTGGCGATTTACTGGCTGTCACGCCAGATGATTTGTGGATGATGGGGGGCGGCGTAGCGATTGTGTTGACGGTGATGGCTTGGCAGTGGCGTTCGCTGTTATCCATGACCATCAGCCCCGAACTGGCGCAGGTTGATGGTGTGAATATTCAACGCACGCGCTTGATGCTGATGCTGGTAACGGCGTTGACCATTGGTGTGGCGATGAAATTTGTCGGTGCGCTGATCATCACCTCACTACTGATTATTCCCGCCGCTACCGCGCGCCGTTTTTCACGTTCACCCGAGCAGATGGCGGGCTTTGCAGTGCTGATTGGCATTTTGGCTGTGACGGGGGGATTAACTTTCTCCGCCACCTATGACACGCCTGCAGGCCCGTCGGTGGTGCTGTGTGCCGCCGTGCTGTTCATCCTGAGCATGGCAAAAAAACCGGCGGCATAGCGAGGTGCGCAGTGATGCGCACCTGTAAAACCAGCCTGACGCGAATTACTCTTCGCGACTGATACCGAAATGCTTGTAAGCATGCTGCGTGGCCAGACGGCCGCGCGGTGTGCGCTGAATGAATCCCTGCTGGATCAGGAAGGGTTCAATGACATCCTCAATGGTTTCCCGCTCTTCACCAATCGCCGCTGCCAGGTTATCCAACCCCACCGGCCCACCGGAGAATTTGTCGATAATGGCCAATAACAGTTTGCGGTCCATGTAATCAAAGCCCTGATTATCGACATTCAGCATATCGAGCGCACTCGCGGAGACTTCCCCACTCATGTTGCCGTTGGCGCGCACTTCCGCATAGTCACGTACACGCCGCAACAGACGGTTTGCAATACGTGGTGTGCCACGCGCACGACGCGCCACTTCCAGTGCCCCTTCTTCACTTAACGACAGGCCCAGGCAAGCCGCGCTACGGCTGACGATGTGTTGCAAATCTGGCACGTTATAGAACTCAAGACGCTGCACAATGCCGAAGCGGTCACGCAGCGGCGAAGTCAGTGAACCGGCACGCGTGGTCGCGCCAATCAAGGTAAACGGCGGCAGATCGAGTTTGATGGAACGCGCCGCTGGACCTTCACCGATCATGATGTCCAGCTGATAATCTTCCATCGCTGGGTAAAGCACCTCTTCCACCACTGGCGACAGACGGTGAATCTCATCGATAAACAGTACGTCGTGCGGCTCAAGGTTGGTCAGCATGGCCGCCAGATCGCCCGCCTTCTCCAACACCGGCCCAGAGGTGGTGCGCAGGTTAACCCCCATCTCGTTGGCGACAATGTTTGCCAGCGTGGTTTTACCCAGCCCAGGTGGGCCGAAAATCAACAGATGGTCAAGGGCATCACCACGCAGTTTCGCCGCCTGGATGAAAATCTCCATCTGCTCACGCACCTGCGGCTGGCCGACATATTCCGCCAGCAGTTTAGGGCGAATTGCGCGGTCGAGACTCTCTTCTTCGTTTAAAGGGACACCCGAAACCAGGCGATCGGCTTCAATCATGCATTACCTCAAATAGCTGCGCGCAGGGCTTCACGAATCAGGGTTTCACAGTCCGCATCAGGTTTGCCTACTTTGCTGATCATGCGGCTGGCTTCCTGCGGTTTATAGCCCAGTGCCACCAGTGCTGCAACTGCTTCAGCTTCCGCATCATTGCTCTGTGGCGCTTCGGATGGGGTGGTCAACGTAAAGGTTGAGTCACTGCCGAACAGATCGCCGTGCATGCCTTTAAAGCGATCTTTCATCTCAACTACCAGGCGCTCGGCGGTTTTCTTGCCCACGCCCGGCAGCTTGATCAGTGATGCAATCTCTTCACGCTCAACGGCGGTGACAAACTGCTGTGCGGACATCCCGGACAGGATAGCCAGCGCCAGCTTCGGCCCGACGCCGTTCACTTTCACTAATTCACGGAACAGTGCACGCTCCTGCTTATTGTTGAAACCAAACAGCAGTTGCGCATCTTCTCGCACCACAAACTGGGTGAAGATAATCGCTTCCTGGTTGATGTCCGGCAGCTCATAGAAGCAGGTCATTGGCATATGTACTTCATAACCGACACCGTGCGCCTCAATTAACACCAGCGGCGGCTGTTTTTCCAGAATGTTGCCTCGTAGACGACCAATCACCTGAGCAGTTCCTTATAAAAGTCGATTCATACTCTAAATATTTACCCTGACAGCACCGCGGCAACCGAGAGAACCCCGACTTGCTTACTGTGTTAAGCGATTCGGATGAACGAGGGCAGACAACGCATCAGTCAGTGCAACATGACGGGTATTTATAACATAAAAAAGGCTGGATCAATATCCAGCCTTCATCTCTGTCGCCTTTATCAACCCGACCGTAATCGACCGCGCGTCATCACCAGTTTTGTATCACTCAACCGCGACGCATTCTGACTGAGATGGCAATGGGTAATCGCGATGGCCAACGCATCAGCGGCATCCGCTTGCGGATTAGCAGGGAGTTTCAGCAAAGTACGCACCATATGCTGCACCTGACTTTTTTCCGCGCCGCCGGTACCGGTGACCGTTTGCTTGACTTGCCTTGCGGCATATTCAAAAACCGGCAGATCGAGGTTCACAGCGGCGACAATGGCAGCACCACGTGCCTGCCCCAGCTTCAACGCGGAGTCGGCATTCTTCGCCATGAAGACTTGCTCAATGGCGAAATAATCCGGTGAGAATTGGGTGATGATTTCACTTACCCCGGCGTAAATGAGCTTGAGGCGAGATGGCAGGTCGGTGACATTGGTACGGATGCAGCCGCTGCCCAGATAGCTGAGTTGGCGGCCCACCTGACGAATCACACCGTAACCGGTGACGCGCGAACCGGGGTCAATCCCGAGAATGATCGCCACTACGCGCCTCCGGCCGTTAGGTTAGTGGATAACGCCATTACAGCGTTTCCGCAACCTCATCAGAAATTTCACCGTTGTGGTAAACTTCCTGCACATCGTCGCAATCTTCCAGCATGTCGATCAGACGCAGCAGTTTCGGTGCAGTTTCGGCATCCATTTCTGCTTTGGTCGAAGGAATCATTGAGACTTCTGCGGTATCGGCTTTCAGGCCACCGGCTTCCAGTGCATCACGCACGGCACCCAGCTCTTCCCAGGCCGTAAAGACATCAATTGCGCCATCGTCGTAGCTGACCACGTCTTCTGCACCGGCTTCTAATGCCGCTTCCATCACTGCATCTTCATCCTGACCCGGCGCAAAAGAGATCACACCCTTTTTGCTGAACAGGTAAGAAACAGAACCATCGGTACCAAGATTTCCGCCGGTTTTGGTGAACGCGTGGCGTACTTCACCCACGGTACGGTTACGGTTGTCACTCAGGCACTCAATCATCACGGCTGAGCCGCCAGGACCGTAACCTTCATAGATGATGGTTTCCATGTTGGAATCATCTTCACCGCCCACACCGCGTGCAATCGCACGGTTCATGGTGTCACGCGTCATGTTGTTGGACAGGGCTTTGTCCATTGCTGCGCGCAGACGCGGGTTAGAGCCGGCATCGCCGCCGCCCAGTTTCGCTGCGGTCACCAGTTCACGAATGATTTTGGTGAAGATTTTGCCGCGCTTAGCATCCTGCGCCGCCTTGCGGTGCTTGGTGTTCGCCCACTTACTGTGTCCAGCCATCTTTACTGTTTCTCCGATCTTTAACAGGGTGCAGGCTATCTCACTTGCAATCTTGTTCCCCGGCAGTGCTCGCAATCCTCACGTACAAGAGTACGCTCCGGTTGCTGTGCGCTGGCGGTGAACAACCTTGCTGCGACGATAACGCCTGACTGTTCAATATTGGGGGCGTATAACTGACAATGTGTGTCGATTACGCCCATCTATTCAATTTAGCGGTGCGAGATGGATGTCTGGCACCGGATTTTAGTACGAAGGAAATACGCTTCGTCGAATTTGTGGAATCTACCTTAATCGCCGCCAAAAAAACGCGCGGCGGCGGGCATTCAGGTAAATTCTTCGATTGCCTGGCGGTTACTCCAGGACTTGGTTAAGGCTGCGGCAGCGGCGGGGTCCAGCCAGCGGGCGGCGAGGTGTTCGGTGAGCAGCAAATCGCGCTCCTGCGGCAGTGCCAGCCGGAACCAGTGTTCACGGTTATGGGTGGTGCCTGGCGCATAGCGATGGCGATAGTGCGGGAAGATTTCAAACTCAATGTGTTTGTGACAATCATCCAGCACCAACTGTTCACCGACAACGTCGATACCGAGCTCTTCTGTTACCTCTCGTTGTGCGGCCTGACGCGGGGTTTCACCCGCCTCAAGGCTGCCCGTGACGGATTGCCAAAAGCTGGCATCGTCACGTCGCTGCAGCATTAACACCCGGCCGGTATCTCGCGCAAAAATCACCACCAGCACCGAAACCGGGTATTTATAGCCCATTACTTGTTCTCTGACTTTTCTTTCTTCGGTGCCACCAAAATGCCCAAATCCAACAGCGCTGCCGGGTTGGCTTCACTTGGTGCTTCGGTCATCAGACACGCAGCTGCGGTGGTTTTCGGGAACGCGATAACATCACGGATGTTGTCGGTGCCGGTTAGCAACATAGTCAGACGATCCAGACCAAACGCCAGGCCCGCATGCGGTGGAGTACCGTACTTCAGTGCGTCCAGCAGGAAGCCAAACTTCTCGCGCTGCTCTTCTTCGGTGATGCCGAGGATGCTGAACACCGTCTGCTGCATTTTACCGTTATGGATACGCACTGAACCGCCACCCACTTCGTAACCGTTGATCACCATATCGTAGGCATTCGCTACCGCCTGCGTTGGATCTACCGCCAACTGCTCAGCCGTCAGTTCTTTTGGTGAAGTGAACGGATGGTGCATCGCCGCCAGACCGCCCTCTTCGTCCGCTTCGAACATCGGGAAGTCGATCACCCACAGCGGGGCCCACGCTTTCTCATCGGTGATTTGCAGATCGCGACCCACTTTCAGACGCAGTGCGCCCAGCGCATCCGCCACCACTTTGGCACGGTCAGCGCCGAAGAAGATCAGGTCACCATCTTGTGCAGCAGTGCGGCTCAGGATCGCTTCAACGATTTCCGGGGTAAGGAATTTCGCCACCGGGCTCTGTACACCCTCGAAGCCTTTCGCACGCTCGTTGATCTTCATCCACGCCAAACCTTTAGCGCCGTAGATCTCAACAAACTTGCCGTATTCATCAATCTGCTTACGGGTCAGCGCCGCGCCGCCTGGCACACGCAGGGCAGCAACACGGCCTTTAGGATCGTTAGCCGGGCCCGCGAACACCTGGAATTCGACGCTTTTCAACAGGTCAGCCACGTCCACCAGTTCCATTGGGTTACGCAGGTCTGGTTTGTCGGAGCCGTAACGGTTCATCGCTTCGGCGAAAGTCATCTGTGGGAAGTCACCGAGGTCCACGCCTTTCACATCAATCCACAGTTCGCGGATCAGACGCTCCATCTTTTCACGCACCTGCTCGGCGGTCATGAAAGAGGTTTCTACGTCGATCTGGGTGAATTCCGGCTGACGGTCAGCACGCAGGTCTTCGTCACGGAAGCACTTCACGATCTGGTAGTAGCGGTCAAAGCCGGACATCATCAACAACTGTTTAAACAGCTGTGGAGACTGCGGCAATGCGTAGAACTTACCTTTGTGCACACGGCTCGGCACCAGATAGTCACGTGCGCCTTCTGGCGTGGCTTTGGTCAGCATCGGCGTTTCGATATCGAGGAAGCCCTCGTTATCCATAAAGCGGCGCACGAAGCTGGTGATTTTCGCACGGGTTTTCAGACGCTGCGCCATTTCCGGACGACGCAGGTCCAGATAGCGATAGGTCAGGCGCGCTTCTTCGCTGTTGGTCTGGTTGGAGTCCAGCGGCAGGGGTTCAGCACGGTTAATAATGTTCAGTTCATGGGCGAAGACTTCAACATCACCGGTCGCCATGTCGCTGTTGCGGTTTTTTTCTTCACGTGCACGCACGGTGCCGGTGATCTGGATACAGAATTCGTTGCGCAGCTCAGATGCCAGCTGGAAAGCTTCCTGACGATCGGCGTCGAAGAATACCTGAGCGATACCTTCACGGTCGCGCATATCGATAAAAATCAGGCTGCCCAGATCGCGACGGCGATTAACCCAGCCGCAGAGAGTGACTTGCTGACCCACGTGGGACAGATTGAGCTGTCCGCAATATTCTGTACGCATAACGTATCCTTTTAACTTCGCCGCTGCTGCCAGACAACATCAGGCCGCGTAACCTTCTGAGATGCTGTCGCAAAAAAGGCGGCTATTATAATGGAAAAACCCAGGCAGGATAAGTAGAGCCAGATCAAAGCGAATAAATGATCGGCAATTATCGTCGCTGTTTTTCCTGCCAACAGAGAAACAGGTTACATTACGCCACACATTCCCGCACACAAAGGATTCAGGAGCACCGGTTTGACACTTCGTATTGGGTTACCGCAATGGCAGCATCCGCGCTGGAAAATGTTCGGGCTGGAAACGCTCGCCGATTACGCCCAGCTGTTTGACTGTGTTGAAGGCAACACCACGCTCTACGCTTTACCGACGCCAGAAGTGGTGATGCGTTGGCGCGACATGACGCACGATGATTTTCGCTTTTGCTTTAAATTTCCCAAAAGCATCAGCCATACCGCCGCGCTGCGAAACTGTGACGACCTGCTCAACGAGTTCTTCCGCTTGCTCGACCCGCTCAGCCAGCGTATTGGCCAGTACTGGCTGCAACTGCCCGCCACTTTTTCACCGGCCCAGTTGCCAGACTTATGGGGATTTTTAGACAGTTTGCCCCGCAACTTCCGTTACGGCGTGGAAGTGCGCCACGAGCAGTTTTTCGCCAAAGGCGATGCGGAACGCGCTTTCAATCGCGGCCTGCTGGAACGTGGCGTTAATCGCGTGATCCTCGATAGCCGCCCGGTGCACGCCTCCACCTCGCAAACCGCTGCCGCCGTAGATGCCCGGGCGAAAAAGCCGCGCGTGCCGCCTCACGCAGTGCGTAGCGGGTCGCAGCCGATGGTACGCTTTATCGGCAGCGACAGCGTTGAAGAGAGTCTGCCGTTGTTTGCGCCTTGGCGGAAAAAGCTGGCGGAGTGGCAGCATGACAGCGATCCCATGCTGTTTATTCATACGCCGGATATGGGCGAGGTGTTTCCGCTACTGCAGGCGCTGTGGCCACAGTTGCTGCAACTGGAACCCTCATTGCGCAATCTGCCTGACTGGCCGCAACAATCGAGTCTGTTCTAAACTCAAAGCGGGTGCAGCCTGCGGCAGTTTCTGCCAGAATAGCGCCCTTTCCGTTTTCTCTCCGGACCTTTCATTATGTCTGACCGCGATACGCTATTTTCCGCACCTATCGACAAGCTGGGTGACTGGACCTTTGACGAGCGCGTGGCTGAAGTCTTTCCCGATATGATTCAGCGCTCGGTGCCGGGCTATTCCAATATCATTTCGATGATTGGCATGCTGGCAGAACGCTTTGTGCAGCCCAACAGCCAGGTTTACGATTTGGGTTGCTCGTTGGGTGCAGCCACGCTCTCCGTCCGCCGCAACATTCATGTGCCGGGCTGCCAGATTATTGCCGTGGATAATTCACCGGCGATGGTTGAGCGTTGCCGCCGCCACATCGATGCCTTCCGCGCGGATACGCCGGTGCAGGTGATCGAAGCGGATATTCAGGATATCCATATCGAGAATGCTTCGATGGTAGTACTGAACTTCACGCTGCAATTCCTTGAGCCACCTGCCCGTCTTGAGCTGCTGAAGAAAATCGCGCAGGGCCTGAACCCCGGCGGCGCGCTGGTGTTGTCAGAAAAATTCAGCTTTGAAGATGCCGACGTTGGCGAACTGCTGTTTAACATGCATCACGACTTCAAACGTGCCAATGGTTATAGCGAATTAGAGATCAGCCAGAAGCGCAGCATGCTGGAAAACGTGATGTTGACGGACAGCGTCGAAGCCCATAAAGCGCGGCTGAAAACGGCCGGTTTCGCCCATGCTGAGTTGTGGTTCCAGTGCTTTAATTTTGGTTCTTTGGTAGCGTTGAAATGATTGATTTTGGCCGTTTTTATCAGCAAATCGCCACGGGGCCACTCGCCAGTTGGCTTGAAGTCCTGCCTGCACAAGTTGCGGCGTGGCAACGCGAAAACCTCCACGGGAAATTCCGTGACTGGGAGAAATCAGTTGAGTATTTACCTCTACTGACGCCGCAAAAGCTGGATTTGCTGAACAGCGTCAGTGCGCAAGCTGACAACCTCAGCGATCGTCAGCGTCTGGGTATTGAGAATCTGCTGCGCAATTTAATGCCTTGGCGCAAAGGGCCGTATTCCCTGTACGGCACTGACATCGATACCGAATGGCGCTCCGACTGGAAATGGGATCGCGTATTGCCGCACATCTCTCCCCTGACGCATCGTACCGTGTTGGATGTGGGTTGTGGCAGCGGCTATCACATGTGGCGCATGATCGGTGCAGGCGCAAAACTGGTGGTCGGCATCGACCCGATGCAACTGTTCCTGTGCCAGTTTGAAGCCGTGCGTAAACTGCTGGGCGACGATCGCCGCGCGCATCTGTTGCCCCTCGGCATTGAGCAACTGCCTGCACTGCAAGCTTTTGATACCGTGTTCTCGATGGGCGTGTTGTATCACCGCCGTTCACCGCTCGATCATCTGCTGCAGTTGAAAAATCAGTTGGTGAGTGACGGCGAACTGGTGCTGGAAACCCTGGTGGTTGAAGGGGACGAAAACACCGTGTTGGTGCCAGGTGAACGCTATGCGCAGATGCGTAACGTTTACTTCATCCCCTCTGCTGCCGCCTTAAAAGGCTGGCTGGAGAAGTGTGGTTTTGTTGATGTCCGCATCGCTGATTACGCTGTGACTTCAGTGGAAGAACAGCGCCGTACCCCTTGGATGACCAGCGAATCACTGGCCGAGTTCCTTGATCCTAATGACAGCAGCAAAACGGTAGAAGGCTATCCAGCACCACTGCGTGCGGTACTGGTGGCACGCAAGCCCTAGTGCTTATCGCCGCGACAGCGCCAGCTTCGCGGCGAAACCGATAAACACGCAGCCGGTCAAACGATCCATCACTTTCAATACCGCCGGACGGCGCAGGTGCGCGGCAAAATACTGGCTGCCGCCGATCAGCACTGCATTCCACACCAAGCCAATCGCCATATGCGTTAACGCCATCAAGGTACACCACAGCGGCACTGACGCACCGGCCGGAATAAACTGCGGCAGGAAGGTGACATAAAATACGCCGACTTTCGGATTCAGCAGGTTACCGAGTAATCCACGAGAGAAGCAGGCGACATAGCTTTGCTCTTTTGTTTGTACTCCCTGCCCCTCTTCGGCTTGGGTGCGCGGATTAAGCAGCAGTTTGACCCCGAGGTAGAGCAAATAAGCGGCACCCACCCACTTCAGCAGGTTATAGGCCATTTCAGATGCCAGCAGCAGCGCGCCTAAACCTAAGCCCACCGCCACGCCCCACACCAGACAACCCAGCGTCACGCCAAAAGCCGTCGCTGAAGCACGTTTCCAACCCTGGGCGGCGGCAGAACGCAGCACCAGTGCGGTGTCAAAACCCGGTGTCAGAGTCAGAATGGTGATCGCAAACAGAAAAGATAAAATCAGTGTCATGGCCTGCTCCTTGTTTATGCGCCGCTATCTTAACGCTCTCGTAACATATTGACGATAATTACCTTCCGTCAGTAATTGATAATAATTCTCAACTTGCCAGTTATGGTTAAATCTTCGTCATCTAACTGTGTCACCTTAGCAGCAACTGCTTTTCTCACATCAAGGAGTTGTCGCTATGAGTAAATTCATTTTTTCTTCTCCGCGTAAGTATGTTCAAGGCGCCGGTGTACTGGATGAGTTGGGAACCTATGTTGCTGAACTCGGGCAGCATGCGTTTCTGGTGGCTGACGATATCGTCTGGAATCTGATTGGTGAACGCACGCAGAAAACGTTGCAGGCGGCAGGGATTGAATTCAGCCGCCAGCCGTTTAACGGTGAAGCCTCCAGCAATGAGATCAACCGCTTAACGCAGCTGGCAAAATCACAGGGCAGCAATGTGGTGGTCGGCCTTGGCGGCGGTAAAACCCTGGACACCGTCAAAGCGATTGCCGATGAGCTGAAACAGCCGGTTGCGATTGTACCCACCGTGGCCTCAACCGATGCGCCTTGCAGCGCGTTGTCGGTGATCTACTCGGACAGTGGTGTGTTTGAAAGCTATCGTTTTTACAGTAAAAACCCTGACCTGGTGTTAGTTGATACCGCAGTCTGCGCATCTGCGCCTGCCCGCCTGTTTGCATCTGGCATTGCCGATGGTCTGGCAACCTGGGTGGAAGCACAAGCGGTGCTGCGCTCTCATGCCAAGTCGATGGTGAATGGTGATCCGACTATCGCCGGGACTGCCATTGCACGTGCCTGCGAAGAGACGCTGCTGACGTGGGGATTCAGCGCCTACACCGCAGTGAGCGAAAAGCGCGTCACGCCAGCGGTAGAAGCCGTGGTGGAAGCGAACACCCTGCTCTCTGGTTTAGGTTTTGAAAACGCCGGTCTGGCCGGTGCCCATGCGATTCACAATGGGTTTACCGCCATTGATGGCGATATCCATCATCTGACCCATGGCGAGAAAGTGGCATACGGCACGCTGACGCAGATGGTACTGGAACAGCGCCCTGACGAAGAGATTGCGCGTTACATTCGCTTCTATCGCGCGATCAAGATGCCGACCACGCTGAAGGAGCTGCACCTGGAGAATGAATCCTGGGAGAATCTGGTGCGTGTTGGGGCGCTGGCGAACAGTGAGGGCGATACCCTGAAAAACCTCAATCCAAACCTGTCAGCGGAAGATATTGCCAACGCGATTGTGGCGGTGGATGCATTTAGTCAAACCGTGAAATAACATCGCGCGATGATCGCGCCGCTACAAAGTATGCACGTCGTAGCGGCGCAATTTATTGCGCAATCTCTCCATCAGTCCCCGTCATCCGCCATCGCCGGTGGTCGATCCCAATACTGATACTTGTAAGCCGAACTCAAATGGCGCTCGATGGTGCCCTTGGCAAACACTTCGGTTTCATGCAGGTAACTCAGCGTGCAATTACCTACTTCGTCCCACAGTTGGCATTCATCAACCGAATGCAAAGTACTCACCGGGGTGGTCGATAAGCCATTGAGCCGCATTTCGCGCCATTGGTTATCGTAACTGTAAGTATCTTTGCTGCGCGCGCTGGAGGATGACGTCACCAGCCCTTGCGGGTTCCAGTGCCAGGTGTTTTCACCGTTAGTGGACGTATCACTGCCCCGCGCCACGCTTTTTTCCAGCCGGAAGTGTTTGTCATAACGGTAGGTGGTATCGCTAAATCCGTCTTTACCCATGCTAGTGAATTTGTCTGAAGAACTGACAATGTTGCCATGCTGCCCCATTTGCCAACTGATAGTGCCCTGACGGTTATCCACCACTTCCTCTTTGCCGGCTTTGATCACTTTCACCAGATAGGCATATTCAGCGACCCAACCACGCTGCACGCGGGCAATGTGCTGCTCCATGGTCAGCACCACATTGCCTTCGTTTTTATCGTAGGTAATGTCTGCTACCATCAAATCCCCACACTGGTCAAACTGCCCCAGCACCCGTTTTTGTGAATCAACGTCTTTGCCGAACTCACCTGCCACCACCTGACGCACCGCGCCTTTGGCATCACCGCCCAGCATGATCCAGTTATTGCTGCTGGTGATGTTTTTGCTGAATGGCGGACAGGCCGTACTCGCCGCCAGCGCAACGCCGGATACAGGAAACAGCAGCACTAAAACAGCACAAGAGAAGGATTTCATGAGGATTTATCCGTAGCAGCCATGAACTAATCAAAGCATCTTTTTGCGTAACGCGCTATCAACGGCCGAACGACAGATAAAAAGAACCCCAGCAAGAAGCTCTGGGGTTTGGTACTTGCAAACATCACGTCCTGGGTATGGCGTGCTGCGCGGCAAAAACGGTTTTTTAATCAGGCGACATGAACAGCGGTCATTTCCATCATGCTTTTCATCGCTTCAACCACATCGCCATCGACACACGTTCGACTAAATTCATCAGTTTCCGCTTCGGAGCACATTGAGACACCGGCTTTACGGTAGCGCATCGGTGAAGCGACTAAACGGCTGGCGGAGCTGTGGACTTCCTGCAGACCACTATCGATAAACTTCTGCAAATTGCTTAAACGGACGCCCGCACCGGCCATAATAATTGGACCCGTACTCAGTTCATTTAGTTCCCGCAATAATGCAATTCCTGTCTCGGCGCTTTGCTGCTGACCGGAGGTCAAGATCCGGGCAATGCCTAAATCAGCCAGCACTTCTAACGATTTTTTTGGGCTGTGGCACAAATCAAAAGCACGGTGGAACGTCACCGCCATACCGTCACACAGCGCCATAATTTGTCGCATACGCGCGATATCAACATGCGCATCTTCATCCAGCATGCCAATCACCACACCGGGAAATCCGAGTTCACGCATCAGCGCAACATCGGATTTCATCACCTCAAACTCCTGCGTGGTGTAACAAAAATCGCCGCCACGTGGGCGAACAATCGGGTGAACCGGTATCGTCAGTTCACGTTGTGCGGCTTCCAGCACGCCAGCCGACGGCGTCAACCCGCCTTCACGTGGTGCGCTACACAGCTCCACGCGATCGGCACCGGACTGCTGTGCAGTCATTGCACAGTCGATGCCGTAGCAACAAATTTCCAGTTTCGTCATACCTTGCTCCTTTTCATGACTTCTGGCTCGGGAGGATGGCTTCAGTTAGTCTGCTTAGTGGGATAGTTTACGTGGAAACCTCACTATGGCATTCGATTTTGATCAATGGATAGACCGTCGTCACAGCGATAGTTTGAAATGGCACAAATATGGCGATCGCGATGTACTGCCTTTATGGGTTGCCGATACCGATTTTCGCTCACCGCCGTGCATTATTGAGGCCATTAAAAAGCGCGCCGATCATGGTGTTTTCGGCTACGGTGCCACGCCAAGTGGTTTGATTGATATCACCGTTTCACGTTTAGCGCAGCGCTACAACTGGCATATTCAACCGGATTGGATTGTTATGCTACCCGGCGTGGTCAGCGGTCTTAACCTTTCGGTCCGCGCATTTACGGAAACTGGGCAGCGTACGGTGGCCCCCACGCCCATCTACCCCCCGTTTCGCGCGGCATCAAAGCTGGCCAACCGCGAGCAAATTAATTTGCCGATGCGGTTATTGAGTGGGCGCTGGGTCATGGACCTCGATGCTGCCGCTTTGCAAGGCGATGAACGACTGCTGATGCTGTGTAATCCGCAAAATCCTGGCGGCACCGTATATCGCCGGGATGAACTGGAGGCACAGCTAGTGTTTGCCCAACAACATGACCTCATCGTCTGCTCTGACGAAATCCACTGCGATTTGATCCTCTCGCCCGACGCACAGCACATTCCGTTCGCCGCCTTAAGTGAGGATGCGGCTCAGCGCAGCATCACGCTAATCTCACCGTCAAAAACCTTCAATATCGCCGGACTGGGTGCCTCAATGGCGATAATCCCTAACCCGGAGTTGCGTAAGCGCTTCAAACAGGTGCGTGAGGGCATTGTGCCAGGGGTGGATATTCTTGCCCTGGTGGCCGCTGAGGCGGCATGGCGTGAGGGCGATGAGTGGCTTAATGCACAAATCCACTATCTGCGCGCCAACCGCGACTGGCTGGTGAGCGAAATCAATGCCACGCCCGAGCTCACCATGAGCACACCCGAAGCAACCTATCTTGGCTGGATTGATGCCAGCCAGTTAAATGTTGCCAGCCCTGCGCTCTACTTCGAAAAACACGGTCTGGGCTTTTCACCCGGTCGCGATTTTGGCGATGACCACTTCGTACGCTTCAACTTTGGCTGCACGCGTGCGCTGCTGGAACAAGCGGTCGCGCGTTTACAGCAGGCGCTGAACGCACGTCGTTAATTTTGCTCACTGGCGACGATCTCTTCCAGTCGCCACGGGTGAAATTTAATCGTGGTTTGCCCATCCGTCACTGCCAGTGTCGGATTGGGTAAACGTTCATTGTCACCTTTCGGCGCGCTGGTTTTGAACGAAATGCCGGGTTGCGTCAGCGCATCATCGGACAGCAACGCCATCGCGCGCATACCCAAGGTTTCGGGTTCTCCGCGCAAGACGATCTCCACATGCTCCCAACCTTCGTGGCGATAAAGTTTCTCACCCGGCCAGGGTAATTCAATGACATCGATTTGCCATCCCGCCAGCGTCAAAGGTTGATGTAATTTGAATAAACAGATCGGGCGACCATTGATCATCGCCTCTGAAAACTGGCTACCGATTTGCAGTAATCCCGCCTTCCAGCGCTCGGCTGTCGCAAACTGGTGACAACGCACCGCAAGGTGATCGGCTTCGTGTTGCGTGAGTTCGAGCCCTAATCGCGCTGAAAATTGCTGTAACGCCTGTTCAAAACGCATTAAGTCTTGTTCTAAATCACTCAGTTCCGAAGGGAAAATCATCTTAATACTCCTAAAACGCCGATATTAGTTCAGTTATTTTAATCAATTATAAAATGGGGCCGCCAAAGATTACGCTTGACAAAATCGTCGGATTCCTCCGATTTCACTACGTAAATGGCCTAAAACCGCATAAATAGCCCACTCGATTAGGATTAATCGCCCAAACAGGTCCAGAAGTTACTTTATGAAAGTGGCTTAACCTCCTGTTAATATTAACGATAATTAATACAATGAGATAACTCTTATTTCAGTTGCAAACAATTGCAGCTTGATACCCTTTCTTATAAATTTGTGTTTCACAACTTCAAGGAATGGCTCTATGTCTATGCTCATTGTTGTCGCGGTCCTGATTGCATTGATGGGATTTGCAATTTCCCGCCACTGGAAGGTGCGTGAAGACAAAAGCGTTAAAAATCCTCGTCGTCACCCGCGCCGCCGTTAATCGGCGCGCGGGCTGATGTTGCCCGCCCTTGTGCATGCGAAAAGCTGACGCACCTTAACATTTCACGTATACTTCCCCTCTTATTTTTCCGTCCCGCCGTGTCGTTGCGGGATGAAGGCATCGGCTCACCGCACGTGGTGGGCCTTTTCAGCATATGAAGGTAACGCGGTGAATATTCAGGCTCTTCTTTCCGATAAAGTCGGTCAGGCAATGGTAGCGGCGGGTGCACCTGCTGATTGCGAACCCCAGGTTCGTCAGTCCGCGAAAGTGCAGTTCGGCGATTATCAGGCGAACGGTATCATGGCTGTGGCGAAAAAGCTCGGTCAGGCACCGCGCCAGCTGGCTGAACAGGTGATTCAGCATCTGGATCTCGCCGGCATCGCCAGCAAAGTCGAAATCGCCGGCCCCGGCTTCATCAATATTTTCCTCGATCGCCAATGGCTGGCGGCGCAAGCCGCGCAGGCACTACAATTGCCGCGCCTGGGTTTGAGCAGTCTCGAACCGCAAACCATCGTGATTGACTACTCGGCACCTAACGTGGCGAAGCAAATGCACGTTGGCCATGTCCGCTCAACCATCATTGGTGACGCAGCGGTGCGTACGCTGGAGTTCCTGGGTCACAAGGTGATCCGCGCTAACCACGTCGGTGACTGGGGTACCCAGTTCGGTATGCTGATTGCGTATCTGGAAAAGCAGCAAAACGAACATCATGAAGATATCGCCCTGGCTGATCTCGAAGAATTTTACCGCGAAGCCAAAGTGACCTATGACGCCGATGAGGCCTTCGCCGAACGTGCACGTGGATACGTGGTGAAGCTGCAAGGCGGCGACGAGTACTGCCGCAGCATGTGGAAGAAGCTGGTCGATATCACCATGAGTCAGAATCAGGAAGTCTATGACCGCCTGAACGTGACGCTGACCCGCAAAGACGTGATGGGTGAAAGCCTTTACAACGACATGCTGCCGGGCATCGTCAGTGACCTGCGTGAAAAAGGTCTGGCGGTGACCAGCGAAGGCGCAACCGTGGTGTTCCTTGATGAGTTTAAAAACAAGGAAGGCGAACCGATGGGCGTGATCATTCAGAAAAAGGATGGCGGCTATCTCTACACTACCACAGACATTGCCTGCGCCAAGTATCGCTATGAATCCCTGCATGCTGACCGCGTGCTCTACTACATCGACTCACGCCAACATCAACACTTGCAACAGGCCTGGACCATCGTGCGTAAAGCCGGTTATGTGCCAGAGTCGGTGCCACTTGAGCACCACGCGTTTGGCATGATGCTAGGCAAAGATGGTCGTCCGTTTAAAACCCGCAGTGGCGGCACCATCAAGCTGGCCGACTTGCTGGATGAAGCGGTAGAGCGTGCGCACGCGTTAGTGAGTGAGAAGAACCCAGAGATGTCAGCGCAAGAGCTGAAAGATCTGGCGGAAGTGGTCGGTATTGGCGCAGTGAAATATGCCGATCTGTCAAAAAGCCGCACCACTGATTACATCTTCGACTGGGACAACATGCTGGCGTTTGAGGGCAACACCGCGCCTTACATGCAGTATGCCTACACCCGCGTGCTTTCCGTGTTCCGTAAAGCCGGTATCGACGCTGAGACACTGAGTGGCGACATCGTGTTAACCGAAGATCGTGAAGCGCAACTGGCTACCCGTCTGCTGCAGTTTGAAGAAGTGATTACTCAGGTCGCTCGCGATGGGACGCCGCACGTGATGTGTGCTTACCTGTACGATCTGGCTGGCCTGTTCTCCGGCTTCTACGAACACTGCCCGATTCTCTCTGCCGAGGATGAACAAGTGCGTAACAGCCGTCTGCAGCTGGCCGCGCTGACGGCTAAGACGCTGAAGCAAGGTCTGGATACGCTGGGGATTAAAACCGTCGAGCGTATGTAAGAACCACCCGCTATACGAATGGCGCAACGCTAACCTGTGATGCGCCATTCGGTCGCCATAAATGGCGCCCCTACAAGAACGGATACTTCTTTTCGTAGGGTGCGCATTTATGCGCACTAAACCTACCTGTAATTCACCGTCACTTCACTGCTGATTACCCGCAAGCCCGGGGGCAACGCGCCTTTCCCCTGAAAACCAAACGCCAAATGCAGGGTTTCCTCAGCTGAGATATTTGCCAGCCCACGCGTACTGCCGCTACCGCCCTCAAGCTCCACGCAACGTTGCGTGGTACACAACCGCACGATCATCCCGGAAGGCGCGGGACGGCTGAGCTGATAACGCCAGTTCACGACTGTAATAGTGCCCGGTGCAGCAGAGGGTGCCTTTAAAGCCGGCGTCATTAGCCAGTTACCGCGCACCCCGATACTCGGACCACTGGCGCTGTCGCTCCATGCACCCGTTGCGGCATCGGCATACAGTGGCAGCGCCACCATCGGTAACATCATTAATGTCCAACACCAGCGACGCATGGATTACTTACCTCCAATGGTGGCGGTCATACGGATTTGACGATTATCGGTCAGTTCCATATTCGACAGCACCACCAGTTGCGGCAGATTACGACGCAGGAAGCGCGCCAGCAGCGCACGCAGCGGATGGTTAACCAGCAGCACCGGCGGTGCACCAGTCATCTCCTGCTGCTGCAATGCACCCTGTGCTTGTACCAGCAAGCGGTCTGCCAGGCCCGGTTCCAGACCACCACCGCCCTGCAATGCTTGCAGGAGCAGACGTTCTAAAGTGGCGTCGAGACCAATCACCTGAACTTCGCCGTTGCCGGGGAACCATTGCTGAGTAATCGCGCGGCCCAGGGCGACACGTACCACACTGGTGAGCTCCTGCGGGTCGGTTTGCACCGGAGCATGCTCTGCCAGCGTTTCGATAATGGTACGCATATCGCGAATCGAAACGCGTTCGATCAACAGGTTCTGCAATACCTTGTGCAGCGTGGTCAGGGTAATCACGCCCGGCACCAGATCTTCTGTCAGCTTTGGCATCTCCTGCGTGACGCGATCCAACAGCTGTTGAGCTTCCTGACGACCAAACAACTCGCTGGCATACTGACCAATCAGGTGGTTCAGGTGAGTCGCCACCACGGTACTGGCCTCTACCACGGTAAAGCCCTGAATCTGTGCCTGCTCTTTCAGTGCGCTGTCGATCCAGATAGCCGCCAGGCCAAAGGCTGGATCGACGGTCGGTTCACCCGGCAACGAACCTGCTGCGGTGCCCGGGTTAATGGCCATCCAACGCCCCGGATAAGCATCACCACTGCCAATTTCCACCCCTTTCATCAGGATGCGATATCGCGCAGGGGGCAGCTCCATGTTGTCGCGGATATGCACCACCGGCGGCAGGAATCCCACCTCTTGCGCCACTTTTTTACGAATACTGCGGATTCGCCCCAGCAGTTCACCATTTTGCAGGTGATCGACCATCGGGATCAGGCGGTAACCCACTTCGAGACCCAATGAATCTTCCAACTGGACATCGGTCCATGACGCTTCCACTGTGGCTGGCGTCTCCTGGGTTTTCACCAGGCTTGAGGTTTCAGGCGCTTTCTTCGGCTTCATCTCACGTCCACGCAGCCACCAGGCAAGACCCAGCAGTGCCGCAGTAAACAGCAGGAAGACAAAGTTCGGCATTCCCGGTACCAGGCCGAGCAAACCGATAACCCCGCCACTCAGCATCAATACCCGAGGATTGTTGAACAACTGGGTAACCATCTGCTCGCCAACATCCTGATCGGTGCTGACGCGCGTCACAATGACACCCGCAGCGGTGGAGATCACCAGCGCCGGGATCTGTGCCACTAAGCCGTCACCGATGGTCAACAGGGTATAAGTTTCACCTGCGTGACCGAGGTCCATACCGTGTTGCACCACGCCCACCAACAGACCGCCGATGACGTTGATCACCATGATCAAAATTCCGGCGATGGCATCACCACGAACAAATTTACTCGCACCGTCCATCGAGCCGTAGAAGTCAGCTTCCTGCGTCACTTCCGAACGACGACGCTTAGCCTCTTCTTCACCGATCAAACCGGCGTTCAGGTCAGCATCGATCGCCATCTGCTTACCTGGCATCCCGTCGAGCACGAAACGGGCGCCTACTTCGGCGATACGTCCGGCACCCTTGGTGATAACCATAAAGTTGATGATAACGAGGATGATGAACACCACGATACCGATGGCAAAGTTACCGCCTACCAGGAAGTGACCAAAGGCCTCTACCACGCGGCCCGCTGCGTCAGCACCGGTGTGACCATCCAGCAGGATGATACGCGTTGACGCCACGTTCAGCGCCAGGCGCAGTAAGGTGGAGAACAGCAGAATGGTGGGAAACGCGGCGAAATCCAGCGTGCGCTGCGTAAACATCGCCACCAGCAGCACCATGATCGACAGGGCAATGTTAAAGGTGAACAACAGGTCGAGAATGAATGCCGGTAACGGCAGCACCATCATCGACAGGATCAGCATGATCAGCACCGGCCCTGCCAGCACCTGCCACTGCGTGTCTTTAAAATTGCCCGGTAAACGCAGCTTTTCGGCCAGATTAGCCATCGTTTCTGTTCTCTCCTGCAAAGTCCATGTCTGCCGGAACCGGCAGCTGTTTTGGTTTGGTTGGGATCAGGCCGCCTTCACGCTTCCAGCGCCGCAGTTGCCATACCCACGCCAGCACCTCCGCCACCGCAGCATAGAGCGCGCCGGGGATGAACTGACCAATCTCTGTGTGTCGATAGAGCGCACGTGCCAACGGCGGTGCTTCAAGGATCGGGACGCGGTGCTCTTTTGCCAGCTCACGTATTTTCAGGGCGATATCACCGGCCCCTTTGGCAATCACCTTGGGCGCGCTCATCTTGCCTTCCTGATACTGCAGCGCCACCGAGTAGTGCGTTGGGTTGGTAACAATCACATCCGCTTTCGGCACATCCGCCATCATGCGACGTCGCGCGGCTGCACGCATCGCCTGACGAATACGCCCTTTCACGTGCGGGTCACCTTCGTTCTGCTTATGTTCGTCTCGGATTTCCTGACGCGACATTTTCAACTTTTTGAAGTGGCTGTAGAGCTGCCAGAACACGTCGAAACCCACCATCGGAACCAGGCCCAGCATGATCAGCGCACAGCTGATGGCCATCATGCTTAAACCGTGGTGCAGCGCGTTGACCGGGGATTCACTGATCAAGCGCAGCATCTCTTGCCAGTGTGACCAGATGTACCAGCCTGCCACCAGCCCCACCAGTACTGCTTTCAAAATCGCCTTTAACAGCTCAGCCCAGGTTTGCGAGGAGACCATGCGTTTCAATCCGCTAAGAGGATTGAGCTTATTGAAATCCAGCTTGATAGATTTGCCACTGATGTTGATACCGCCGAGTAGCATCGGTGCTGCAATCGCGACAATCACCAAGCCCGCCATCAAAGGCAGCAAAGCCATCACTGCCTGACCAATCAGGTTGCTAATGTGTGCAATGATCATTTTGTCATCGGTGACCATGGCGTGATCAAAGCGAAACCCGGTGGCCAGCATACTGGCCAGCTGTTCCGCCATATGGGTGCCACCCAGCCACAGGATCAGCAAGCCCGCCAGCAACATCAACACCGATGTCAACTCGCGCGATCGCGGAATCTGCCCCTCTTCGCGCGCCTTTTCTAGTCGGTGCGCCGTGGGCGATTCTGTTTTGTCCTCGTCGCTCTCTTCAGCCACGACATACCTCAGCTGGCAGGAATTCTGAGCATAGGATGCCAAAACCCGCCGTGGCTAAAGCGTGGATTAAGGGGGAGAAATGCGAGTTTATTGGGCCATAAGTGAAATTGCGCTGCAGTGCTCGCGATAAAACCGCACCACCTCTCCCACCAACAGCAGTGCCGGAGATTGTGCCTGTTCGCGGACAATGGTTGCCGACAAGTCCGCCAGCGTTGTCACCATCACACGTTGATCGATGCGCGTGCCATTTTCGATGATTGCCACTGGCGTATCGGCAGCGCGGCCCTGTGCCAGCAGTTGTGCGCTGATGCTGGCGCTCCACTTCAGCCCCATGTAGAACACTAAGGTCTGATTGCTGGCGGCTAAACTGGCGTCTTCCAGTTGAGGTTCGCCGCTCCTGCCATGCCCGGTGATTAACCGCAGCGATTGCGCGCAGTCGCGATGGGTAAGTGGAATGCCGCTGGCCGCAGCACAGCCTGCTGCAGCGGTAATCCCTGGCACAACCTGACAGGTAATACCCGCTTGCTGGAGAAACAACATCTCTTCGCCACCGCGTCCGAAGATAAAGGGATCGCCTCCCTTCAGCCTCACCACCAAGCGACCACTCGCGGCTAAATCTGCCAGCAACTGATTGATCTGCGCCTGCTTCAGCCCATGGCTGCCCGGCTTTTTACCGACATCAATAGCCAGCGTACTGTGTGGGACTTCGGCCATAATCTCATCGCTGACCAGGCGGTCAAATACCACCACATCAGCAGATTTGATTAACCGTAGCGCTTTAAGCGTCAGCAACTCGACATCCCCCGGCCCGGCCCCCACCAACCAGACACAGCCCTGAACAGTTTCGCTTCCCTGCGGATTGAGCAACTTATCAAGAGAGCTTATCGCCTGAGTCATCACATGCCCCTTTACTGCGCGACGCGCAGGGTTGTCAGTAAATTTTTTAACTCTGGAATACAGGAGCCACAATTGGTGCCACATTTCAGCATTGCGCCAAGTGCGGCCGTGGAATCGCAGCCCTGCTCAATCGCCCGTCGAATCGCTACGTCGCCGACACCGAAGCAGCTGCAAATAGTCCGGCCTGGATTTTCACCTTGTGCTGGACGCCCGCCCAACAGGGTATGGCGCTGCTGAGGTGAATTCGGTGTGTGCGTAAAAGCGCGAGCAACAAATCCATGATCGATTTCCGGCAACCAAGGGGCCGCATAAAAGGCACATACCAGGTTGCCGTTACGCCAGCCCAGCATATGCCGCTGCTGACCCGACTGTGCTTGTTGCCACTGCACATCCCGCATGCCCGGTTGCTGCATCAGCCAATCCGATGCCTTACCGTTGCCTGCCACGACATAACGCTGTACCCCCTCTTGAGGCGCGCGAGACCAGTACAGCAGTTGTTGAGGTGCCATCACCGCTGGCATGAACAGCCACCCCTGCCATGCAGGACGCAACGGCTGCAGACGCACGGCGGTTTGTTTCAGAGCAGGTTGGCCAGAATCGGGACAGCAGTTGGCCGCCACTAAGCCATCTACGTTGGCCTGAGCGCTAAACTGGCGCGTCCAGTGCATAGGAATAAACAGCTGACCACGCGTTAATCCGCTGTCGATCACCACACGACCGCTCCACCAGCCCAGCGCAGACTGTACACGCGTCAGATCCCCCTGACTTAAGCCATGCGCTGCCGCGTCGTGCGGATGCAGTGACACAAAGGGCTCATCGTAATGCTGCATCAATCGCGGAACATTGCCGGTGCGGGTCATGGTGTGCCACTGGTCGCGAATACGACCAGTGTTCATTAACAAGGGGTAATCGTTACAGGTCTGGGTTTTGATGGGGATGGCGGGTGGCAGCAAGCGCGCTTTACCATCTCCATGGAAGAAGCGCCGATCGGCAAACATCCGCGCCGTGCCTTCAGGCCTTCGCGCATTGATTGGCCACTGCACCGGCGTCAGCTGGTCATATTGTTCCCGGGTGATAGTTGCCAGCGCGCTGATATCAAAAGCACGGCGACCACCATTCTCGAAGCCAGACAGCGCGGCATGCTCAGCAAAAATCTCGCAGGGGTGCTGCCAGGCAAAGGCCGCGCCGAATCCCAACCGCTGCGCCACCTGCGCCAGCAACCACCAGTCAGGTTTCGCTTCGCCTGCCGGTTCGATAAAACATCGCTGGCGTGAAATACGACGTTCGGAATTCGTTACCGTGCCATTCTTCTCGCCCCAGCCTTGCGCGGGGAGCAGCACATGCGCTAAATCCGCGGTATCGCTATGGGCGCTCACCTCCGACACCACCACCAGTTCGCATCGGGCTAACGCCTGAGCGATACGATTACCTTCTGGCATCGAGACCGCGGGATTGGTGCCCATGATCCACACCGCTTTCACTTCACCACGATCAATCGCCTTAAACAGATTGACCGCCGTTAACCCTGGCTGACGGGCCACGCGTGGGCTGTTCCAGAAGCGGCTGACCCGGTCCACCTCCTCCTCACTGAACCCCATGTGCGCCGCCAGTTGATTAGCCAGTCCACCCACTTCCCGGCCGCCCATGGCATTCGGCTGCCCGGTCAACGAAAACGGTCCTGCGCCGGCATAGCCAATTTTGCCGCTTAACAGATGCGCATTGATAATGGCGTTGTTGTTGTCACTGCCGGTTTGCGACTGATTAATGCCCATACACCACAGCGTCAATACGCGTGGTTGCGATGCAAATAGCTGCCAGAAGTTGGTGATTTCCTGTTCGCTAAGCTGGCAGGCTTCTGCCACCGTCGCCAGATCCCACACTTTGCAGGCTGCCAGCGTCGCTTCAACGTTCGCCAGATGCGGCAACATGGCGGCATCGACGGCATCATGGTCGCTCAGCCAGTTGAGCAGCCCGGCAAACAGCGCGCTGTCCGACCCTGGTTGCAAGGCGAGATGCAGGTCCGCGATATCACAACTGGCCGTGCGGCGGGGATCGATCACCACCAGTTTCATCTCGGGGCGATCGGTTTTCGCCTGCACCAGTCGCTGCCACGCTACCGGGTGCGCCCATGCCGCGTTCGAGCCGACCAGCACCACGACATCGGCCTGTTCGATATCTTCATAGCAGCATGGCACCGCATCCGCACCCAACGCGCGCTTGTAACCGACCACGGCGGACGCCATGCACAGCCGTGAATTGGTATCGATATTGGCCGCCCCAATAAAGCCTTTCATCAACTTGTTGGCGGTGTAGTAATCCTCGGTCAGCAACTGGCCCGAGCCATAAAATGCCACGGCCTGTGGGCCATGTTGATCGATGACCTGCTGCATTCTTGCCGCTACATGATCCAGTGCCACCGACATGCTGACACGCTCACCATTGATCTGTGGCCACAGCAGACGCCCTTCATGAGACAAGGTTTCGCCCAGCGCAGACCCTTTCACACACAGACGGCCAAAGTTGGCGGGATGCTGGCGATCGCCGCTGACAGGTTGATCCGGCGCGCTGACCTCGACACCACAACCCACGCCACAGTAAGGACAGGTGGTTTTCATGATGCCGCCGCGAGCGCCAGCATTGGCTGATGCCCTAGCCACACTTTGCCGCCATCAATCCGCACCGGCCAGCAGCGCAGTTGATGTTCAGCGTTATCGAGGCTTTGTCCATCCCGCAGACGAACACGCTGTTTGTAGAGGGGCGAGATCACCACCGGTTCACCCGCCACATCGCCAAGAATGCCGCGTGACAGCACGCTCGCCTGTGTGCCCGGTTCGATATCCTCCAGTGCGTAAATGGTTTCGCCCATGCGGAACAGTGCCACGCGCTGGCCACCCAGCCGAGCGCCGATACCCGCGGATGCCGGAATCGCTGTCACATCACAAATCGCGCTCCAGGGTTCGTCAGGCAATGTTGTCACTGGAATGATGTCCATTGATGCAGGCTGGCGCTGATCGCGCACCCGCACATAGTTCAGGGTTTCATCCGCTTCCTCGCTGTTGAGCGTGGGGGTAAACAATGCGCGGCGGGAAGGATCTTGCAGCGTGCTGAGCCATTCACACTGGTAGCGATCCACCACTAACTGCATCTCCTGCTCCAGCCTCTCGCCGATACCCAGCACATCCTCAATCACCACTCGACGCAGGTAGTCCAAACCGCCTTCCATGTTATCCATCCACACACTGGTGCGTTGCAGACGATCGGCCGTGCGCACGTAGAACATCAGGATACGATCGACGTAACGCAGCAAGGTTTCATCATCGAGATCGCTGGCAAACAGGTCTGCGTGGCGCGGTTTCATGCCGCCGTTGCCGCACACATACAGATTCCAGCCCTTATCGGTGGCAATCACGCCTATGTCTTTGCTCTGTGCTTCCGCGCACTCACGGGTGCATCCCGATACCGCCATTTTGATTTTGTGCGGCGCGCGCAGCCCTTTGTATCGATTCTCCAGCGCAATGGCGAAGGCGGTGGAGTCCTGAACACCATAGCGACACCAGGTCGAACCCACGCAAGACTTCACCGTACGCAACGATTTACCGTAAGCGTGACCGGTCTCGAAGCCTGCAGCAATCAGGGTTTCCCAGATATCCGGCAACTGTTCAAGGCGTGCGCCAAACAGATCGATGCGCTGGCCGCCGGTAATCTTGGTGTAGAGGTCGTAGCGTGCGGCCACCTCCCCGATGGCGATCAAACCTTGCGGAGTAATCTCACCGGCTGGCACACGCGGCACCACAGAATAGGTGCCATCCTTTTGGATATTGGCAAAGTAGCGGTCGTTGGTATCCTGCAACGGCAGGTGCTGCGGTTTAAGCAGGTATTCGTTCCAGCAGGATGCCAACAACGACCCGGCCAGGGGTTTGCATACTTCGCAGCCATGTCCACGGCCATGCTGCTGGATCAGTTGTTCAAAGGTGGTGATATGGTCGACGCGGATCAGGTGATACAGCTCCTGACGTGAATAGGCGAAGTGTTCGCAAATATCTTTCTTTACCTCCACGCCTTGGTTCGCCAACTCCAGTTCCATCACCTGCTTAACCAAAGCGCTACAGCCGCCGCAGCCGGTGGCCGCTTTGGTACAGCTTTTGATCGCTGCCATATCGCCACAGCCACTCTGCACCGCAACGCAGATATCCCCTTTGCTGACATTGTGGCAGGAGCAGATTTGCGCGCTTTCAGGTAATGCTGCCACGCCAAGGGCTTTGGAGGGTGAACCTGCCAGCTGTGGCAAAATCAGGCTTTCCGGTTCACTGGGCAACGGCATTTTATTCAACATCATCTGCAACAGGCTGCTGTAGTCGCCGCTATCGCCCACCAGCACACCGCCGAGCAAGGTTTTGCTCTCTTTGCACACCACCAGTTTTTTATAGATGCCTTTCGGGTTGTCTGTCCATTGGTAGCTTTGGCTGTCGGCCGTGCGACCGTGCGCATCCCCAAAAGAGGCGACTTCGACGCCGAGCAGCTTGAGTTTGGTGCTCATGTCCGCACCGCTGAACGCCAGTTCCTCCTGGGCCAACTGCGCGGCCAGTACACGCGCCATTTGATAGCCCGGTGCCACCAGACCGAAAATTTGCCCCTGCCAGAGCGCGCACTCGCCGATGGCATAAACTCCGGCTACGTTGGTTTCACAGCCATCGTTGATCGCAATGCCGCCGCGCTCGCCAAGTTGAATCCCCGCCGCGCTCGCCAGGGTATCACGAGGACGAATCCCCGCGGAGAACACAATCAAATCGGTCTGCAGCACACTGCCGTCGGCAAAACGCATCTGCACGCTGCCATCGGGCAGGCTTTCAATGGCTTCCGTCTGTTTGCTGGTGTGCACCTGCACGCCAAGTGCACTGATCTTGCCGCGCAACATCTGCGCGCCGCCATCATCGAGCTGCACCGCCATCAGGCGCGGGGCGAACTCCACGACATGCGTTTCTAACCCGAGCTGTTTCAGCGCGTTCGCGGCTTCCAGACCTAACAGCCCTCCGCCAATCACCACGCCGCGGGTGGCGTGTTCGGCACAGGCAGCAATTGCATCCAAATCCGCGAGTGTGCGATAGACAAAACAGCGCGAATGTTCACGTCCAGGCACCGGCGGCACAAAGGGTATCGATCCCGTCGCCAGTACCAGTTTGTCCCAGGCCAGTTCCGCACCGCTGGCATCGCGCAGGCTGCGCTTATCGGTATCTATCGCCAGCACTTCGCAGCCGCTGCGCAGCTCAATACCGTATTTCTCAAAGAAGTTGTCGCTCACCAGTGAGAGATCGTCAGCCGTTTTTCCGCCAAAATACTCGGTGAGATGAACGCGGTCATACGCCATTTGAGGCTCATCGCCATACACCACGATGTGGTAGTGCTGGTGCAACTCGCGGCTCACCAGCTGCTCCAGAAAATGGTGGCTGACCATACCGTGGCCCACCACGGCGAGAAGAGGTTTGCTCATCACATTGCTTCCTGCAGCACACGGCTGCGTTAAGGGGTTATCCAGTCCGAACAGTGCATTGATATCCACACGTTCACCCTGTTGAAGTGGGTTAAGCAGCGCGCCTGCACGTTGGGTATCGCCAAACAGCAATACGCCGCGCAACGCGCCGTTACGCAGAAACAGGCGCTGATAGTGATTGTCGATAGGATCAAAACTGCTGATGGATTCGCCTTCGCGAATATCGCCTGCACTGAACATCTCAATGCCGGTGACCTTTAGCCGCGTACCGCTCTCTTGATAGTGAAAGTCCGCCATCGGCTCACCGGCGAGTTGTGCCGTCAGCACATCGGCCTGCGCCAGACAGGGGGCGACCAGTCCAAAGGTTTCACCTTCGATTTCGCAACATTCACCCAGTGCATACACGTCATCGATGGCGGTTTGTAACTGACGATTGACCACAATGCCGCGCTGGCACGGCACACCGGCCTGCTGCGCCAGTGCCATTTCCGGCAGCACGCCAATCGCCATGATCACCTGCTGTGCAGGTAAACGTGTGCCATCGGTCAAGGTGACCGCATCGCTATGGATCGACTGTAGCGATACGCCAAGGTGGCAGTGAATACCTCGCTGGGTCAGATGCTGCGTCAACAACGTGCCGGCCTGCTGATCCAACTGACGGTCCAGCAGCCAAGGGCGATGGTGCAGCAACGTGACATCACGCCCACGCAGACGCAGTGCCGCCGCCGCTTCCACACCTATCAATCCCCCACCCAGCACCACCACCGGGCCTTGTTGCGCCAACATCGTCTCGACATCACGTAATGTGCGGAAACCCAGCACCTGAGGGCGTTCGACTCCCGGCAGATCGGGCATACGCGGTCGTGAACCACAGGCGAACACCAGTTTGTCCCAGTGCAGCGTGCGTTGATCGGTGAAGACCCTTTGTGCTTTGAGATCCACCTGCAGTGCTGTTTCACCCATCAACAATTGCACCTGATGGGTGATGTACCAATCCGGCGCGTGGATCAGCGTATCCAGAAAGGCTTTCTCGCCTGACAGCACAGGAGACAACATCACACGGTTGTAATTGCCCTGGGCTTCACGGCCAATGACCGTGATGGCATAACGGCCCGGTGCGCGCTGCAAAAGGGTTTCCACCATCCGCATCGCGGCCATCCCGTTACCAATCACCACCAGCTGCTGCACCATGACCTGTTCCTTAAGCGACCGCAGTCTGCTTTTCGTAGAGGAAGTGCAGAATCTGCTGACGCAACTGGTGATAGCGCGGCTCGTCAGCCAAGGCCACGCGAGAACGTGGACGCGGCAGATCGATGGTGAGAATCTCACCGACTTGTGCCGCAGGCCCGTTGGTCATCATCAACACGCGGTCTGACAGCAGCACGGCCTCATCCACATCGTGGGTGATCAGCACAATGGTGGTCTTCAGCTCCTGCTGAATGCGCATCACGCTGTCTTGCAAATGTGCTCGCGTCAGGGCATCCAGTGCGCCAAACGGCTCGTCCAGTAGTAGCACGCGCGGTTTCATCGCCAGCGCACGCGCAATGCCCACACGCTGTTTCATGCCGCCGGAGATTTCCGCTGGCCGCTTGTGCATGGCGTGGCTCATCTGCACGCGATTGAGGTTGTGTTCGATCCACTCACTCATTTCGCTTTTGTTCATCTGCCCCTTAAACACCTGCTGTACCGCCAGTTCGACATTTTGGTAAGCCGTGAGCCACGGCAGTAATGAATGGTTTTGGAACACCACGGCACGCTCTGGACCGGGGCCATTGATTTCGCGGTTTTCACACAGCAATACGCCGCTGCTGGGTTGGGTCAATCCGGCAATCAGGTTAAGCAAGGTGGATTTACCGCAGCCTGAGTGACCAATCAGGCTGAGAGTTTCACCCGGGTGAATATCAAAGCTAACGTTATCGAGTGCCAGGAATTCACCGCTGGCGGTGTTGAAACACTGGCTGACCTGCTGAACGCGAATAATGGGGTTCATGGTTGGCTCCTTATTTATCCCAGCTAAAACGACGTGCCAGCAGCATCAATGCCTGCTCCAGCAGCAACCCAATGACACCAATCACCACGATGGCAATCAGGATGTTTTCGACGTTGAGGTTGTTCCACTCGTTCCAGATCCAGAAACCGATGCCCAGCCCCCCCGTTAACATCTCCGCGGCAACAATCACCAGCCAGGCGATACCCATCGAGAGGCGCATACCGGTCAACACAGCGGGCAGAACCGCTGGGAACAGAATGCGGCGCATCACCGTCCATTCGTTAAGGCGCAAGACACGGGCCACATTGAGGTAATCCTGGGGGATACGCTGCACTCCTTCGGCGGTGTTAATCACCATCGGCCAGATTGAGCAGATGAAAATGGTCCAGCTGGAGGCAGGCTCCGCGCGTTGAAACAGCAGCAGACCAATCGGTAACCACGCTAAAGGGCTGACAGGACGCAGCAGTGCGATGATGGGATTGAACATGCGTGCCACAAAGGTGAAGCGCCCAATCAGGAAACCTGCGGGTATCCCCACCAGCGCTGCCAGACCAAATCCCACCGCCACACGTTGCAGCGATGCCACGACATTCCAGCCGATGCCCTGATCGTTGGGGCCGTTGTTGTAAAAGGGGTCGGCGAACAGCGTCACTGCCGCTTGCCAGGTCGCCAACGGCCCAGGAAAACCTTTGCTCGACATGGCGGCCAACTGCCAGACGAATAGCAGGACGATCAGTCCGCAACTCGCCGGGATCAGCCGCAGTAACAGCGGCCGCAGCCAGCGTTGCCGTGCTCGCGGTTGTTGTGCGACGTTCAGCGCAATCACCTGCGCCGGTTGAGCGACGGCGGGAGTCGCCACTTTCAGCGTACGGGCTTCAGATTTCATGCTGACCTCACTTAGCTACGTTTAATGGCGAAACTGTCGGCATAGGCGGCAGGATTGCTGCCATCCCACACTTTGCCGTCAATCAGCGTGCTGCTGCGCATCTCGGCAGACGGCACGGAGACGCCACCCACCGCGCTGGCGGCTTGTTTGTAAATGTCGATACGGTTGATTTTCCGTGCGATGGCGGCGTAATCGGGCACGGTTTTCACCATCCCCCAGCGCTTCATCTGCGTCAGGAACCACATGCCATCGGAGATCCATGGGAAGCTCACTTCGCCATCGCGGTAGAAGCGCATCGAGTGGCCGTCTTGCCAGCTCTGGCCCAGGCCATTCTCGTAATGGCCCAGCATGCGGCCTTCCAGCGTTTCAACTTTGGTGTTGATCCACGCTCGCCCGGCTAACACAGCGGCAGTCTCTTTGCGGTTTTCGTCAGAGGCATCGATCCAGCGGGCGGCTTCGAGGACCGCAGCCGTCATTGCACGCGCGGTGTTGGGGTTCTCTTGCACCCATTGCGCCCGTGTCGCGAGGATTTTTTCAGGATGGTCCGGCCAAATTTGCTGTGTGGTGGCGGCAGTGAATCCGATGTTGTCGCTGATGGCGCGCTGGTTCCAGGGTTCGCCAACGCAGAAACCACTCATGTTGCCCATTTTCATGTTCATCACCATTTGCGGTGGCGGTACCACCACGGTGCGCACATCTTCAAATGGGTCGATACCTGCATTCGCCAGCCAGTAATAGAGCCACATGGCGTGGGTACTGGTGGGAAAGGTGTGCGCGAAGGTGTAACTGCCTTTTGCCTGGCTCGCAATCAGCGTTTGCAGGCTGACTGCATCCGTGACCTTTTGCTCTTTCAGTTGGTTTGCGAGTGTGATGGCCTGACCGTTGTTATTCAGCGTCATCAGGTTGGCCATGTCGTGCTGTGGCCCTGCGACACCTAATTGCAGGCCATAGATCATGCCGTATAGCGCATGCGCGGCATCCAGTTCACCCGCCGTCAGTTTGTCGCGTACCGCCGCCCAACTGGCCTCTTTGCTTGGCTGCAGTGTGAGTCCATATTTTTTGTCGAAGCCTTTCACTGAGGCCATCACCACTGGCGCGCAGTCAGTGAGGGGAATAAAGCCAACGCGAACGCTGCTTTTTTCTGGCGCATCCGAGCCGGCAGCCCACACCGCATTGCGTAAGCCCGGCAGTAAATAGCTGCCACCTACCACCGCACTGCCCAGTAGAAACTGACGACGTGATACCGAAAACCGCGTTTTGCTCATCATGCGCATCCTGAAAAAAAGAAATAAAAAAAGGCGTCCTCCCGCATGCTGTAAAAACATGGGGCCGGACGCCTTTATCCAAAGCACTCGCTTCACCGCCGTTGGCGAAACAAATGCGCAATGTCAGTAAGGTATTGCAAAGCCTGTGCCAAAAAAATTCTCTTAAAGAATCAGCACGCCACCCCACTTGAATCAGTGAAAGTGCGCAAATCTGCACTGTGCTGACGCACAATACGCACAGGCTTTGTGCAACTACCTCCTTGGAGTTATGACTTCAACGTTGCCGCAACGGCCAGGATGGCTTGGGCGATGTCCAGGATGCGTTTGTTTTGATTCATGGCACTTTTTCGCAGGGCTTGCCAGGCATCCTGCTCACTAAAACCGTGTTGCTCCATCAACCAGCTTTTGGCTTGATCGACAATTTTCCGTTCATCGAGTGACGCACGCATGGTGGCCAGTTCATCGGCCTGCGCCTTTAAACGCTGCGCCTGTTCGCCGATCAGTGAAAGTACTGAACGGCCCAGTTGCGGCGCGAGGCCCTGACTGTCGAGCGTGGTTTCCTGCCCGTCCAGCCAACTGGCCCCGGCGATATAAAGAGAGAAACTGGCCTCTTCACGGTGTGCCACCTGTTGCGGGTCCGCCTGTTCACTGGCGCTAATCGCACGCTGACAGCAGTTCATGAGGGTAATGCACAACGTATCTTCTATTTGCTTCATCTGATCCAGCCGCTGGCTCAGCAGCGTAAACCATTGGAGAACCCCATTTTCACCACAAGGAGCATCGGTGCAGGCAATACGCCGCAGCCGTTCAATTTGGCTGCCCGCGTCAGCCATTTCCTGCCAGCGTTGTAGATTTTGGCTGTCAGCGAACTGGCTGAAGGTGTTGAAACTCTGCTCCTGAGCAGCGATCAGTGCCAGAATGCGCTGGCGTTGTTCCGGGCTAAAGGTCCCGGCAGCAAAACCTGCCGAACCCGTCGCGCGCTCCTGACCAGCCAACTCCTTTCCCTGCATAAAACTAAAGAGGGCGATTAGCGCACGAGAAATTTCCGGTTCGCTTGCGGTGTCTGCAGCCTCAAATACCAGGTTGAGTAATGTGCGAATCACATGGTTGAACGCCTCCATGGCTTGCGCGTGGCGACAACTTTGTTTGCGCACCTGCTGACGCAATACTGGCAGGCTATCGAGTGCCTGCAACGCGGCGGCGATTAACATGCAAAACCGACTGTAGCCCGGTTGCGCGACAGCGGCAGGTAACATTGTCATCGCTACGTCTTGCCGCTGCTGCACCTCAATCGCACGCGCTTCCAGCTCATCACCAAACAGGCGGCCCTCTGAACACAGCCAGATATTGCTGGCACCGCGCTCACGCTGCAGCACATGGATTAATTCACTGAGCGCAAGAATTTGCTCGCCCGTACGTAATAAACGTTGCAGACTCGCAATCTCGCTGGCGCGGCTAGCACGTAGATACTCCAGAGCCCGGTTCATTGCTGACTCCCACTATCAGGCAAATTTAGGGCAATACTCAAGCAAAAGCCGTGCCGAACTCGACTTCAATTTGGACGGATGGGCGCCCGTAAATTCTGAAAGTCAGAAAATTGTTTACTGGCGCAATCTTTTTTTAACGTCAAAAATAGATTAATCTTATTTAATAATTTTCATTATATCCATTGTGCGAAAATTGTGTTTTCGCCTGCGTTTTACACTTCCACTGGTAAATAAGTAAATTCATCTTATATATCACCCTCAGCACGTGTTTTTTATCACCTGTTCCAGCTGCATTTTCGCCCGGTAGCACGGGATTTCTCTCGGTGCAATGGTTTGAATTCTCAAAAGTCTTAGGTAGACTGAGCACAGCACTATCTTTCTGTAATCTGACTGTTTTTTGATGGCTTTCTTGCTGCGTAATCTGCCCGCTTCCATTGCGTGTGCCGCATTTTAATCTGCAGCTAATCTGATGAAATTTGAGGTTCATGGTGAATAAGAGTCTCGTGCTAACCCTACTGGCGGTGTTAACGTTAGCGGGTTGTAAAGCGCCAACGCCGCCCGTTACTGATGACACTTTGGTCACCAGTGAAGTCAATGGCGTTAAGCTGGTTCACCGGAATGCGGTGGCAGCACCAGCCGAGTTCACGCCGGTCAATGAAAGTTTTCGCGCACTCTATGCTGCTTCGGTCATGACCACGCCTGATTTTGGCGGCAAAGTGGTGCGTTATCTCGACAATGCTAAGTCGTTTGAAGTGCTTGGCCGTGTTGAGCACAGCTGGTTAGCCGTTGCTGATGAACCGAATGGACAGCTGATTGGTTATATTCCGCCCAAGGCTGGGGTGGAAAGCAGCCGTTATGACGCCACCGTGCGTAGCGATCGTCCACGCCCCCGCCGCAACAAACAGGTCTGTGTGGCCGTTGGAGGCGCCAGCAAGGCATGTCGCACCAACGATACCGCGACCTGGATCCTAGACTGATAATGCAATACGGCGCAGATTGTCCGCAGAAAGGTCGCTCTTTGCGGACAAGAAATAGCGCCATTGCCAGGAAAATCGAGATTTAATGACCCAGGATTCTGTTGCACGCGATGGCATTGTCGCGGGCAATGATAACCTTTTGCTTAATGCCGCAGCACCGATACTGAATGCCGTTGTTCGCCTGCGGCAGGCTGCCACGCATGATGATCCTGCCGGTTTACGCCAGCTTTTGATCGAAGAAATCCGCCAGTTTGAACAACGCTGCAAGCAAGCGGGACTGCCCTTTGAGATGATCATTGGCGCACGCTATTGCCTATGCAGCGTGCTGGATGAAGCCGCGGCACAAACGCCATGGGGCACGCGAGGCGTATGGTCTGGCAACGGCATGCTGGTGACTTTCCACAACGAAAGCTGGGGCGGTGAAAAAGTTTTCCAGCTGCTGTCACGCGTTTCGCAGAGTCCACAGCAACACCTCTGGCTGCTGGAAGTGATCCACTATTGCCTGCTACTGGGCTATGAAGGCCGCTATCGCGGCAGCGACAGTGGTCGCGCCCAGTGTGACAGCATTCGCAAGCGCCTGGCACAGTTAATTCAGGAAACTCGCCCGACTACCGTTAACCCGGCCGCGCCGCTGGTTGAAGTGCATCCCTTGGTGAGCAGCTTGACGCGACCCATGGTGCCGCTGTGGGCTTGCGCCACCTTAGCCGCTTTGATTGCCTGCCTGATATACAGCGGTCTCAACTGGCGATTGGGCAATGCAGCTGAACCCCTGCTTCGCGCCATCTATCAAACGCCATTGCCACAAATCATGCCTGGCCGTCGTCCTACCTCACCACAAGCCTTGCTCGATCTTCATCAACGTTTAAATGATGTGATTGCTGCAGGCCAGTTAGAGGTAAGTGATGGCGCATTCGGCAGTAAAGTGATCATCCCCGCAGACAAACTGTTTTCATCTGATGGCACCGTGGTCAATCAGGTTGGCCGCGCACTGCTGGCGCACGTCGCCAGCGCGATGAAAACGGTGAAAGGCACCGTTTTGGTCTCGGTGTACACCGATAACAGCCCGGTTGATGGTCGCTTTGCTTCCAGTTACGAATTCTCTTTTGCCCGCGCACGCGCCGTTACGCAGTTACTCAATCCGCAGCTCGCTGAAGGACACAGCGTGAAAGCTGAAGGGCGCGGCGACAGTAATCCCCTGCTTCCCAACGACAGCAATGAAAATCGCGCGCGCAACCGGCGCGTAGAAATCACCCTGTTCGCGGCACCGGAAACCCTTGGCAATCATCCGGGAGGTCAGTGATGCGTGCATCGATGCAACATTTTTTAACCCACCGCCTGTTGTGGAGCCTGATTGGCGTCACGGCCCTGAGTTGCGTGCTGTGGATGTTGGGCCCGCTATGGACCTGGGGTGATACCCGTCCGCTTGAGCCGATTTTCGCTCGTCAGTGCGTGGTTGGCCTGTTGTTCTTCTGCTGGGTGCTGTTCCAGTTTATTCCGGCAATCTGGCGTGGCTGGTTCAACAGCAAAATGCTTAACCGCCTTCAGGAAATGAACAGTGAGGAGCTCTCTGACCGACAAGCCACGGATACGCTACTGGCACAGCGCTTCAGCGAAGCCGCACTGCGATTAAAACGCACCCAGTTTGGTCGTCGTCATCAGCAGAGTTGGCTGGCACGTTTCCAGAGCCACTATCTTTATCAATTACCGTGGTATGTGATGATGGGCGCACCCGGCGCGGGCAAGACCACCGCACTGCTGAATGCCGGCCTCGAATTCCCGCTCACGGACAGCCTGGGTAAAGGCGCGGTGCGTGGCGTTGGTGGTACACGCCACTGTGACTGGTGGTTTACGGATAGCGCAGTCCTGATCGACACCGCTGGCCGTTATGCCCTGCAAGAGAGCCAACGCGCCCGTGATGGTGCCGAGTGGCAGAGTTTTATCAATCTGTTGAAGCGTTATCGTACCCGTCAGCCGATCAACGGTGTGATCATGACGATCAGCGTCTCGGACCTGCTCACGGACTCGGCTGAGGCCCGTCACGCGCAGGCCAGCGCACTGCGTATGCGCATGCAGGAACTGCATCAGCAAACCGGAATTCACTTCCCGGTGTATGTGATGGTGACCAAAACCGACCTGCTGAAAGGCTTTATGAGCTTTCATGCCGGTTTAAGCAAACCGCAACGCGATGCCATCTGGGGTTTTACCTTCCCGTGGGAGCCCGGCAAACCGCATAAAGATGACTGGCACAACAGCTTTACTCAGCAATATCGACACTTAGAGCAGCGTTTACAGCAACAACTCGCCAATGTGATGGCGAACGAGCGCGATCTCACGCAACGTGCGGACAGTTTCCTGTTTCCACAGGAGTTCAGTTCATTGCGCCCACTGCTCAATGAGTATCTTGATGTGGTGTTCTCTCGTCACGAGGACGAAATCGCGTGGTCGGCACGTGGCCTGTTCTTTACCAGCGGCACGCAGGAAGGACTGCCGTTTGACCGCATTATGGGGGAACTGAACCGTAAGTTGCAGTTACCGCACACTGGTGAAAACAGTTTTGCCACCTGGGATAGCGTCACCCGCCACAATCCTATCCCGGGTAACAAAGGCCAGAGCTTCTTTATTCGCGATCTCCTGAGCGACCTGGTGTTTCGCGAGAGCGGTCTGGCCGGCAGTAATCGGCACTGGGAATATCGCAACCGACTGTTCCATTGGATCGGTTATGGTGCGTTGACCGGAGCGTTGCTGCTGCTGTCGGGTTTATGGCTGGCCAGTTATCTGCAGAACCAGCGTTATCTCGACCAGGTCTCGGCACGCATTGCCCCGATCACCGTGCAAAGTCAGCAGGTATTGCATCAGCCAGCCGATAATATTTTTGATCTGCTACCCTTCTTAAATAACCTGGTAAAACTGCCATTATCAGAGCGTTTTTCCCTCGACAATCCGCCGCTTACCATGCGCGTGGGTTTATATCGTGGCAACCAGGTGAGTGATGCTGCATGGGTGCTTTATCAAAATGCGCTTAAGTCTCTGCTGTTGCCTCGTGTCGCTCAACAGATTACCAATCTGCTGCGTAACGATCCGGGGAACGATGATGAGTACAGTCGTAATGCGCTGCGCGCCTATCAAATGCTTTATCAGCCGCGAAATTATGACGGCGAGTTTTTGCGTGGCTGGCTGATGCAAAACCTGCAACGAAATCTGCCGGAAAATGTCAGCGCTCGCGATTTGCAGCAGTTGGACTGGCACCTCAGCCAACTGTTGGATCAGCAGATTCAGTCATCGCCTTATGCGCGAGACAACGCTTTGATGATGCGCAAGCTTGCGGAGAATCTGAAAAATGCCGGTGAAAACGGCAACACGCTGGCGATTGTGCCAGATGCGTTGTCGCAGCGATTGACCGGACACAGTGAGTAATGGTGAGGTAACAATGGCGACGCATACCGCGCCGGGTTGGTACGGCAAATTACCGGCCACCGGTGATTTTCTGCGCCAGCGCCTGAGCGAGAATACCGTGACGCCCTGGAGCCACTGGTTTCAACAAGGGCTGATGCATTGGCACCAACAATCCGACGCGAACACTCCGCTCTTTTTGCGTGCGCCGGTGTGGAACTTTGTGTTGCCGCTGTCGCCGCTACGTCAGCAGGTTCAGATGGGCTGTTTATTGCCCTCTTGCGATCGCGTAGGCCGTAGTTGGCCGCTGCTGGCATTACGCAGTTTTCCGCTCAGCCACTGGCATAGCGCGCAATTGGCGATGTCAGGAGATTGGTATCAAGAGCTGGGTGCTTTGCTATTGCGCAGCGTGAAAGATCGTCTCAGCCCGGATGTGCTGGAACAGCAGATGCAACAGTTAGCTCCACTGATGGTGCCAGATAACCAGCGCAGCGACATTATGGATGTCATTGGTTTTGATGACCTGCCCTGCACACTGAGCTGGCGTGAAGTGGCAGACCGATTTGATCCGCAGCAGCATATTAGCTACTGGTGGAGTAATCGCAGTGACGGATTTGCCCATGCCACACACAAACACAGTGGGCCGCTCACCGCGCAACTTTTTTCCTTACTGTTTAACCCGGCATCTGGTGCTCAGCCGGGACGCAATGGCCTCTATCCACCGATGTTTGAATAGGCTGTCGCGTTTTCCTTGTTAATGGGATGACTCATGCAATTTACCATTGTGCAGTGCAATACGGATGTGCCCGCAAAGACGGTCGCCTTTAAACCGCCGGGGGGAACTATCGGCCGCAGTCAGGACAACGATCTGGTGCTGCCTGACGAGACACGCGCGATTTCGCGTTTGCAAGCACTGGTGCATCTGTCACCTGAAGGCGAATGCCGTTTGACCAATCAGGGCAGCGTCACCTCAGTGGTGCTCAATGGCATGGTTCTGCAACGTGGTTCGCAAGTGCTGTTACATCACGGCGATGCCTTACAAATCGGTGAGTATGGCTTGCAAGTGAACGACCCAGCCTGTCAAAACAGTCAACAAGATGATCCACTGGCGTTCTTTGCAGAGAGTGCGGATGACCCGCTCGGTATTCAACAGGAACCTGATGTCCTGCCAGAGACCGCCACTGTTCGCCACGAGCGTCGCACAGATCCACGCCTCGCCATCGATCCCCAAAGTGATTCACCCGCTCTCCCTGCCGCATTACCGGGTGCCGATCAGGATAAGCTGATTGCGGCACTGTTAGAAGGTATGGGACTCAACAACGGACACCAAACGCCCTTCACCGAAGAGCAAATGCGTGTCACCGGTCGCATGTTGAGCCTGTTTTCCCAAGGCACCGTCGCTCTGCTCTCTTCGCGCTCAATTTTGAAGCGTGGAGTCAAAGCCGATATGACGATGATCCTGAACGAAGCCAACAACCCTTTTAAAATTCTGCCATCGGGCAAGACCGTACTGATGCAGATCTACCAGAGCCAGATGCCCGGCTTTATGTCACCGGAAGCTGCTGTGCGCGATGCATTAGTGGATTTGCAAGCTCACCAGCTGGGCATGATTGCCGGTATCCGCGCCATCATTGCCGCTATGCTGCAGTCGTTTAACCCGCAACGGCTGGAAGAAGAGGCACGTAAAGACGGCGTGTTGCCAAAGCTGCCGTTTAATGGTGGACGCAAAGCGGCGTTGTGGGATTACTTCTCACGCCACTATCAGCGCACGGCCGGCGAAATTGAAGATGACTTCCACACGCTGTTTGGCGAAGCCTTTTTGCACGCCTACGATATGGAAGTTAACCAGTACAAAGATTCACAGACGCGGACTGAAGACGCATGAAGATGATGTTTGCCAGTCGCTGCCAGCAGGGAATGCGCGACGAAAATCAAGACCGCACCGGGGCAGAACTCGACGAACACAAAGCCTGCTTTTTAGTATGTGATGGCGTTGCGGGCTTACCGGGTGGAGATATGGCGGCACAGATCGTTCGGGACACGCTGCTGACCTCTTTGCACAACAGCGACACCTTTACCCCTGACAGCACCCGTGCCGCCATTGAGCAATGCCAGCAGGTATTGCTGGAGGCGCAGGGAAATAATCCGAAATATGCCCGCATGAGCACCACGCTCGCCGCACTCTTTATCGACCGCGAAACACAGCGCGCATGGTGGGCGCACGCAGGTGACAGCCGGGTTTATCACTTCCGTCACGGGGTCTTGAGTCAGGTCACGCGTGACCACAGTCTGGCTCAACAGTTACGTGAAGCGGGCTATGAAAATTCCGGCATTAACAGTAATTTACTTTATAATGCGCTCGGTGTTGAGCCTGCCCGTCCCGCCACCTTCAGTGAAGTGATTTCGCTCACCGATGGTGATGCGTTTTTGGTCTGTACCGATGGGTTTTGGCTCAATCTGACCACCCACGAGATGGAACAAGCCCTGCGCATGGTCAATGCCTGCGAAGAGTGGCTGACTTTGATGGAACAAGCCGTTAACCGCAGTGTTAAAAGCGACAATCTCAGCGCTCTGGCAATCTGGATTGGCGAGCCGCAGGAAGCGACGCTGCTTTATTCCCAGGCCGATGCGGCACGTTTTCTGCCGACACGTTATTGATTCCAAGGATCCTTATGAAAGTGTGGTTGCCGGGTTTAGCGACCCTGTTGCTGGCTCTAAATGCACAAGCTGATGATTATCGCGTGGTTTACTCGCCGAGCCTGTCATTGGAAGTTTATATCGATAACGTGGCCAGCAATTCGCCGAATGACTGGTGTAAAGAGACACTGCCGTTACGCATTGTTTCAGGTAAAAGCACCGATTCCAGCATCCTGACCAGCTTCCTGCCACGCGTGGGGACGCTGTTAGCGAATCAGTGTGGCACGCTGGATGAACTCCCCTGGCAGATGACCAACAAAGACGGGAGCGTCCTGGCGAATGGTAGCGCAGCCAAACTGCAAAACTGGCGCCCTATTGTGATTAACGATGCCACTGCCAGCGCCAGTGCCAGTAACGCCGCCCCGCTTGACCTGTCAAAACCAGCAGATACGGCCCCCTTGCAACACTTCGCTTTGCCGGCCGGATGTCATTTCCGCACCTGGTGGGATGAAAATGGCGATTCACTCTTTATTCCTGACAATCCGCAACAGCACTGCTCGACCGAAGGTTGGCTGGAAGGCCCAAGTGATATCACGCTGATGAACAACGGTAATACCCGCAGCGTGGCGGTTAACTTTTATCAGGGCTACCCGATTGCCGACCTTAAGCTAAGCGGCCCAGCGCTGGAAGTCGTCGCCGTGAATAAGCAGCGCATGATAGTGACGCGCCCTGATGCAGATGATAGCTGGCTGGTGCTGCCCTTTGACAGCCAGCAGCACGTGTGGCGCTTCACTGGCAACCTGCTGATTAAAATGGATAAGACAGCCGGCCAAGACAGCGATGCGGTTAAGAAGCGAGTTGAAACTTTACGTGGCGTCTGGTCGCCACAATTTATGCCACAGCAAAAAGTGACTGTGTTACTGATTGACACCCTGCATGCGGATCTGGCCGATCCGGCGATTGGTGCCTGGCGTAACATTAATTAATTAGCGATCGTCGCCCTGGATCAATGAAGTTGACCGGGCGCTACAGGACGTGTTCAGAGAGTTCACTATGTCGGCAAACGAAAACCACACACCGAATGCCCTGCCTGCGGGCTATCGGTTTAACGAATTTGAAATCAAGGAAGTGATCGGCGGCGGTGGCTTTGGCATTGTTTATCGTGCCTGGGACCATCAGCTCGAGCGCACCATCGCGATTAAAGAGTACATGCCGGTTTCTCTGGCGGTGCGTGCTGCCGACCTGTCGCTGGAGCTGCGTGGCGAACGCTTCCAGAAACTGTTTAATGCCGGGCGCAACAGCTTCATTCAGGAAGCGCGCCTGCTCGCACGTTTTAATCATCCTGGTCTGCTGCATGTCTTGCGCTTCTGGGAAGAGAACGGCACCGCCTATATGGGCACACTTTACTACAGCGGCATGACGCTGAAAGAGTGGCAAGTGACCTGCCCGGAAAGCATCAGTGAAAGCTGGATCCGTCGCCTGCTGCCTCCGCTGTTTGGTGCCATCAATACCATTCATACCGCGGGTTATCTGCATCGTGATATTTCGCTGGATAATATCCAGATTCAGGAAAACCAGTTACCGGTGTTGCTCGATTTTGGTTCCGCGCGCAAGGAGATCGGCAACCTGTCGGACGAAACCGAAATCATGCTGAAACCCGGCTTTGCGCCGATTGAACAATACAGCGAAGAGGGCGAAGTCGAACAAGGGCCGTGGACGGATATCTATGCGCTCGGAGCGGTGCTACACAATCTGATCACCGGTCATGCGCCACCAGTGAGCGTGGTGCGTTGTATCGAGGATAACTACCAGCCGCTGGTCGAACGCCAGCCAGAGAGCTACTCGCTGCCGCTGCTTCATGCTATCGACTGCGCGCTGGCCATGAAGCCGGCTGACCGTCCACAAAATATTGATGCCTTTGCCAGCCTGATTGATTTACCTGTCAGTGATGTTGAGGCGCTGGTGACCACCTTCCCGGTGATCGCCGAAGTCCCGGCTGCCGAGCCGGTCGCGGTTGTGGTGCCAGAACCTCAGGTGATGGCGGTGAATCATGCTGCCGCCGCCATTGAACCCGTGACGCCGCGTAATGTGCGTCGTCTGTCGCCAGGTTTAGTTGCTGCGGCGGCGATTGCGATTCTGGCGGTGGTGGTTGTGGTATGGAAAGCCAATCGCCACAGCGATGCGCCACCAGTCACCTCGATCCCTGCGGCAACCGCACCCATGGCAAACCCCAGTGCGACTCCCCCTGGTCCCTCCCTGGCAACGGTCTATTTACGTTTACAGGAAGGCGACAATATCGTGCTGAATGGTGAAGTGAAGGATGTGAAGCCTGCCAGCAGCGGTTTTGCCTCACTGAATCTGGCAGCCGGCAACTATCGCATTGAAGTCCATCATGGTAGTGAAGTGCTGGCGCAATCACTCACGATTGATAAGCCGGGAACCTGGCTGATTAATCCCGGCAAACCCTGATTAGCGCGCTGCAGATTTTTGCAGCGCTCTGACCTCTGCGGCCAGACGCGTTAAGGCTTCTTCTTGCATACCGCGTTTGCCCAGCTCCTGTTCCAGCGAATAGAGATATTGGGCATTCGTTCCCAGCGGCCCACTCGCTTGTGCGATCAATGGCGCGATAGTGCTACGGCAGGAGTCGGTTTCATACAGCGGATGTCGAGGGTCCATGATAAACACCAACGCAGTCACCTTACGCGCATCATCCAGCTCCAGTTCACACCAGGTTGGCAGGTAGCAGCCGGTGATCATCTCACGCTTCCATAACAACTCGAGTTCATCATGCAGTCGGGATTCCGGCAGACGGAACGCCAGCCCGCTGGTTGCACCGCCCTCTTTCAGCGCCAGCATACGACCAGGAGCCTCTACCGTGCCGCGTCCGGCGGTAAGGCGTAAACAGAACGCCCGATGCCAGCCTTCCAGCCGCCCGGAAGCCACTTCTTCCGCTTCAAAAACCGGATTCCACATCAGGGAACCATAGCCAAAGATCCAGACCGGGCTTTGGTCAGGGCGACAGGCCAGCGTGGCCGCAAGCGATGCTGCGCGCTTTTCACAGCTCCACAGCAGCGCTTCGTCAATATCGCCAAAGGATGTTTTACAATCCGCTTTTAAAAGAAATTCCCGGGTTAACAATGCGACCTCCTCTACTGCGCTGACATCCTGTCGGTTCGGCTCCTCAAAGATGATGTCTTACAGGCAACACGCGTTGCGTCGACTTAAGAGAAGACATTAATGCATTTTTCATAAAAGTTTCAAGATTGACCCCGATCACAAAGGGGAAATTCTTCGTAAATAGCATCGGCTGCCTGGCGAAGAACTTGAATTAGGGAGGCGGTTTAATAGAGAGTCATGCATGCAAGTTAGAAAAGTCTAACTTTAGTTAAATAAACCGAAACTTCTTAATCAAACCAAAATAAGAGCGATTTAACCTCGTTAAATTTGGTGCCATTTTATAAATTAAGTGAATTTACTCTCATTTCAACCCAATGAATATCAGACGTTATTACTGGATAATACTCAGTTTTATCAACTTAGGTCATTAATATTCATTAAGTAAAAACGCGTAAAGACTCTGCAACACAACTGTTGAAAAGTTACACTGCGCTGCGTCAGAAAAGTCATTATATTTATCAGGCACTGATGGCCTGTTTTGGTTCTTTTTTCCGGAGAGGATGGTGAATGGCTACACATGAAAAGACCCGACATACCGAATACTCGCTGATTTTCCCCATTGCTGCGCTCGCGGTGCTGAGCTTCTTTGGCGGCCAAACCGCGCTGATGCCGGTTATCGGCATTAACTTGCTGTCTCTGGTAGCAATCCTCTGCAGTGCGTTCAGCGTAGTACGTCACGCCGACGTTCTGGCACACCGCCTGGGCGAACCCTATGGTTCGCTGATTTTAAGCCTGTCGGTGGTGATATTAGAAGTGAGCCTGATCTCCGCATTAATGGCCACCGGTGATGCTGCACCGGCGCTGATGCGCGATACCCTCTACTCCATCATTATGATTGTTACCGGTGGCCTGGTTGGTTTTGCACTGCTGCTCGGCGGACGTAAATTTGCTACGCAATATGTGAATCTGGCAGGCGTGAAACAGTACATGATCGCCATTTTCCCGTTGGCGATTTTGGTGTTGGTGTTCCCTAACGCGTTACCGGGTGGTAATTTCACCACCGCCCAGGCACTGATCATCGCGGCTATTTCAGCGGCGATGTATGGCGTGTTCCTGCTGATTCAAACGAAAACGCACCAGAGCCTGTTTGTGTATGAGCATGAAGATGACGGCGACGATGGCGATCCTCATCACGGCAAACCTTCCGCTCACAGTTCTGTGTGGCATACCATTTGGTTGATCGTGCATCTGATTGCCGTTATCGCGGTCACCAAGATGAACGCCAATACTCTGGAGCAACTGCTGACAGAACTGAATGCACCCGCGCAGTTCACCGGTTTCCTCGTCGCGTTGCTGATTCTGTCACCAGAAGGTTTGGGGGCGATCAAAGCGGTGTTAATGAACCAGGTCCAGCGCGCCATGAACCTGTTCTTTGGTTCGGTGTTAGCCACGATTTCCTTAACGGTTCCCGCAGTCAGTATCATTGCCACCCTGACGGGCCAGCAACTGATATTTGGCCTGGAGCCACCGCATATGGTGATCATGAGTGCAGCATTGATCTTGTGCCACATCTCGTTCTCAACCGGACGTACCAATGTGCTAAACGGTGCCGCGCACCTGGCGCTGTTTGCAGGTTATTTGCTGACGATAATGCTGTAGGAACGCGTAGCGGCTCAATTTATTGCGCGCCCCTGGCAGTCACACCGCTGCACGATTGCGCGATAAATCGCGCCGCTACCACCATAAAAAAAGGCGCCATCGGCGCCTTTTTTACAATCATCAGCAATCAATCAGTTGCTGGTATCCAGCTCCGGGAAGCTCTTCACCAGATCATCAATCGCTTTCATCTGCACCAGGAACGGCTCCAGTTTATCCAGCGGCAGCGCGGAAGGACCGTCGCACTTCGCGCTGTTTGGTTCTGGGTGCGCTTCAATGAACAGACCGGCAATACCCACAGCCATACCCGCACGGGCCAGTTCACCCACCTGCGCACGACGGCCGCCAGAGGCCGCACCGAATGGATCTCGGGTCTGCAGAGCATGCGTCACGTCGAAGATCACCGGGCTGTTGTTAGTGACTTTCTTCATCACGTTAAAGCCAAGCATATCCACAACCAGATTGTCATAGCCAAAGTTGCTACCACGGTCGCACAGGATCACTTTGTCATTACCGCCTTCGGCGAATTTATCGACAATGTTACCCATCTGGCCAGGGCTAACGAACTGAGGTTTCTTCACGTTAATCACCGCACCGGTTTTCGCCATTGCTTCAACCAGATCGGTTTGACGTGCGAGGAAGGCAGGCAGCTGAATCACGTCAACCACATCAGCAACGGGCTGCGCCTGTGATGCTTCATGAACGTCAGTGATGATTTTCACGCCGAAAGCCTGCTTCAGCTCCTGGAAAATCTTCATGCCCTCTTCCAGGCCCGGACCGCGATAAGATTTGATGGAAGAGCGGTTAGCTTTGTCAAAAGAGGCTTTGAACACGTAAGGAATGCCGAGTTTATCGGTCACTTTTACATAGTGTTCGCAAATACGCATGGCGAGGTCGCGCGATTCCAGCACGTTCATACCGCCAAAGAGAACAAATGGCAGATCGTTTGCGACCTTGATATCGCCAATATTCACTATTTTCTGGGTCATGCCTTTTCCTTTTTTTCGAGGGACGCTTAATGCAGCGTCACCTGTTTCTGTTCAATTGCGTGAATCTGCACTTTAATCATTTCGCTGACCGGGTCCTCAGGACACTGCTCAACAAAGTAGGTCAAATCCGTCAGTGCGATATGTTCGCACTCAAGCTGGGCATAGATGAGACCACGATCGCGTATTTCATACGGATCATCAGGATCAATCTGCAGCAATACCTTGCTGACATTCAGCGCCAGCTCCATCTGCTTCTCTTCCATTAACGCCGCTTTCAGCGTATCGAGCATTTTGCGCATCACGTTGATGGTTTTCGCTTCGTCGAGATCGTCGTTGTAGAGTTTGGCTGTCGGGCTGATATTGCCTTTGAGCCACACTTCCAACGTATGCTTATCGAGCGTCTCGCCGTTAAACGGGTTGATCAGCCACATTTCGCCATCAAGCCAGTCGGCACGCAGAATCAACTGAGTGGGGAAAATCACCGGCATCAACGGCAGTTCCAGCTCATCCGCGATATGCAGCAGAATCACGCCCAGTGATACCGCGGTGCCCTGACGGCTCTTCAGCACTTTATCTATCCAAAGTGCATCGGATAAATTGTAGACACCGCTGGCGCCGCCAAATCCCCATTCGCGATAAAACAGCTCCAGCAGCTTGCCTAACTGCAAATCTGCATCCTGCTCACTGCTGACAAACTCACGGGCTTCATCTACTAAGGCGGCCAACTGTTGCTGCACAGAGGGCGCGGAAAAATCATTGCGTATGGCGCAGGTCGCACCAATCACCGCTTCACTCAACGGTGTTTCACTGTAATCGAGTTGCTCTGGCGAGGTCATACTATCCCCAATATCGGCATTTTGGTCATCGCCAGCTTAATCACAAACAGCAACGCAACGATTGCAATCAGGCAAGCGATCCAACGTGTCCCCATCTTGCGTGGGCGACGGCTCAATGCCACGGAACCTAAGGCGATGTAGATGATAACCCCTAACAGCTTCTCCGTCAGCCAGCTTCCTTGTGGCGAGAACGGATAAAAGTGCGTAATTACCACTAACCCCACGCCGCTGAGTAGCAAAAATGTGTCATTAATATGAGGCGCGATGCGCACCCAGCGGCGTTGCAGCATGGCAGAACCGGTTGTCAGCCAATAAAAACGCAGCAGAAACAGGCTGATAGTCAGCGCAACGGTCAGGAGGTGAAAATGTTTAATCAGCGGATACCAGCTCGCCATCGTACTTCCTTAAATCAGAAAAATTGTCCAAGAGTAACGCGGGGATTGCCGCCATAATCATTGACGCTGCTGATCTGCTGATAGCCATGTTGCGTCAAAATGGTTCGCACCGCTTCATCCTGTTGCCAGCCGTGTTCCAGCAAGAGCCAGCCGCCGGGTTGCAACCATTGCGGCGCGCTTTGAATGATGAAGCGCAAATCGGCCAGCCCGGCATCATCCGCCACCAGCGCGCTAAGCGGTTCAAAACGCACATCTCCCTGCTGCAGATGTTCATCGGCGGCATCGATATAAGGAGGATTGCTGACAATCAGGTCAAAACGTTGGGAGGGGAGATCGTTAAACCAGTGGCTGAGCTGAAAACGGGCATTGTTGATGTGCAGGCGCTGTGCATTATCTTGTGCCAGCGCGACAGCTTCGGGTATGCGGTCACATCCCAGCACCTGACAATCAGGCCGTTCACTCGCCAGTGCTAACGCGATAGCACCCGTGCCTGTGCCAAGATCAAGTAGAGAGGATGGCGTTGACGGCACGCGCACCAGCGCCTGTTCCACCAGCACTTCAGTATCCGGGCGCGGAATCAGCGTCGCATCACTGACACGCAGCGGCAACGACCAGAATTCGCGTTCGCCCACCAGATGGGCAATGGGTTCACCGGTCACCCGGCGCGCCAACAGCGCATCAAGCTCGGCGATTTGTGCGGCGTCGAGCTCGGTATCATCAAACGCCACCAGCCAACTGCGCGATTTACCGGTGACAAAACCCAGCAAAATTTCCGCATCGCGCTTCGGGCTATCGCCGCCAGAGAGGGCAACTATCGCCTGCTGCAGCCAGTGACGAATGATCATCAATCCTGTCCAGCCAACGCGGCCAGCTGATCGGCTTGATACTCTTGGACGATTGGCTCAATCAGGCTATCCAGCTTGCCTTCCATGGTCTCGTCCAGACGGTAAAGCGTCAGGTTAATACGGTGGTCGGTCACTCGGCCCTGCGGGAAATTGTAGGTACGGTTACGGTCGGAACGGTCACCACTGCCCAGCAGGTTACGGCGGGTTGACGCTTCTGCCGCATTACGTTTAGCGGTTTCCGCTGCATGAATACGCGCGCCCAACACCGCCAACGCTTTGGCTTTGTTTTTATGCTGCGAGCGTTCGTCCTGACACTCCACCACAATACCGGTCGGTAAGTGGGTAATACGGATAGCAGAGTCGGTGGTGTTAACGTGCTGACCACCCGCACCAGAGGAGCGGAAAGTATCAATTTTCAGATCGCCCGCGTTAATTTCTGGCATTTCCGCTTCGGGCAGTTCCGGCATCACCGCAACGGTACAGGCAGAGGTATGAATACGCCCCTGAGATTCCGTTTCTGGCACGCGTTGCACACGATGACCGCCTGACTCAAACTTCAAACGACCGTAAGCACCGTCGCCAATAATGCGCGCGATGACCTCTTTGTAACCGCCGTGCTCGCCTTCGTTAGCACTGATGATTTCCACCTGCCAACGGCGGGATTCTGCATAACGGCTGTACATACGGAACAGATCGCCGGCAAAGATGGCCGCTTCATCACCGCCGGTTCCGGCGCGCACTTCCACAAAGCACGAGCGTTCATCGTCAGGGTCTTTCGGCAGCAGCAGTACCTGAAGTTGTTGTTCCAGCACCTCACGCTTCTCACGCGAGAGTTTTAATTCTTCATTGGCCATTTCGCGCATTTCAGGATCATCGAGCATCATTTCAGCGGTTTCGATATCTTCCTGCACTTGCTGCCAGTCACGGAAACAACGGGTGACATCGGTCAGCTGCGCATATTCGCGAGACAATGCGCGGAAACGTTCTTGATCGCCAATAACGCCGGCATCGCCCAGTAACGCTTCCACTTCTTCGTGGCGTTCCTGGAGGGCTTCCAGCTTGGCAACAATAGAGCTCTTCATGTAATAGAGGGTATCCCAGTGATAGGTCGTGACAGACCAGATTACTCTAAACCGAGGCTGTCACGTAAGATCTGCAGGCGTTCGCTGTCGCCGTCGCGCGCGGCCTGCTGCAATGATTTGGTTGGTGCATGAATAAGGCGGTTAGTCAGCTTGTGCGCTAACTCCTGTAAAACTTTCTCAGCATCCGCGCCCTGGCGCAGAGCGGCTAACGCACGCTCTTGCAGTTCTGCGCGGACGTCGTCAGCCTGCGAGCGGTACTCACGGATGGTGTCGCCCGCGCTTTGCGCACGCAGCCACGCCATAAATTCACCGCTTTCCTGCACCACAATACTTTCAGCCTGCACGGCGGCGGCTTTACGCTGCGCCATGTTCTGTTCGATGATCGCCTGCAGGTCATCGACGCTGTACAAATAGGCGTTAGCCAGTTTACCCACTTCGGGTTCGACATCACGTGGTACGGCAATATCCACCAGCAACATCGGCTGATTACGGCGCGCCTTCAACGCGCGCTCTACCATGCCTTTACCAATAATCGGCAAGGGGCTGGCGGTGGAAGAGATAATAATGTCTGCATCCGCCAGACGCGTTTCGATATCACCCAAACCGATCACTTCTGCACCCACTTCGTCCGCCAGCAGTTGAGCGCGTTCACGGGTGCGGTTGGCAATCATCAGCTTTTGTACTTTGTGTTCACGCAGGTGACGCGCCACTAACTCGATGGTTTCACCGGCTCCCACCAGCAGGACGTTCACCGTGCTGAGGGATTCGAAGATTTGACGGGCTAACGAACAGGCAGCAAAGGCGACGGACACCGCACTGGCCCCGATTTCGGTTTCAGTACGGACGCGTTTGGCGACGGAGAAGGTTTTCTGGAACATACGCTCCAGTTCACTGCTCAACGCATGGTCACGCGATGAGTCAGCATGGGCTTTTTTCACCTGACCAAGAATTTGTGGCTCACCCAACACCAGTGAATCCAGACCGCTGGCGACACGCATCAGATGGCTTACCGCCGCATTATCCTGATGCCAGTACAGGCTCGCGCGGACATCCTCTTCCCGCAGATCGTGATACTCACACAGCCAGCGCACCAGCCTCTCCTGCAGGTCCGTTTGCTGCTCTACGCTAAGGTAAAGTTCAGTACGGTTACAGGTTGAGAGCACCACACCGCTCTGCACCATCGGCTGGGACAGCAGGCTGTTTAATGCCTGATCCAGCGTGTCGGGCAGAAACGCAACACGTTCGCGCAGGGCGACAGGTGCGGTTTTGTGGTTGATTCCGAGTGCAAGCAGCGTCATGGTGATCGGGTTGGGATGTCCCAATGATTGTCAGGGTTTTGTGAAGCGCATTCTACAAGATGCCACAGATCAAGAAAAGCCATACAAAGGCTATGACTGTAATAAGATTAAACTGATCGTGCGCAATTATCATTACATCGGCATTGACGGCACAGATTTGGATGGTTAGCGTTACCTGTTAGGAATTAAAAACGTGTCTGAGGAGACGACCACGTGATGCAATTGCCCCCGCGCAAGTTGTTGCGCCTTCTGCCCCTTGCCAGCGTGTTGCTGGCTGCTTGTAGCATCAATAAACCCCAGGGTCCGGGTCCCAGCACCACTTCACCGCAATGGCAGCAACATCAACAAGCTGTCGCGAAAATCACCCAGTATCAAACGCGCGGCGCATTTGCCTATCTCTCTGATAAGCAAAAAGTGTATGCGCGCTTTAACTGGCAGCAAACCGCCGCTGACCGCTATCGTCTGCTACTCACCAACCCGCTTGGCAGCACCGAGTTGCAGCTTGATGCCCAAGGTTCCGTGGTGCAAATCGTCGATAACAAAGGCAAGCGTTACGTCAGCAACGATGCCGAGAAGATGATCTCTCAGCTCACCGGCATGGACATTCCACTGGCGAACCTGCGTCAATGGATGATGGGCCTGCCAGGTGATGCCACCGATTATCAGCTGAACAGCAGCTACCAGTTGCAGAGTGTGAACTACAGCCGCAATGGACAACAGTGGAAAGTGAACATCTCCGATTACGACAGCAAAGTTAACCCGCCGCTGCCGGCCAATCTGGAACTGACCGAAGGTGGTCAGCGCATCAAACTGCGTATGGATAGCTGGACCACGAAATGATCACCACCTGGCCTGCTCCGGCAAAACTGAATCTTTTTCTCTACATCACTGGCCGTCGTCCTGACGGCTATCACAACCTGCAAACTCTGTTTCAGTTTCTTGATCACGGTGACACGCTGGAGATCACGCCGGACAGCAGCGATAGCATTACACTGCTCACACCGCTGGCAGGAGTGCCCGATGAAGAGAACTTAATTGTGCGAGCCGCGCAGGCACTGAAACAGGCCGCTGCCGCACGCGGCACCTTGCCTGCCAATGCTGGTGCGCAGATTGCACTTGAGAAACGTTTGCCGATGGGCGGTGGCCTGGGCGGTGGCTCCTCTGATGCGGCTACCGTGCTGGTCGCGCTCAACCATTTATGGCAAACACAGCTTAGCGTGGATGAGTTAGCCACCCTGGGTGTGGCGCTCGGTGCCGATGTACCGGTGTTTGTGCGCGGGCATGCCGCCTTTGCCGAAGGGGTTGGCGAACAGATTCAACCTGCTGAACCGGAAGAGAAATGGTATCTCGTCGCGCATCCGGGGGTCAGTATTGCTACCCCCGATCTGTTTCGCGATCCGGAACTGACGCGCAATTCACCGATACGCACATTAGGTGAGCTGTTACAGCGTCCTTTTCACAATGATTGTGAAGCTGTGGCAAGAAAACGTTTTCGCGAGGTTGATGCGCTGCTTTCCTGGCTGCTAGAATACGCGCCGTCGCGCCTGACCGGGACCGGAGCTTGTGTGTTTGCTGAATTTAACACCGAGTCCGACGCTCGTCAGGTGCTGGAGCTTGCCCCGAAATGGATTTGCGGATTTGTGGCGCGCGGGCTTAATATCTCGCCGTTGCATCGCACCCTTTCCGGGCTCTAAGCGTATGCGTGACAGTGCCACCCTGTTCCAGGCACTGCACGTGACGCATTAACACACCCGTATGAACGACTTCAAAAGTATTCGCCGGTTACTTTTGAAATGTTCATTCTCTGGACGACAAGCCTGAGGTTCCTCTCGTGCCTGATATGAAGCTTTTTGCTGGTAACGCTACCCCGGAACTAGCACAACGTATTGCCAACCGCCTTTACACTAGCCTCGGAGACGCCGCTGTCGGCCGCTTCAGTGATGGTGAAGTAAGCGTACAGATCAACGAAAATGTACGCGGTGGTGATATTTTCATCATCCAGTCCACCTGTGCCCCCACCAATGATAATCTGATGGAGCTGGTTGTGATGGTCGACGCTTTGCGTCGGGCTTCTGCTGGTCGTATTACTGCTGTTATCCCTTACTTTGGTTATGCCCGTCAGGACCGCCGTGTGCGTTCTGCTCGTGTGCCTATCACCGCCAAAGTGGTTGCCGATTTCCTCTCCAGCGTGGGTGTTGACCGTGTTCTGACAGTTGACCTGCACGCCGAACAGATCCAGGGCTTCTTCGATGTCCCGGTTGATAACGTGTTCGGTAGCCCAGTTCTGCTGGAAGACATGCTGCAAATTGGTCTGGAAAACCCGATTGTGGTTTCACCCGATATCGGTGGTGTCGTGCGCGCCCGCGCTATCGCGAAACTGCTGAATGACGCCGATATGGCCATCATCGACAAACGTCGCCCACGCGCAAACGTTTCTCAGGTCATGCACATTATCGGTGACGTTGCCGGTCGTGACTGTGTACTGGTCGACGATATGATCGACACCGGCGGTACGCTGTGCAAAGCGGCTGAAGCGTTGAAAGAACGCGGCGCGAAACGTGTCTTCGCTTACGCAACTCACCCTATTTTCTCCGGCAATGCCGTTGAAAACCTGCGTAAGTCAGTGATTGACCAGGTCATCGTGTGCGACACCATCCCGCTGTCGGATGAGATGAAGTCGCTGCCAAATGTGCGTACCTTAACGCTCTCTGGCATGTTGGCCGAAGCGATTCGCCGTATCAGCAACGAAGAATCCATCTCCGCAATGTTTGAACATTAATACATTGCATGAAACCGGGCCCCGCGCCCGGTTTTGTTTTTTATCTCCTCAGTCTTCACAACCGATGAAGCCGCTTTCGCTACAGATATTTTCGCGATAAATTTCGTTAAAACACCCCATTCTCGCTGCCTTTCACTCTTTTCATTTCAGACATCATGCTGCGCTTTAGCGCTCTAATGATTAGTGGTATTTTTCCTGTCACTTTTTTCTGAGAACTCCGACCACTATGACTCTCGACATCTATACATTATTTGTTTGTGAGCTCTACGTGCTCGGGTTTTTGAGTATTATTCTGGTCTTCGCCTGGATGGGTTCGCAGTACGATCGCGTGCTGGGTTTCACCACTCTCGCGCTCAGCCTGACGCTGTTAGCCGTATTCCTTAGCAGTCTTCGCAGCGCTGGATTTCACTTTCTGCCGATTGCCGTGGGCAACGTCGTCATGCTGCTTGCTTATGGCAATCTGTTGAATGCGTTTCGCATCTTTTGTGGCAAACCCTTGGGATTGAGCTGGCTGGCTGGTGCCTTACTCTGGGCGATACTTTGTATTTTCCCCGAGTTTTATTACAGCCAACCCAAGCGGGTACTGGTGCTTTGTCTGCTTTGTATTATTTACACCGGCGCGCTGATTCGCCTTTTATGGCACTCGCGCGCATCGCTGACGGTGACATTCTGGCCGGCACAGATGCTGCTGTGGATCCATCTGCTGTTTCATGTGGCGCGGATCTTTCTGGATGATGCCATTGCTACGCCGGTGCGCGGTGCTATTGCCGGTTCCAGCTTCTCGGTTTATGTGATCCTTGAGTCGATACTGTTTGTGATTGGCTTAACCTTTACTATCCTGGCAATGGTGAATGAGCGTACGCAGATCGCGCACAAACTGGCCTCGCTGCACGATCCTCTCACCAGCGTATGGAATCGCCGTGCGCTGTTCGAGCATGCTGACCGATTGGTGATGCGCAATGCCCGCCATCCTAAACTGTATATCTACACGGCAGTGCTGTTTGACCTCGACCATTTCAAAAGCATTAACGATCGCTATGGGCATCAGCAAGGGGATCGGGTATTAATCGATTTTTGCCAGGTGGTGCAGGCGCTGTTACCCGCAGAGAGTCATTTCGCCCGTTTGGGCGGAGAAGAGTTTGCCGCCATTTTGCCTGGCAACAGTGAGGAGGCACAGTGCGTGTGCGAACGTATTCGCCTGGCAACGCAGTTATCGATGCCTAACGACGTCTACTACACGGTGAGTATTGGCTTCGCTACCGCAATTCATCGCGATCAAACTTTCCCGATTTTACTCGGGTTAGCGGATGAAGCGCTCTATCGCGCAAAAGCCAGTGGCCGTAACCGCATCGAAGGTTACCGGGTGCCATTACAGCCATTGCAGGAAGCGATGCTCACTTAATGTGAGGAGTGATTACGACGGCAGCGTTTATCACCATAATGACGCAGCCAGTAGTAGCGGTCTTCCACTCTTTCACGTCCGCTGACGCGCGCGCCGATCAGCCACAGCAATGCGCCGATGAAGATACTGAACATCGCACCATGGGCGAGGAACTGAGGCAGATGCAGTGAAGGTAGCTGATTAATAATGGAATAGCCGACACCCAACACCATCGTCAGTAAACCCAGACACATCAGGCCATTACCCACAAAGCGGCAGTTTTGACGTTTCATGATTCACCTCCATCCTTATGAAAGAACAAACAGCACGTATGGTTAACTTGTCATAAGTTTAGGCAATGGCATGCGGTTAAGTTGCGTACAGGATCACACATCCTTCACAATCTCTGACATTTCTTTACCCTCAGCCTGTTGATTTCGATAGAAATTGATTAGTCACACAGCGTCATTATCTGGCCATTACACCCTTTGTCATCCCTGCCTGCAGGCAGTAAACTATCGCCCTTTCCGCAGTGAGACAGGATAAACATCGTGAGCAGCATTAAACTGATTGTGGGGCTGGCCAATCCCGGCGCTGAATACGCCGCAACGCGCCATAATGCAGGTGCCTGGTACGTGGATTTGCTGGCTGAAAGGCATAATCAGTCGTTAAAAGAGGAGCCGAAATTTTACGGCTACACGGCGCGCCTGTCATTGGCGGGCGAAGACGTACGCCTGTTGGTGCCAACGACGTTTATGAACCTGAGTGGCAAAGCGGTAGCAGCGATGGCGACTTTCTATCGCATCACGCCTGAAGAAATTCTGGTGGCGCACGATGAGCTGGACTTACCGCCAGGCGTGGCGAAGTTCAAACAGGGTGGCGGTCACGGCGGTCACAATGGCCTGAAAGACATTATTAGCAAACTGGGCAACAACAATAATTTCCACCGTTTGCGTGTCGGCATCGGCCATCCGGGTGACCGTAATAAAGTGACGGGTTTTGTTTTAGGTAAACCCCCGGCCAGCGAACAAAAGCTGATTGATGATGCCGTCGATGAAGCCGTGCGCTGCACGGAAGTCTGGCTGAAAGAAGACAAGATCAAGGCGATGAACCGCCTTCACGCCTTCAAGGCCAGTTAAGGCCAATTCCCGCGCCGCAGAAGGTAATTCTGTGTATAATGCGCGAAATTTTTTGAATCTGTCGACGCTGTCAGTCAGCGCCGCACACTCAGTGATAAAGGTAATCAGACCATGGGATTTAAATGCGGTATTGTGGGCCTGCCGAACGTCGGTAAATCCACCCTGTTCAACGCGCTGACCAAAGCGGGTATCGAAGCAGCCAACTTTCCGTTCTGCACCATCGAGCCAAACACCGGTGTCGTGCCAATGCCCGATCTGCGCCTCGATCAGCTGAGCGATATCGTTAAGCCACAGCGCGTAGTGCCAACCACCATGGAATTCGTTGATATCGCCGGTCTGGTGAAAGGCGCCTCGAAAGGTGAAGGCCTGGGTAACCAGTTCCTGACCAACATCCGTGAAACCGAAGCGATCGGCCACGTGGTGCGCTGCTTTGAAAACGACAACATCATCCACGTTTCCGGCAAAGTGAACCCGGCGGAAGATATTGACGTTATCAACACCGAACTGGCGTTGTCAGACCTTGATACCTGCGAACGCGCCATCCAGCGCTGCCAGAAAAAAGCCAAAGGCGGCGACAAAGATGCCAAAGCTGAACTCGCTGCTCTGGAGAAGTGCCTGCCGCACCTTGAACAGGCTGGCATGTTGCGCGCGCTGAAACTGGATGCGGACGAGAAAGCGGCAATCCGCTACCTGAGCTTCCTGACGCTGAAACCAACCATGTATATCGCTAACGTCAACGAAGACGGTTTCGAAAACAACCCATATCTTGATCAGGTACGTGCGATCGCTGAAGCCGAAGGCTCCGTGGTGGTGCCAGTCTGTGCGGCTGTCGAGTCTGATATCGCCGAACTGGACGATGAAGAGCGTGATGAATTCATGGCGGAATTGGGTCTGGAAGAGCCAGGTCTGAACCGTGTGATTCGCGCGGGTTATGCACTGCTCAACCTGCAAACTTACTTCACCGCTGGCGTGAAAGAAGTGCGTGCATGGACCATCCCTGTGGGTGCCACTGCGCCGCAGGCGGCAGGTAAAATCCACACCGACTTCGAGAAAGGCTTTATCCGCGCGCAGACCATCGCCTTTGATGACTTTGTCACCTACAAGGGTGAGCAAGGCGCGAAAGAAGCCGGCAAGATGCGTTCAGAAGGTAAAGAGTACATCGTGAAAGATGGCGACGTGATGAACTTCTTGTTCAACGTCTAACTTTCTCTGTGCCAGAAAATCCACGCCCCGGCGTGGATTTTTTATTGGGCGATGTGCACGCGTTTCTTAATATCCTTGAGAAACAACGTGATGGTAAAGGTCATCATCACCAGCAGTGACCATGCTCCCCACTTCCCTACATGCACAGTTGCCCATGCGCCAATTTGGTTGGGATACTGCCACACGCCAAAGAAAGTCCCCATGTTCTCCGCCAGCCAGATGAAAAAGCCAATCAGGATAAATGCCACCAGCAGCGGCATTCGGAATGGCCGGTCATAAGGGGTGAAAATCACTTCGGATCGCGCATACAAACCGAGCGCCACCGCCGCAATGTACCAGCGGTAATCGCCAATGAAATGGTGGGTAAAGAAGTTGGCATATAGGGCAAGTGAAAGCAGTACCGCATGAATGATCGGTGGATGGTGGCGGATTTTCAGATCCATTAATCGCCAGCACTGAATAATGTAACTGCCGACTGCAGCATACATAAATCCACTGAACAGCGGCACACCCGCCGCCTTGCTCCATGCTGCTTCGGGATAATGCCAGGAACCAATCGCTGCCGAGGTTTTAAAGAGCTCAAGCCCAAACCCAAGCAAATGAAACAGCGTGATGGCTTTTAGTTCATCCCAGCTTTCCAGCCGGGTTGCGACCATGATGAACTGGATAGTCAGCGCAATCATCAGCAGCAGGTCATAGCGTGCGATGCCCAACAAGCCGGTGCGCGGTACGCAAAAGATGGACAGGAAAAACAGTCCCGCAAACAAACAGGCTCGCGCTTCTTTAATGCCAAACCACAGAAACTCTAAAGCACAACGTTTGCTGCCGCGATACGCCATGGCGGGCGGATGCATTAAAAATTGGTCTAAGCGATTTTCCACTGATTGCTCCATGTGAAGTGATACATTCCTTTGGCTTAAATGTCTGGTCTTTGCCGACACCAGCATGCGACACTTTGACTTGCTTTGTCATCAAGAAACACTTTAAGCCATGAAAAATTTTCTCGTCATTGTGCCCGACGGCGGCATGCTGTTCGAAGCGGCGGGCATCGCCGACATCCTGATGCACGCCAATCTGCACTTGCCGGTTGGCCTCGATCAGCCGCGCTATCGTGTCAGTATCGCGACGACGCAAGCGCATCAAGTCATCCATGGACAGTCCGGGTTGAATCTGCTCGCCGACCTCAAACTGGCCGAACTGGATCCCCGTCAGGCCTGGGACACCATCATGATCACCGGCCGTGGCGACAGCGTGGAAGAAGGCAACATGGTGGTGGACTTTATCAAGCTGGCGGCCCCTCAGGCGCGACGCGTGGTATCGATATGCGGTGGTGCGATGCTGCTGGCGGAGGCAGGTTTACTGGATGGACGACGGGCCACTTCGCACTGGCGACTGCTTGATACACTGCAAACGCGCTTCCCACAGGTTAAGGTTGAAGGTGGCCCGCTCTATATTCAGGATGGCGCAATCTGGACTTCAGGTGGCGTCAGTTCTGGCTTTGACCTGACGCTGGCGTTGGTTGAAGAGGATTTCGGTTTCAGCGTAGCACGTGACATCGCGCAGGATATGGTGATGTATCTGCGCCGCCCCGGCGGACAGATGCAGTTCAGTCGCTACCAACTTCAGCAAAGTGACTCTTGCCCGATTAACGCGCTACAAAGCTGGATTCGCGACCATCTGGCCGAAGACTTATCCGTTGAAAAGCTGGCAGAACATGCTGCCATGAGCCCAAGAAACTTCACCCGCGTATTTACCCGTGAAACGGGTGCGCCGCCTGCACGCTTTGTCGCGGAAGCACGTCTGGCGGCTGCACGGGAAAGGCTGGAACAGACCCGTGACACGCTGGAGCGCATAGCTGAGGAGACCGGTTTCGGAAGCAGCATCAATATGCGACGCAGTTTTGAGCGCCAACTCCACCTCACACCCGGTGAATATCGCCAACGCTTTCACTGCCGAAAATTGGCGTAAAGTGATCCTTTTTTGTCGTTTACGCCATCCTGTGAACGGCCTACATTGACTGCAATCACTTCATATAAGGAGTCAATGATGATCAAGGTAGGCATTAACGGCTTTGGCCGTATCGGACGGAATGTATTTCGCGCCGCACTGGGTAGCGACGATATTGAGATTGTGGCAATCAACGATCTCACCGACAGCAAGACGCTGGCACACCTGCTGAAACATGATTCGCTGCTCGGCCGTTTACCCGCTGAAGTGGAAGCCTCTGAAGGCGAGTTACGTATCGATGGCAAGCCAGTGCGTGTGTTCAGCGAGCGCGACCCGGCCCATATTCGCTGGCGTGATGTCGGCGTTGATATCGTGATTGAAGCCACCGGCTTCTTCACCGAACGCGACAAAGCTGCAGTGCATATCACCAGCGGGGGCGCGAAACGGGTGATTATATCCGCGCCGGGCAAAAATGATGACCTGACGATTGTGCTCGGCGTGAACGATCAGCGCTACGATCCGCAGCAGCACTTCGTCGTCAGCAACGGCAGTTGCACCACGAACGGCTTAGCCCCTGCCGCGCAGGTACTTCACCAAGCATTTGGCATCGAGCACGGCTTAATGAACACCACGCATGCCTACACCAACAGCCAGGTGCTGCACGATCAGCCTGAAAAAGATCTGCGTGGCGCGCGCGCTGCGGCGCTGTCGATAGTGCCTTACTCAAGTGGTGCCGCTAAGGCGTTGGGACGCGTGATTCCCGAGCTGGAGGGTCGCCTGACCGGTTATTCATTGCGCGTGCCGGTTCCGGTGGTATCGATTGTCGATTTAACCGTGACATTAAAACGGGATGTGACTGCTGAGGAAGTGAACAACGCGTTTAAAGCGGCTGCGGCAGAAGGTCCGCTGAAAGGGATATTGGGCTATAGCGATGAACCACTGGTCTCCAGCGATTATCAGGGCGATCCGCGCTCATCGATCATTGATGGCCTTTCAACCTTGGTGATTGGCGGCAACCTGGTAAAAATCCTTGCCTGGTATGACAACGAGTGGGGTTTCTCCAATCGCTTAGTCGATTTAGCCCGTCTGATGGCTCAGCGCGGCCTGTAACAGTGAGGGGCGATCTTCAGACCGCCCCTGATTTTATTACTTAATCCCCATCGCATCCTTCAGCGTAAAGAACAGGTCGGTCTGATCGGTCAGACCCACTACGTTCGCCGCATGAGGGCCATAAGCCGCAATACGAATCTGTGTGCCGGTATGGCCTTGTGAATCATCTTCTGAATTACCGTAGCTGATGGTCATCACTGCGCCATCTTTGGTATTCAGCGCCTGCGTAAGACCCGGCGCTTTGCTGCCATTCTCGATAATCTGGCTACTGTGCGCATGGTCTGCGGTCACCACCACCAGCGTATCCCCGTGCTCACGGGCAAAAGCCAGCGCCTGCTGTACGGCTTCATCCAGATCGACGGTTTCACCAATCTGACCGCATGGATTCGCAGCATGATCCTGCTTATCGATCGATGCTCCTTCTACCTGCAGGAAGAAGCCTTTCTCATTGGTGCTCAGCAGATCGAGCGCCTTTTTAGTCATCTGCGCCAGAGTCGGTGCGGAAGCTGGACGTTCTTTGTTCACTTCGCAGGTCACCACTGGCTTATCAATATTGCCGTGATAGCTGGCTTTCGGCCCTTGCCAGCGCACCGGCATGTTGCCATCAGAGAACAGGCCCAATACCGGTTTAGTTTGATCGGCCTGCTGAATCGCATTCATGCCTTCAAGGTTATCCACCAGTTGATAGCCCAACGCCTGAGCCTGCTCACGAAGGGTTTTGCCTTGGTACTCACCGGCTTTAGCGCTTTCATTAAAGGATTTTGCGCCGCCTCCGAAAGTGACATCAGGACGGGTTTTTAGCATCTGCTCGCTGATTGATCCTTTACCGCCCTGCTCCAGCGCGTTAGTCGGACACAGCTCGCTGGTTTTTTCAGGGCCATAGCATTTACGCGAAGTGACATGCGCCATCAATGCAGCAGGTGTTGCATCCTGCAGTTCAGCGGTTGACACATTACCGGTGGCTTTCCCGGCGGCTTTCGCCAGCTCAAGAATGGTGACCTGATCTTTGCCATTCACATCGACGCCAATTGCGCCATTGTAGGATTTGGTGCCGGTGGCCCACGCCGTCGCTGACGCGGCTGAATCTGTCACGTAGTTCGGTTTGTGGGTTTTCTTGTCGAGGGAATAGTGCGTGTATTGCCCGGTCAGTGGCAATGCATCCAGACCGGGGAAGAATCCACCAGCCCCCATCGCCTGATTACGAGCGGCGGTAATTTCTGAATCGCCCATGCCATCGCCGATCAACAAGATGACGTTTTTAGCCGTGGTGTTCATTAATGACGCTTTCAGTGCTTCAGTTTGATCGCTGCTAAGGCGGCGCGCGCCACCGTGTTCGGTAATATCGCCAGTTGCGGCACGCGAGTATGTTGCATCATCTGCCACTGCTGACGCGGTCATTAATGAGGCCAGCAGAGAAACCGTGAAAAGAGGTATGTGTTTCATTTATCAGCATCCTTATCAGTAAATATAACCAAATGTTTCCGCAGACAAGTCTGCGACAGTTCGGTGACACTTTTGTGGCGGATAAGGAATAATTTGATGACAGAAACACCACTTCGTTGAGAGTTGCAGCAAGCTGCACAGAGCTTAAGCGAATAGAAGAAAAGGAGAAAATAGGGCTTGACCGTTTTCGGGTTACTCCCTATAGTAGCGCCCCGTTGACCCAGTGCGGTTAGCGGAAAAAACGTGGTGAGATGTCCGAGTGGCTGAAGGAGCACGCCTGGAAAGTGTGTATACGGCAACGTATCGGGGGTTCGAATCCCCCTCTCACCGCCATTATTTATATGAAAGTGCCCAGTTAACAACTGGGCATTTTTATTTGCATTTCCCGCCGATCTGAGGGGGATGAGAAGCCCCGATTGGGGTTCGACAACTGGCGTCAGCCAGTTGGACAACGGAGCCTGCGACGCTGCCCGAAGGGTGAGCGCAGCGAATCAATCCCCCTCTCACCGCCATTATTTATATGAAAGTGCCCAGTTAACAACTGGGCATTTTTATTTTCATTTCCCGCCGCCCACCGCCGACTTATGAAATTGAGGTTGCTCAATTTCATCATCTAACTCCAGCGGTCAAACTTTTCACGAATTAAGAATTCGACTACAAGGCATCTCATTGTGAGCTTGTATCAGGATAAGTAGTATTCGGGCGGGTGCTTGAGGCTTTCTGTCTTAAGCATTGCTGACGGCAGAAAGAAGAAAGCCCCGAGAGATTTATTCAATCAACCCGAGGCCTACCCTTAATGCCAGACAACATGAAAGGTAGCGTCTTACGTGCCGAAAGGCAAGGAGAAGCAACCATGAAGCAGCGTGAGGCGATCTTGATCGCCATCTTCTTCATCGCGGCAGTGCTGGCCGTGATACTGGTCACGAGAAAAGACCTCTGTGAGGTACGAATCCGAACCGGCCACATGGAGGTTGCTGCATTCATGGCTTACGAATCCTTGAAGTAAGAGCAACCGGCGGGAGGAAACTCCCGCCACTCTCTCTTGTTGGCATGGCTGACCTCAATGCACCCGCCCTTTTATCTTTCCCCCAGAGCCCGAAAACGCTTTTAGTTACTTCTCACCAGATGCAAAAAGTTATCTCTTACTGGGTCTTTAATCTGCGCATTCCAGGCCATGCCGGTTTGCCAGCGCGTATGTTCACCCTCAAGCGATAACAACTTTACGGCTGAGGGCAGGATATGCGCCACACTGGCGGGCAGTAATGCGATGCCATCACCTGCCGCTACTAATGCCAGCAATGTCTGGATATCATCGGCGGCCGCCACTGTGCGCGGCTTAAGGTGATGAGCACTAAGATAACGCTGTGCCTGCTCCGTTAGCCCGTCACCGCGATACGGCGAGAGCTGCAACAGTTGATGGGTTTCGATTAAGGTCGTCGATGTTGAAGCGCAATCGGCAGCAACCGCCAGCACCAGTTGGTCTTCGCCCAGTGCCAGACTGCACAAAGGCTCAGGCACCGGCAGACGCACAAATCCTACCTGAAGACGCCCCTCAATCAGTTGCTGGTACTGCACCGCAGAGGGCATGTCATTCAATGACACCTGCACGCCCGGATAGACATTGCGGAATGACGCTACCCGCTCGGGAGCCAGCCGAAATGACGAGATACCAAACCCAACGGTCAGCTTTCCCGCATGACCGCTTTGCAGATTAGCGATTGACGCACAAAACTGTGTATGCCGTTCAACAATATCCTGGGCATTTGGCAACAGTTGCTCACCAGCGATAGTCAGCCTTGCGCCATTACGCCCGCGCTGAAAAAGCGTGACACCAACAATATGTTCCAGTGTCTGTATCTGCTTAGTGAGCGCGGGTTGTGTCACACACAGTATGTCCGCGGCCGCATGATACGACCCTGTTTTGGCTAGCGTCACGAAGGCGCGCAGAAGTTTAATATCCATTCCGTTTGGTTATCAAAATGCGAGATTTTGTGATTATACACCGTTGATATCTCTCTGGTGAAATAGCGTCCAATTTCCCAAACGAGAAAACCAAATGGATAAAAAACTTCGTGTTGCAACGGTACAGTTTTGTCATCGAGCCGGGGACAAAGATTACAATCTCTCCACCATGGAGCAGTTCATTGAACAAGCTGCACAGGATAAGACCCAGGTTCTCGCCTTCCCTGAAATGTGTATCACTGGCTACTGGCATGTTCCGGATCTCCCTGCTGAAGAGGTGGAAGCGTTGGCTGAACGCAGTGATGACAGCCCCTCGCTGGCACGTATCGCGATGCTGGCAGAGAAGTACCAAATGGCAATCGGTGCTGGTTTCATTGAGAAACATCGCAATGGCCAGCTCTACAATGCCTATGCGATGTGCATGCCGGATGGTCAGCGTCATATCCATCGAAAAATCCACGCATTTGAACACCCAGCAATTTCCCAAGGGAATGAATTCACCGTGTTCGATACGCCATGGGGAGTGCGTATTGGGATTTTGATCTGCTGGGATAACAACCTGACTGATAACGTGCGCATTACCGCCCTGCTCGGTGCCGATATTTTGATTGCACCACATCAGACCGGCGGTACGCATTCACGTAGCCCCTTCGGCATGAAGCCGATTCCGCTCAGTTTGTGGGAGAAGCGGGAGCAGAATCCAGATGCACTTGAAGCTGCTTTAGCCGGAGACAGCGGACGCGGTTGGTTGATGCGCTGGTTGCCGTCACGCGCACACGATAATGGGCTGTTCTTGTTATTCAGTAACGGCGTTGGACTCGATAACGGCGAGATCCGCACAGGCAATGCGATGGTGATTGATCCCTATGGCCGCATTATCAATGAAACCACCACCTTCCGGGATGCGCTGGTCAGTGCCGAGCTGGATCTCTCTTTGCTCGCCATGTCCACCGGCCGACGCTGGATCCATGGCCGTCGGCCCGAGCTTTATCATCTGCTGTGTGAACCGCAAGGTTATGAGCGTGATGCGCGTACCGCCCGGTTTTCACAAGAAACGCCTTGTTTTAAATCACGAGCCAGTGATTAAAGCCCTCTGAGGTATAAGTTAAAACTGCTTCGCATAAATAAACACCGACAATAAATATTAAAAAATGACTGTGGGCTGAGATGGATAACGATAATTGCGAGGCGACTCAGGTTCATATTAAAGACACCGCACCAGGGAAATTTAACGTGAACGCCTTAGTTCTTGAAGGTGATTTTCAACATATGAAAGCGGATGGATTATTAGGGACCAACTTTCTGCAGAACCATGCAGTGTTAATAGACTTCCCCAACAATCAACTCATGATTCGCTCAACTGATCCCGGTTAACCGGGAATAAAAAAACCCGGCTTGCGCCGGGTTTTGCTTCGCTACACTCTCAATCTACTTCTAAAAGGTTAACTGTAAGCATGCAGCGTGCGCTGGCAGAGTGCCGAGCGAACGCAGTCGTCTTTACCGAAACGCACCACGCCAATCATCTCATCCTCTTCGAAGCGCGCTAACGCATCGGCCAGACCAGATTTGACGTTAGACGGCAAGTCACACTGTGTGATATCGCCGTTGACGATAACCGTCACGTTTTCGCCTAAGCGTGTCAGGAACATCTTCATCTGTGCGGCGGTAACGTTTTGAGCCTCATCAAGGATCACCACCGCATTTTCAAAGGTACGTCCGCGCATATATGCGAAGGGCGCGATCTCTACCTTAGCGATTTCGGGTCGCAGGCAGTACTGCATAAAGGAAGCGCCGAGACGTTTAACCAGAACGTCGTATACCGGTCGGAAATACGGGGCGAACTTCTCGGAAATGTCTCCGGGGAGGAAACCGAGATCTTCATCCGCCTGCAGAACCGGGCGCGTCACAATTATCCTTTCGATGTCCTTATTGATCAGGGCCTCAGCCGCTTTGGCTGCGCTAATCCAGGTTTTACCGCAACCGGCTTCACCGGTAGCGAATATCAGCTGTTTCGATTCTATGGCGTTAAGATAGTGCGCCTGAGCTTCATTTCTGGCTTCAATCGGACCACGATCGCGTGAATCACGCGCCATGCCTATTGAGTCCAACCCACCCATCTGCACCAGCGAAGTGACCGATTCTTCTTCGCGCTGACGGTGACTGCGAGAATCACTACGAACGACTCTTCTTGCTTCACGACGCGCTTTGATCACTGCTTTCTGTCTTCCCATAGTGGCACCTTACAGTTGGTTTCATTTATCGCGGCGGATCACCCGCGGCGATGACTTGAACGCTTTAGAGGTTTCGTTGGCTTCCTTGTAAGCCGAGTCTGGCCATTGAGAATAGTGTGCAACAACGACGAAGCGCTGTAGCGCACCGGTAAAGAATTGGCGTTAGTTCGGAAACGATAATTGAAAAGTGAAGAGGATACTTTGGAGGGAAGAAATCCCCCGCAGTGTACTGCGCTAGCTGAAGTGTATTTAACTGTCCATAGAAGGACCGGGTCATGCGCGAACTCCAGTGGACTTAGCCACACAACTGACAACGCTTATGAGTAAAGTGCATCAAATTAACCATGCTTTGCAACAGTATTTTTACGTCACGCTAAAGAAAAACAGATAAGCGAAGCATGAGAACTTTCGTCTTAAATTAAATTATCTATATCTTTCAGAGTGATGGATTATTTAGTGCGCGGCGAACTTTTTCAGAACATTCGGAAGTGGAAGAGGCCGGGGGAAAGTTTGTTGCAAGTAAAAAAAGCCCCTACGCGACCTTATCGCTGCGTAGGAACTGTGCATTTATTAATCAAGCCTGCAGTAGAGGCTGCCCAAGGTAATGTTTTTCATCAGGGACACCGGGTAAAACGAAAAAGTATCCGCCACCAATCGGGCGTATATATTCTTCCAGCGCTTCGCCATTCAGACGCTTCTGTACCGTTATAAAGCCTTTGGCTAAATCATGCTGATAACAGACGAACAATAACCCCATATCTAACTGCCCTGCTCCGGTGATACCAGAAGAGTAGCTGTAACCTCGGCGTAGCATCAAACTGCTGTCGGTTGCAGGCGTACGTGGGTTGGCGAGGCGAATATGCGCATCGAGTGCAATCACATCACCATCGGGGTCTTTGCTGTAATCCGGCACATCGTGTTCATTTTTCATACCCAATGGCGCACCGGATAATTTCTCGCGGCCAAAAATGGTCTGCTGTTCGCCCAGCGGGGTACGGTCCCACATTTCAACATGGAAACGAATAATACGCACCGCCTGATAGCTACCACCCACCGTCCAGGCAGGCTCTTGCTGATTGGTCGTGACCCACAGCAGTTGATCCATCAGTGCATTATTGTGCGTATCTGGATTCGCGGTGCCGTCTTTGAAGCCCAAGAGGTTGATGGGCGTTTCCTGACCTTTGCTGCGTGCAGCATGGTCCGCAATAAAGCCGTCACGACGCCAGCGCACCGCCAGCAGATCTGGGGTGTACTTGATGATGTCGCGCAGTGCGTGGATCACCGTGTCCTGGGTATTGGCGCAAATCTGGATCAACAGATCGCCATGACACTGCTCGGCATCAAGCGAATCATTGGGGAAACGCGTCATGGCTTGCAACTGCGTCGGTTTGTGGGCGCTGAGACCAAAGCGCTCGTCAAACAAGGAGGTACCGACTGACAAGGTGATGGTGAGATTATCAGGTGCAATATCGGCACCGAGAATACCGGAATCCATCGGCGGCAGCTGCGGGTTAGGCACTGCTGGCGCTGACCCACCTTTGGTCAGGAAAGCAAAGCGCGCGGTAAGTAGGCGGAACAAGCGCTCTAAATCGCTTTTATCACTGGCTAAGACATCAAATGCCACCAGCATCATGGATGCCTGTTGCGGAGTGATAATGCCAGCCTGATGCGGGCCGTAGAAGGGTTGCGCTTGTTGGCGTCCATCGGGTGCAACCGTGCCGGGAGAGAAGCTGTCAGCCGCGGCTGCCGTATGGAACGGACAGCCGCCACTGAGGGCGGCAGCGCCGCCCAGCATGCCTAATCCCTGCAATAAACGACGACGCGACGGTTGCGCCGCGTCATTTTTATTACTCATGATTAGTCGAGACCTAAAGTACCGCGCAACAGGGAGAGATCTTCCGCCAGGGTGGTGATCGGCCCTTTCAGCGCATTACGGTCAGCGGTGGTTAGCTTCTCGTAAGACTCAAATCCGTCTTTGGTGCGGTATTTGCTGAGAATGCCGTCCACTTTCTTGAAGTTTGCGTCAACTTTCGCCAGCAGTTGCGGGTTAGCTTTTTGTAACTGTGGACGCAGCAGATCAACGATTTTCTGTGCGCCATCAATGTTAGCCTGGAAGTCAGACAGGTCGGTGCGGCTGTAACGATCTTCCTCACCAGAGATTTTGCTGGCCGCCACTTCTTCAATCAGACCGGCAGCGCCACCGACCACTTTGGCTGGCGGGAATGCCAGTTCGCTGATACGGGTTTGCAGATCCAACACATCCTGGTTCAGCTTAGTGGCGAACTCTTCTGCACCTTTGGTGGTTTTGTCAGCCCACAGGATTTTCTCGATACGGTGGAAACCGGTGAATTTAGGATCTTCCGCTTTCTTCTCGAAGTCGTCTTCACGGGCATCAATACTGCTGTCGAGATCGGAGAACAGTTCCGCAATCGGTTCAATACGCTCATAGTGCGCACGCGTTGGCGCATACAGCGCTTTGGCTTTCTCCAAATCGCCCGCTTTCACCGCATCGGTGAAGGCCTGCGTCCCCGCCACCAGCTCTTTGACTTCGCTCATCACGTAAGTTTTGTAGTCGGTAATCGGGCCAGCCAGTTGCATGATGTCGGTTTTGCCTTTGGCAGCGGTTTTCGACTCCCCAGAGACCACCAGTTTGCCTTTCGGGTTGGTGAGCAGACCACAGGTCATGTCATATTCGCCCGCTTCGAGGTTAGCCGTCAGTTTCTGGCTGAAGCCAGGCGCGATGTTTTCACGCTCTTCCACCACCATCACCCCTTTCAGGATTTCCCACTCCAGCGCTTTCTGGCTGTTGTTTTTGATGATGAACTGGGTTTTCCCTGCCTGCACATTCAGTGACATCGGCTCGCACTGTTTGTCGGTGACGGTAACCGTGACCTGCGGGATGGATGCAGCAGAAGCGGCGCCTGAGAGAGCCAGCATTGAAACCAACAGCGCCTTGCGGCGGAAGCGAATCGTCATAGTGATATCCCTGTTACATGGAAGAACAGGCGCGCAATCGCGCCTGATTTAATTTCAGCGTGTAGTGCGAGCGGCATTGGCCGTTGGGCGTGCCGGGAAGAAAAACAGCAACAGTGCAGGGATCAGGTAAATTAACCAGACTGCCACTTCACTGACGCTAGGCGTTTCCTGATAGCCGAGAATGCCTTCCAGCAGCGTCCCCATTACCGAATGGGTTGAGAGCGTGTTGCTGAGGTCAAAAGCCACATCCTGGAAATGGTTCCAAAGTCCGGCTTCATGGAAGGCACGAATCGCCCCCGCCGCCAGGCCAGCAGCCACGAAAAGAATGAACAGGCTGGTCCAACGGAAGAAGCTGCCCAGGTTGAGGCGAATACCGCCGTAATAGAGCAGCATGCCCAGCACAATAGCGGTGATTAGACCGAGCACCGCACCAATCGGCGGCGCATAGCCCACATCCTGGGTAAAGGCAGCGAGCAGGAAGAATACCGATTCCAGCCCTTCACGAGCCACCGCCAGAAAGACCATCAGTACCAGCGGGAAGCCACTTCCGCCCTGCTTTTGCAACGCCTGATCAACCGATCGTTCCAGTGTGGCTTTGATATTGCGCGAGACTTTGCGCATCCAGAACACCATAGATGTCAGGATCACCACCGCCACAACAGCCACAATGCCTTCGAACAGCTCCTGCTGTTTCTGCGGGAATTCACCGGTGGTTTCGTTGATGAAGATGCCAAGTGCCAGGCAGAGCGCAGCCGCAATGAAGACACCTGCCCACATTGCAGGAAACCATTGGCTGCGCTGGGTGCGTTTCAGGTAACTGGCAATCAGGCTGACGATGAGCGCTGCTTCAAGACCTTCACGCAGCATAATGAGAAACGGTACGAACATCACCAACCTCTTGATTGTTAAGGAGGGTAAACCTTAGGTAAAAATACGTAAAGTGCGAACGATATCGATTATCATTACAGGGAGGAAAAATACAAGTCACTTAATGAAATAATTTCTCATTTGCGGAGTGGGAGACAGAATTAATGTATGGCCTTTATGGGACCTTGACCCTCTTCATCGCTATACGGGGCATTGGGCAATGAATGCTAAAAACAAAAAACCCGCCATTTTACGGGCGGGTTTGCAACAAAACTGAAAAATTACTTGGTGTTGTATTCTGCTTCAGCCGCGGCGAAGCGCGCCTGAGCTTCTTCTGACGGGCCGCTGCCGATCAGGCTGAACACTACAATCGCGATGCTGGCGAAGATGAATCCAGGGATAATTTCATACAGCTCGGTGTAACCGTAGTTCTTCCACAGCAGCACGGTCAGCGCACCAATCACCATACCGGCCAGCGCGCCGTTGCGCGTCATGCGCTTCCAGCACACACCGAACAACACCACCGGACCGAAGGCGGCACCGAAGCCTGCCCATGCATAGCTCACCAGGCCCAGCACGCGGTTTTCCGGATTTGCCGCTAACGCGATAGCTATCAGCGCAATCACCAGCACCATCAAACGGCCTACCCACACCAGCTCTTTCTGGCTGGCATTTTTACGCAGGAAGCCTTTATACAGGTCTTCGGTCAGGGCACTTGAACACACCAGCAGCTGACAGCTCAGCGTGGACATCACCGCCGCCAGAATCGCGGAAAGCAGAATACCGGCAATCCATGGATTGAACAGGATGCGCGCCAGTTCAATAAACACGCGCTCGCCATTCTGGCTGACGCCCGCCGCATGTTCAGGATGATTCTGGAAGTACGCGATGCCAAAGAAGCCCACCGCCACCGCACCGGCCAGGCACAAAATCATCCATGTCATACCGATGCGACGTGCTGCACGAATTGAACGATGGGAGTCTGCAGCCATAAAGCGCGCCAGGATATGTGGCTGACCAAAGTAGCCTAAGCCCCAACCGAGCAGTGAGATCACCGCGACAAAATTCAGCCCTTTCAGCATGTCGAGGTTTTCGAGGCTTTTCGCTTCAATGACCGCCAGGGAATCATCCAGACCGCCAACTGCAATAATCACAAACACCGGCGTCAGAATCAGCGCGAAGATCATCAGGCTGGCCTGAACGGTATCTGTCCAGCTCACCGCCAGGAAACCACCCACCAGCGTGTAAAGAATGGTGGCTGCCGCGCCGGCCCACAGCGCCGTCTGGTAATCCATACCAAAGGTGCTTTCAAACAGACGTGCACCAGCAACCACGCCAGATGCGCAGTAAATGGTGAAGAAGATGAGAATCACCACTGCGGAGATAACACGCAGCAGCTTACTTTTATCCTCGAAACGGCTGGAGAAGAAATCTGGCAGGGTTAAGGCATTGTCATGATGTTCGGTTTGCACACGCAGGCGGCCCGCGACAATTTTCCAGTTCAGCCACGCTCCAATGGTGAGGCCGATGGCAATCCAACTCTCAGAGATACCGGACAGGAAAATGGCACCTGGCAAGCCCATCAGCAGCCAGCCGCTCATATCCGATGCACCTGCGGACAAGGCGGTAACAACGCTGCCTAAACTGCGACCACCCAGAATATAGTCATCAAAACTTTTGGTTGAACGGTAGGCAATGAAACCGATTAGCACCATCCCGAGGATGTAAATTACAAAGGTCACCAACATCGGTGTACTTACACTCATACTCTCTCCACTTATTATGTAATCCATTAAGAGCAATCTTTTTTCCTGGGTTATCGGAACGGGATAACTCAGGGCTTTACCGCATCCAGAGAAAGCGATTCCTCTTAAGGCGCGGTATCCTGCCGCAAAGGGGCGGCGCGCACAATGCATTTAACACAGCTGTCACACTGGTTTCACCTGACTTCGATTTTTAAATGCCAATAGGTTGCACTCACTCACACTTTTAGTTGCACCCAAATCCATTTAAAACGTCGATGGTTAAGGTAGGTTGCAACCCTGGCGAGATTCTTGCAGCAAGTTTCATGCCGATTCATTCGGTTTTAACAACTCAGACAGTGAAAAACATGCAACTCAGGTCACATTTAACAAGGTTGCACAAAGTTGCAACTTAAGTGATAGTGCTGCCACGCTGGATTTGACGACATCATTTAAAGACGAGGAATTCATGGGAACCACTACCATGGGGGTGAAGCTGGATGAAGCCACCCGCGATCGCATTAAGTTGGCTGCAAACAAAATTGACCGCACACCACACTGGCTGATCAAGCAGGCGATTTTTAACTACCTCACGCAGTTAGAAGCGGGTGAATCCTTGCCTGAAATTCCCTTGCAACTGGCGGATGCCGCCAGCGAAGAAGGCACGCCAGACGAGGCTCTGCAACCTTTCCTCGACTTTGCGGAACACATTCTGCCGCAGTCGGTGACACGTTCTGCCATCACCGCGGCATGGCGTCGTCCTGAGACGGACGCGGTGCCGATGTTGCTGGAGCAGGCGCGTCTCCCTGCCCCACTGGCAGAAAAAACCCATCAACTCGCCTACAGTCTGGCGGAGAAATTGCGGCACCAAAAAGGTGCAACCGGACGCGCTGGCATGGTGCAAAGCCTGTTGCAGGAGTTCTCCCTCTCCTCACAGGAAGGCGTGGCATTGATGTGTCTGGCAGAAGCGCTGCTGCGTATTCCCGATAAGCCAACCCGAGATGCGCTGATCCGCGATAAAATCAGCAACGGCAACTGGCAATCACATCTGGGGCGCAGCCCGTCAATGTTTGTCAACGCGGCAACCTGGGGTCTGCTGTTTACCGGCCGTCTGGTTTCTACCCACAACGAAGCCAACCTGTCACGTTCACTGAACCGCATTATTGGTAAGAGCGGTGAGCCGCTGATCCGAAAAGGTGTGGATATGGCGATGCGCCTGATGGGCGAACAGTTTGTGACTGGTGAAACCATCGCTGAAGCGCTGGCCAACGCGCGCAAACTGGAAGAGAAAGGTTTCCGCTACTCTTACGACATGCTGGGTGAAGCCGCACTCACCGCCAGCGATGCCAAAGCTTACCTGGTCTCTTATCAGCAGGCGATTCACGCTATTGGTAAAGCCTCTAACGGCCGTGGCATTTATGAAGGCCCAGGCATTTCGATTAAGCTCTCCGCACTGCATCCGCGCTACAGTCGCGCGCAATATGAGCGCGTGATGGATGAGCTGTATCCGATCCTCAAATCACTGACCTTGCTGGCGCGCTCTTATGACATCGGCATCAATATTGATGCGGAAGAAGCGGATCGTCTGGAGCTGTCGCTCGATCTGCTGGAGAAGCTGTGCTTCGAGCCGGAGCTGGATGGCTGGAACGGTATCGGCTTTGTCATTCAGGCCTACCAGAAGCGCTGCCCGTTTGTTATTGATTCACTGATCGATCTGGCTCAGCGCAGCCGTCGTCGTCTGATGATCCGTCTGGTGAAAGGCGCGTATTGGGACAGTGAGATCAAACGCGCGCAGATCGATGGTCTGGAAGGCTATCCGGTTTACACGCGCAAGGTGTACACCGATATCTCCTATCTGGCATGCGCCCGCAAACTACTGGCGGTGCCGAACTTAATCTATCCGCAGTTTGCTACCCACAACGCCCATACGCTGGCGGCGATCTATCAGCTGGCAGGCAACAACTATTATCCTGGTCAGTATGAGTTCCAGTGCCTGCACGGCATGGGCGAACCGCTGTATGAGCAGGTGGTGGGCAAAGTGGCCGACGGCAAGCTCAACCGCCCTTGCCGTATTTATGCACCGGTCGGCACGCATGAAACCCTGCTCGCTTATCTGGTGCGTCGTTTGCTGGAGAATGGGGCCAATACCTCCTTCGTTAACCGTATCGCCGATAACAGCTTACCGCTGGACGAACTGGTGGCCGATCCGGTGACCGCCGTAGAAAAAATGGGCGTCAGCGAAGGTGCCGTTGGTTTACCGCATCCAAAAATACCGTTGCCGCGCGATCTCTACGGTGAGAATCGTGCTAACTCGGCGGGCCTCGACATGGCCAACGAACATCGTCTGGCATCGCTTTCCAGCGCCTTGCTGAACAGCGCCAGCCAGCCGTGGATCGCACAACCTTTGGTTGAGGCTGACCTCGGTGAAGGCATTAGCCGCCCGGTGCTCAACCCGTCAGCCCCTGGCGATGTGGTGGGCAGCGTACGTGACGCCACCGAAGCAGAAGTGTCAGAAGCGCTGGATGCGGCAGTCAATGCCGGTCCGATCTGGTTTGCTACTCCACCGCAAGAGCGTGCTGCCATCCTGGAACGTGCAGCGCAAGCAATGGAAGGCCAGTTGCAGCAGTTGATTGGTTTGCTGGTGCGTGAAGCGGGTAAAACCTATAACAATGCGATTGCCGAAGTGCGTGAGGCGGTGGATTTCCTCTATTACTACGCGGGTATGGTGCGTGACGATTTTGATAATGAAACCCATCGTCCGTTGGGACCGGTAGTGTGCATCAGCCCATGGAACTTCCCACTGGCGATCTTCACCGGTCAAATTGCTGCCGCGCTGGCAGCGGGTAATAGCGTGCTGGCGAAACCCGCCGAGCAAACGCCGCTCATTGCTGCGCAGGCGGTGCAGATTATGCTGGATGCCGGTGTCCCGGCGGGCGTGCTGCAACTGTTGCCAGGCCAGGGCGAGACCGTTGGCGCACAGCTGACTGGCGATGAACGTGTCCGTGGTGTGATGTTCACCGGTTCTACCGCTGTCGCTACTCTGCTACAACGCAACCTCGCCGGTCGTCTCGATCCACAAGGTCGCCCTACTCCGCTGATCGCCGAGACCGGTGGCATGAACGCGATGATCGTCGATTCATCTGCGCTAACAGAACAGGTGGTGGTGGATATCGTTGCCTCAGCGTTTGACAGTGCCGGTCAGCGCTGCTCGGCACTGCGCCTGCTATGCGTGCAGGATGATGTCGCAGAACACACCCTGAAAATGCTGCGCGGTGCGATGGCCGAGTGCCGCATGGGTAACCCGGAACGCCTCTCAACCGATATCGGTCCGGTGATTGATGCCGAAGCCAAAGGCAATATTGAGCGTCACATCCTGGCGATGCGTAACAAAGGCTTCACGGTGTATCAGGCAGCGCAGGAGAATCCGCAAGACAGCAAAGAGTGGAACAGCGGCACCTTTATCAAGCCAACGCTGATTGAGCTGGATCAGGTGAGCGATCTGGATAAAGAAGTCTTCGGTCCGGTGCTGCACGTGGTGCGTTTTGCGCGTAACAACCTACCGCAGCTTATCGATCAGATTAACGCGTCCGGTTACGGCCTGACGCTGGGCGTGCATACGCGCATCGATGAAACCATCGCGCAGGTCACCGCCGGTGCCAAGGTCGGTAACCTGTACGTCAACCGCAACATGGTCGGTGCGGTGGTAGGTGTGCAGCCGTTCGGCGGTGAAGGCTTATCAGGTACCGGTCCGAAAGCCGGTGGTCCACTCTATCTCTATCGCTTACTGGCGAACCGTCCAGACAGTGCACTGCTGAAAACCTTTAACCGTCAGGATGCGGAGCGTCCAGCAGACAGCAGCGTACGTGCTGAATTGATGAGTGCGCACCAGGCATTGTTGGCATGGGCGCAAGATAAGCCAGAACTGCTGGCACTGTGTCAGCGTTATGACGAACTGGCGCAGGCCGGTACCGTGCGCGTGTTACCAGGCCCAACGGGTGAACGCAATACCTTCACCCTGTTGCCGCGTGAGCATGTGCTGTGCCTGTCGGACAACGAGCAGGACGCACTGACGCAGTTGGCGGCAGTGACCAGCGTAGGCAGTAAGGCGCTGTGGCAGGACGATGAGTTGCATCGTGCGTTGCGGGCAAAACTGCCCGCAGCGGTACAGGCACACGTGGTGCTAGTGAAAGAGGCATTAGCGGCTGAGTTTGATGCAGTGATCTATCACGGCGATGCCGATCAGCTGCGTCATCTGTGCGAACAGGTGGCGGCGCGTGACGGTGCGATTGTGTCAGTGCAAGGCTTTGCGCGCGGTGAAACCAATCTGCTGCTGGAGCGTCTGTTGATTGAGCGTTCATTGAGCGTGAACACTGCAGCGGCGGGCGGGAATGCGAGTTTGATGACCATCGGTTGATAGCATCATCCACGAAAAATGATCAGGTGCGAATAAATGCGCACCTGACATGTAAGGTCGCCATTGATGGCGACCTTTTTTTAATTACGCCGCAGTCTTACCTCGCTTCATCCCAATCAGAGTCGGGAACACAAACAGCGACTGCCCCAACCCACGGTTAGTGAGGGACCACACCGCCACGGAACACAGCGAGCAAATTCCCACTATCGCTATCGGATAGAAACACGCCCACAGCACCGAGAACCACGCATAATCAAACAAGTGATGGCGTTGAGCGAACAAGATCGCTGACATGCCAAAGTACTCAATGAAAATACGATGGATAACGTATATCTGTAAGGTGTTACGCCCAATCCAGTTGAAGTAGGTCATTTTGAAGTGCGCATTGAGCCAGCGGCAGGCCGCCACGCTCGCCAACACTGCGATGACACACAGGAATAAGCTCTTATCCAGACCAAAGATGATGTGAATCCCCGAGACCGCCGCCAGCAAAGCCCATGGCACAATGTTCTCACGACGCCATTCACTCATCCGCAGCATCAGTGGGCTCCAGAACGCCCCCAGTAAGAAGAACAGGAAGTACTGAGCCACACTCTGTGGTCCCCAGTACGGAATGATCTTCTCCACCGCCAGATAGTTGAACACCACCGCCACCACCAGCAAGGCCACTTTCTGTTTGTGACATATCTTCGCGCACAAGAAGTACAGCGCTAGCCCATACAGATACCATGAGGTACTCATTGCCATAAACGTCAGCTTGAGGAACTCAAACAGTGAACCCGCGTAGGCCGCATTAAGGTTATGCGAGATACGTTGCCCGGTGATTTCCGTGGAGATGCCCACGATAGACCACCATTGAATAAAGCCCCACAAAATGTACAGATAGAACAGATTGGTAATACGACTGGTAAACACCTGCTTCCACGGGCGATTAAGAATCCCGTTGGTTGCCAACAGGCCAGAAACAAAGAAGAAGGCTGGCATACGCAGTGGAGATAAAACGGTATTAAACTGCACCCATATTTCTGCCGGGATCCAACCGGCCGTCAAATATTTCACCGTTCCTTCAAATCCGGGTAATACGGTGTGATACAACACCACCAGCAATATGCAGGCCCCCTTGAGGGTATTGACCCATGCAATATCTTCTTTCCTGGCGTTATTCATATGATTAACTCCCGCTGCTGTGTAGGTCTTTAAGGAGAAGTATGAGGAAATAAGCAATGAAGCATTTCTGGTTATTCAACAATTATTAAACAAGCATGACGGAGATGACTCTAGCGAAAGTCCTAAAAGTTTTTTTGTGGCCCTGATATAACAATACTTTACAGTTCCAAACATTAATCAAATGTTTAGCAGGCTAAGAATATTTGCCTTAAATTGAGTCGTTAAGCGTGACGAAAGCAGGAATGTATAGAGTGAAATCACTGCAGGAATTTAAGAACAATCCATTACTTCGACATCCAAATAATAATCAAATTATTTTCAGATAATTATTAAATGTGCCAAATGGATAAGCAGAGATATTCATGATGTGCTAAGAGGATATTCATATTCAGCGGAAATAGTTTAATTTCACTGATTTAATACGGGGGAGAATATTAATATAAGGTATGTCGGGCGGAACAAAGTGCGCATGAATGCGCACCCTACGTAAACTATGCACGATACTTGTAGATACCGTCTTGCCAGTTACCTGGCAAGACATATTTCTGCATCGAACGGGCGGCCTGATTTCAGCACTCCATAAGCCAGCTGCAGCAGCTTTTTCA